>NZ_JAKRGC010000276.1 GCF_022347745.1 Streptomyces sp. OfavH-34-F
CGGCGCGGGCCGTCTGCCGGCCCCGGCCCATCGCGGTGAGCGCCGAGGCGAACGTACCGCCGGAGAAGACGGCGTCGCTGCGGACGAAGCCGTCGACGCGCAGCGGCACGCCGGCCGGGAGCCGCCCGACCGTGAAGTAGGCGCCCAGGTCGTGCGGTACGGAGTCGAAGCCGCAGGCGTGCACGAGCCGGGCGCCGGTCTCGCGGGCCCGCGCGTCGTACTCCACGTACATCCGGTCCACGAACTCCGGCTCGCCGGTGAGGTCCGCGTAGTCGGTGCCCGCCTCGGCGCAGGCGGCGACCAGGCCCTCGCCGTACCAGACGTAGGGGCCGACGGTCGTGGCCACCACGTGCGCGGACTCGGCCAGCGCACGCAGCGAACCGGCGTCGGAGACGTCCGCCTCCAGCAGCGGCAGGTCCGCGCAGCGCGGATCGAGGGCGGTCAGTCGGGCGCGCAGGTGCGCCAGCTTGGCGCGGTCGCGCCCGGCGAGGGCCCAGCGGCAGCCGTCGGGGGCGTGCCGGGCGAGGTAGGCGGCGGTGAGCGCGCCCACGAAGCCGGTGGCGCCGAAAAGGATGAGGTCGTAGGGGCGGTCCGCCCCGTTCTGCCTGTTCACGAAAGCCTCCGCACGGGTGGCACCGGATGGGGCGGAGCAGAGAGTAGCGCGGCCGCCGTGGCGAACCGTGGCCGGGAGGGGTCATGGGGGAGTATCCATGAGTCCGGGAAAGAACTAAGCGCTTGCTCTGCCCAGGGGGTTGTGCGGAGCGCGGCACGTTCTTAGCATCATCGATGTTACATCAGTTGTGTCACACCACTGGGGGCCCGATGACAGCAACAGGGAACGGTCCGCGCGGTCCCCTCCACGGAACCCGGGTGGTGGAGCTGGCCGGCATCGGACCCGGTCCGTTCGCCGCGATGCTGCTGGCCGACCTGGGCGCCGACGTGGTGCGGGTCGACCGCCCCGGCGGCGCCGGACTCGGCATCGACCCGGCCCGCGACCTCACCAACCGCAACAAGCGCTCCGTGCTCGTCGACCTCAAGGACCCCGCCGGCCCGGCCACCGTCCTCGACCTCGCCGAGCGCGCCGACATCCTCGTCGAGGGCTACCGGCCGGGCGTCGCCGAACGCCTCGGCGTCGGACCCGAGGTCTGCCTGGCCCGCAACCCGAAGCTCGTCTACGGGCGGATGACCGGCTGGGGCCAGGACGGGCCGCTCGCCCCGCGCGCCGGACACGACATCGCGTACATCGCGCCCACCGGCACCCTCTCCATGATCGGTGCCCCCGGCGAGCCGCCCACCGTCCCGGCCAACCTGCTCGGCGACTACGCGGGCGGCTCGCTCTACCTCGTCGTCGGCGTCCTCGCCGCCCTCCAGCACGCCCGGACGCCCGGCGGCACCGGACAGGTCGTGGACGCGGCGATCGTCGACGGCGCCGCCCACCTCGCCACGATGATCCACGGCATGCTCGCGGCCGGCGGCTGGCAGGACCGGCGCGGAGCCAACCTGCTGGACGGCGGCTGCCCGTTCTACGGCACCTACGAGACCGCGGACGGCCGGTACATGGCGGTCGGCCCGCTGGAACAGCGGTTCTACGACGAGTTCGTCACGCTCCTCGGCCTCCCGGACACCGCCCCGGACCGGGGCGACCTCGCCCGCTGGGACGAGCTGCGCGCCGCGGTCGCCGACCGGTTCCGCAGCCGGACCCGGGCCGAGTGGACCGCCGTCTTCGAGGGGACGGACGCCTGCGTCGCCCCCGTCCTCTCGCTCCGCGAGGCCCCGCACCACCCCCATCTGGCCGCCCGCGCCACCTTCGTCGAACACGGCGGACTCACCCAGCCCGCGCCCGCGCCCCGCTTCACGGCCACGCCCACCTCCGTGCGCACCGGCCCCGCCCTGCCGGGCGCGGACACCGAAGCCGTCGCCGCCGACTGGGACGTGCCCGGCCTGCGGACCACCCGGAAGGACACCACCGACTGATGCAGCGGCAGATCTTCACCGACGAGCACGACGCGTTCCGCGAGACCGTGCGCACCTTCCTCGCCAAGGAGGTCCTTCCGCACTACGAGCAGTGGGAGAAGGACGGCATCGTCTCCCGCGACGCCTGGCGCGCCGCCGGCCGCCAGGGCCTGCTGGGCCTCGCCGTGCCCGAGGAGTACGGGGGTGGCGGCAACCCGGACTTCCGCTACAGCGCCGTCCTCGCCGAGGAGTTCACCCGCGCCGGCACCCCCGGCCTCGCGCTGGGCCTGCACAACGACATCATCGGCCCCTACCTCACCGGTCTGGCGACCGAGGAGCAGAAGCGGCGCTGGCTGCCCGGCTTCTGCAGCGGCGAGACCATCACCGCCATCGCCATGACCGAACCCGGCGCCGGCTCCGACCTCCAGGGCATCCGCACCACCGCCGAGGACAAGGGCGACCACTGGCTGCTCAACGGCTCCAAGACGTTCATCTCCAACGGCATCCTGGCCGACCTGGTGGTCGTCGTCGCGAAGACCACCCCGGAGGGCGGCGCCAAGGGCCTCTCGCTGATCGTCGTGGAACGCGGCGCGGAGGGCTTCGAGCGGGGCCGCAACCTCGACAAGATCGGCCAGAAGTCCCAGGACACCGCCGAACTGTTCTTCCACGACGTGCGCGTGCCCAAGGAGAACCTGCTCGGTGAGCGCGACGGCGCCTTCATCCACCTGATGACCAACCTCGCCCAGGAACGCATGGGTATCGCCGTCGCCGGGATCGCCGCCGCCGAACACCTCCTGGAGATCACCACCGCCTACGTCAAGGAGCGCGAGGCGTTCGGCCGCCCGCTCGCCAAGCTCCAGCACATCCGCTTCGAGATCGCGGAGATGGCCACCGAGTGCGCCGTCACCCGCGCCTTCCTCGACCGGTGCATCGTGGACCACTCCGAGGGCACCCTCGACGCCGTACACGCCTCCATGGCCAAGTGGTGGGCGACCGAACTGCAGAAGCGCGTCGCCGACCGCTGTCTGCAACTGCACGGCGGCTACGGGTACATGGCGGAGTACCCGGTGGCCAGGGCGTTCACCGACGGCCGCATCCAGACCATCTACGGCGGCACGACCGAGATCATGAAGGAGATCATCGGCCGCTCGCTGCTCGCCTGACCCCCGAGCCCGATCCTCCGAGCCGGAACCCCCCGAGCCTGATCCTCCGAGCCGGACCCCGCGCCGGACCCGCCGCGCCACCACCCTCGAAAGGCAGCTGTCTTGAGTACCGAAGCATTCGTCTACGACGCGATCCGCACCCCGCGCGGCCGCGGCAAGGCCAACGGGGCCCTGCACGGCACCAAGCCCATCGACCTCGTCGTCGGCCTCATCCACGAGATCCGCGACCGCTTCCCCAGCCTCGACCCGGCCGCCGTGGACGACATCGTCCTCGGCGTGGTCAGCCCGCTCGGCGACCAGGGCTCCGACATCGCCCGGATCGCCGCCATCGCGGCCGGCCTGCCCGACACCGTCGCCGGCGTCCAGGAGAACCGCTTCTGTGCCTCCGGCCTGGAAGCCGTCAACCTGGCCGCCGCCAAGGTCCGCTCGGGCTGGGAGGACCTGGTCCTGGCGGGCGGCGTCGAGTCGATGTCCCGCGTGCCGATGGGCTCGGACGGCGGCGCCTGGGCCATGGACCCGATGACCAACTACGAGACCGGCTTCGCCCCGCAGGGCATCGGCGCCGACCTCATCGCCACCATCGAGGGCTTCTCGCGCCGCGACGTGGACGAGTACGCCGCGCTCTCCCAGGAGCGGGCCGCCGAGGCGTGGAAGGACAACCGCTTCGCGCGGTCCGTCGTCCCCGTCAAGGACCGCAACGGCCTCGTCGTCCTCGACCACGACGAGCACATGCGGCCCGGCACCACCGCCGACTCCCTCGCCGCGCTCAAGCCGTCCTTCGCGACCATCGGCGAGATGGGCGGCTTCGACGCGGTGGCGCTCCAGAAGTACCACTGGGTCGAGAAGATCGACCACGTCCACCACGCGGGCAACTCCTCCGGCATCGTGGACGGCGCCGCCCTCGTGGCCATCGGCAACAAGGAGACCGGCGAGCGCTACGGCCTCACCCCGCGCGCCCGAATCGTCTCGGCCGCCGTCTCCGGCTCCGAGCCCACCATCATGCTCACCGGCCCGGCACCCGCCACCCGCAAGGCGCTGGCCAAGGCCGGACTCACCATCGACGACATCGACCTGGTCGAGATCAACGAGGCGTTCGCCGGGGTCGTCCTGCGCTTCGTCCGCGACATGGGGCTCTCGCTCGACAAGGTCAACGTCAACGGCGGCGCCATCGCGCTCGGCCACCCGCTGGGCGCCACCGGCGCGATGATCCTCGGCACCCTCATCGACGAACTGGAGCGCCGCGACCAGCGCTACGGCCTCGCCACCCTGTGCGTGGGCGGCGGCATGGGCATCGCCACCGTCGTCGAGCGTCTCTGACCGTCCCCCCTTCCTACGGAGAAGACACACCCATGACCGAGAGCACGACCATCCGCTGGGAACAGGACGAGACCGGCGTCGTCACCCTCGTACTGGACGATCCCGACCAGTCCGCCAACACGATGAACCAGGCGTTCAAGGACTCCATCGCGGCCGTCGCCGACCGCGCCGAGGCCGAGAAGGACTCCATCCGGGGCATCATCTACACCTCCGCCAAGAAGACCTTCTTCGCGGGCGGCGACCTCAAGGAAATGATCAAGATCGGTCCGGAGAACGCACAGCTCGCGTTCGACACCGGCACCGCCATCAAGAACGCGCTGCGCCGCATCGAGACCCTCGGCAAGCCCGTCGTCGCCGCCATCAACGGGGCCGCGCTCGGCGGCGGCTACGAGATCGCGCTCGCCGCCCACCACCGCATCGCCCTCGACGCCCCCGGCTCCCGCATCGGCCTGCCCGAGGTCACCCTGGGCCTGCTCCCGGCGGGGGGCGGCGTCACCCGCACCGTACGCCTCATGGGCATCGCCGACGCCCTGCTGAAGGTCCTCCTCCAGGGCACCCAGTACACCCCCCGGCGCGCCCTGGAGAACGGCCTGGTCCACGAGGTCGCGGCCACGCCCGAGGAGATGCTCGACAAGGCCCGCGCCTTCATCGACGCCCACCCCGAGTCCCGGCAGCCGTGGGACGTCAAGGGCTACAAGATCCCGGGCGGCACCCCCTCGCACCCGAAGTTCGCCGCGAACCTGCCGGCCTTCCCGTCCAACCTCAAGAAGCAGATCGCCGGCGCCCCGATGCCCGCGCCGCGCAACATCCTGGCCGCCGCCGTCGAGGGCTCCCAGGTCGACTTCGAGACCGCGCTGACCATCGAGGCCCGGTACTTCACCGAGCTGGTCACCGGCCAGACCGCCAAGAACATGATCCAGGCGTTCTTCTTCGACCTCCAGGCCGTCAACTCCGGCGCCAGCCGCCCCAAGGGCATCGAGGAGCGCCCGGTCCGCAAGGTCGCCGTCCTCGGCGCCGGCATGATGGGCGCCGGCATCGCCTACTCCTGCGCCAAGGCCGGCATCGAGGTCGTCCTCAAGGACGTCTCCGCCGAGGCCGCCGCCAAGGGCAAGGCGTACAGCGAGAAGCTGCTCGACAAGGCGCTCGCGCGGGGCCGCACGACCGAGGCCAAGCGCGCCGAACTGCTGGCCCGCATCACCCCGACCGCCGACCCGGCCGACCTCGCCGGCTGCGACGCCGTCATCGAGGCAGTCTTCGAGGACACCGCGCTCAAGCACCGGGTCTTCCAGGAGATCCAGGACGTCGTCGAGCCGGACGCGCTGCTGTGCTCCAACACCTCCACCCTGCCCATCACCGTGCTGGCCGAGGGCGTCGAGCGGCCCGCCGACTTCATCGGGCTGCACTTCTTCTCGCCGGTCGACAAGATGCCGCTGGTGGAGATCATCAAGGGCGAGAAGACCGGGGACGCGGCCCTGGCCCGCGCCTTCGACCTGGTCCGCCGGATCAGGAAGACGCCGATCGTGGTCAACGACTCACGCGGCTTCTTCACCTCGCGCGTCATCGGCCAGTTCATCAACGAGGGCGTCGCGATGGTCGGCGAGGGCGTCGAGCCCGCCTCCGTCGAGCAGGCCGCCGCCCAGGCCGGCTACCCGGCCAAGGTGCTCTCCCTGATGGACGAGCTGACCCTCACCCTGCCGCGCAAGATCCGCGACGAGACCCGCAGGGCCGTCGAGGAGGCCGGCGGCACCTGGCCCGGCCACCCGGCCGACGAGGTGATCGACCGCATGGTCGACGAGTTCGGCCGCCCCGGCCGCAGCGGCGGCGCCGGCTTCTACGAGTACGACGAGAGCGGCAGGCGCACCCGCCTGTGGCCGGGCCTGCGCGAGCACTTCGGGAAGCCGGACGCCGATGTCCCGTTCACGGACATGCAGGAGCGCATGCTCTTCTCCGAGGCGCTGGACAGCGTCCGCTGCCTGGAGGAGGACGTCCTGATCACCGTGGCCGACGCCAACATCGGCTCCATCATGGGCATCGGCTTCCCGCCGTGGACCGGCGGCGTCCTCCAGTACATCAACGGCTACGAGGGCGGCCTGCCCGGCTTCGTGGCCCGCGCGCGGGAACTCGCCGAACGCTACGGCGACCGCTTCCTGCCGCCCGCGCTGCTGGTGGAGAAGGCGGAGAAGGGCGAGACCTTCCACGACTGAGCACCCGGGCCGGTGTGCCCTGCCGTCCCGCGCCGGCGGCGGTACGGCACACCGGCCCCGCGGCTCACTCGGCCGTGAACGCGGCCCGCAGCTGCTCCTTGAGCGACCGCTGGAACGCCGTCACCAGCGCCTGGAGCACCAGCGGCTGCATGTGCGCGGAGAGCGACTTCATCGCCTTCACGTGCTCCGGGTCCGCCTCGCGCTCCCGGTACGGACTCCACACCTCGTCCCGGAAGAGCCGGGTCAGCTCCTGCGCGGCCGCGCGGGTGTGCTCCATCAGGACCGTACGGGCGGCGAGGATCGTCTCGTGCGCGATCGGCACGTCGAGCAGCTCCACGCCCAGCCGCAGCAGCCCCGGATCGAGCCGGAACACCCCGTCCTCGGGCGCGGACCGCTCCAGCACGCCCAGCGCGGCCAGCCGGTCGAGGTCCTCCTGGCCGAGCGGCCGCCCGGCCCGCCGCTCCAGCTCCGCCCGTGAGGCGTCCTCCGGCGAGTCCGGCGCCCAGGACGCCACGAGGGCCCGGTGGATGGCCAGATCGTGGGCGCTCAGATCGGGCGGCAGCTGCTCCAGGTACCGTTCGATCGCGGCGAGCGTCATGCCCTGGTGCTGGAGCTCCTCGATGAGCGCCAGCCGCGAGAGGTGGTCGTGCCCGTAGTGCCCGACCCGGCGCGGCCCGATCACCGGCGGCGGCAGCAGCCCGCGCGTGCTGTAGAACCGCACCGTGCGCACGGTCACCCCGGCACGGGCCGCCAGCTCGTCGACGGTGAGCTTCGGCTCCTCGGCCTCGGTCGCCATGGTCCGCTCCTCGTGTCCGGTGCTGCGAACGGGCCCCGGCGCCCCCGCCCGCCCGGTGCAACAGTATTGCTGTCTCACCACTGATGTGAAAGCCCTGACCGGCGGCTGTCAGTGCCGCCGCCTAACGTGGAGCCATGTCCGGGATCAGTTACGTACAGGGGGACGCGACCGCGCCGCAGGGCAAGGGCGTCAAGATCATCGTGCATGTCTGCAACGATCTCGGCGGCTGGGGCAAGGGCTTCGTCCTCGCCCTCTCGCGCCGCTGGCCGGAGCCCGAGGCCGCCTACCGCTCCTGGCACCGCGACCGCGCCCACAACGACTTCGGCCTCGGCGCCGTCCAGTTCGTCCAGGTCTCCCCGTTCGTCCACGTGGCCAACCTGGTGGGCCAGCACGGCATGCGCCGGGGCAGCAAGGGCGTCCCCGTGCGCTACGAGGCCATCGACACCGGGCTCGCCGCCGTCGCCGACCGGGCCCGGGAGCTGGGCGCCTCGGTCCACATGCCCCGCATCGGCTGCGGCCTCGCGGGCGGCACCTGGGCGCGGATCGAGCCCCTGATATCGGCCCGCCTGACGGACCGCGGGGTGTCGGTGACCGTGTACGACTTCGGCTGACCGGCCGGTCCCGCCCTGGATACGCGGGTACGTCGCGTGTCACTCTGTTCCGGCTCCCCTCCCGGGGGGCGAGCCGGTGCGACGGGGGAGGGCCCATGACGGCAGGCGGCAGCGGGGGGACGGCCCCCGGCGGGGCGCCGGCGGGCGCCGATGCGCTGGGCGAGCAGATCCTGGACGCGGCGCGCGAGCAGTTCATGACCTTCGGGCTGCGCCGCTCGACCGTCGACGACGTGGCCCGGCGCGCCGGTGTCTCGCGCGTGACCGTGTACCGGCGGATCGGCAACAAGGACAGCCTGGTCTCGGCGTGCCTGCTGCGCGAGTACCGCCGGTTCGTGGTGGAGGTGGACGAGGCGGTCGCCGCGCTGCCGACGCCCGAGGACCGGCTGGTCGAGGGCTTCGCCGCGGTGCTCCGGCACATCCGCGAACACCCGCTCATCGGGGGCCTGCTGCGCCTGGAACCGGAGACCATGCTGCCGTTCCTGACCGTGGAGAGCGGCCCGGCCTTCCTCGCGATCCGGGGCTATCTGGCCGGCCGGCTGCGCGAGGTCCGGCGCCTGGAGGGCGGACCGGAGACCGACCCGACCCCCGTCGCCGAACTCATGGTGCGCATCACCGTCTCCTTCCTCCTCAACCCGGTCAGCTGCTTCGAACTGGACGACGACGCCCAGGTCCGCGACTTCGCCCGCCGCTGCCTGGTCCCGCTGCTCGCCGCCTGACCGGGGACGGGCCCCCGGC
>NZ_JAKRGC010000277.1 GCF_022347745.1 Streptomyces sp. OfavH-34-F
GGGCCCCGCAGCCAGTCCGCCTGGTCCCGGACGAAGGCCCCGAACGGGCGGGGCGCGGCGGCCGGGCCCGTCTCCCGGGCCAGTTCGTCGAGGAGCAGTTCGAACGACCAGGCGTCGAAGACCAGGTTGTGCACGGCGACCAGGACCCATGCCCGGTCGGGCGCCGGCCCCTCGGCCAGGGCGACGCGCAGCAGCGGTCCGCCGGCCAGGTCGAACGGCTCCGCCGCGAGGCGCAGGGCGACGGCGTGGGCCTCGGCCTCGTCGGCGCAGCGGACCCGGGTGACGCGGGGCGGGAGTTCCGGGTGGACGACGCGGCGCACCGTGCCGTCGGCGGAGGTCGCGAAGGTGGTGCGCAGGGCCTCGTGGGCGGCCGTGAAGCCGCGTATCCGCTCGGCGAGGAGGTCGAGGTCGACGGGGGCGCCGGTGAGCCGGACGGCCTGGCAGACCACGTCGACGGGCCGGCCGTCCACCTGGTGGTGCACCTGCCACAGCCGGAGCTGTCCGGGGGTCGGTTCTCCGGTGTCGGGCCGCGCTGTGGGCAGGGCGGCGCGGAGGCGGGCGCGCTGTTCCGGGGTGAGGGCCGCGAGGCGGGTGGCGAGCGCGTCACTCATGCGTACCGCCCGCGCAGCTCGTTGAGGTGGCTGAGGCTCTCCACGACGAGGTCCTCGTCGATGCCGAAGTCGATGAGGCAGGCGATCTCGGTGACGCCCATCCCCTTGAACCGGTCGACGACGGCGCCGCAGGAGTCCGGGGTGCCGAGGAGCGCCCCCTTCTCGAAGTACTTGTCGAAGGCGAACTCGATCAGCTGGTCCTGGTCGCTCTGCGTCATGTCCCGCACGCCGGCGCCCGGCGCGAGGTTCTTCTTCTGCGAGTCGATGACGGTGAAGAAGGAGCGCAGGTAGTCGCTGAAGGGCTCGCGGACGGTCTCGCGGACCTCGTCGAGGTCGGTGCCGATGAACGTGTGCAGCATCAGCGTGACGGTGACGCCGTCCGGGTCGTGCCCGTGCTCCCGGAGGGTCTTGAAGTAGAGGGCGAGCTTGTCCTCCAGCTCCTCGTTGGTCATGTCGATGAGCGCGGTCAGCACGTTGCAGCCGAGCCGGCCGGCGGCCTCGAAGGTCTCCGGGCTCTTGGTGCAGGTGAGCCAGATCGGCAGTTCGGGCTGGACGGGCTGCGGGTGCAGCTCGATCTCGACGTGGTTGCCCAGGCCGTCCTGTACGTAGACCGGCGCGCCCTCCCACAGTTCGCGCAGGGTGGTGACGGCGTCGAAGGTGCGCCGGCGCCGGTCCTCCCAGCCCGTCGGGTTGATGGCGAAGTCGACCGGGCTGAAGCCGGTGGCCAGGGCGATGCCGGCCCGGCCGCGGGAGAGGTTGTCCACCACGGACCACTCCTCGGCGACCCGGATCGGGCTGTGCAGCGGGAGGATGACGCTGCCGGCCCGGATCTGGAGGCGCTGGGTGGCCATGGCCAGGCCGGCGCCGAGCACCGAGGGGTTCGGGTAGAGGCCGCCGAACCGGTGGAAGTGCCGTTCCGGGGTCCAGATCGCGGTGAAGCCGTTCTCGTCGGCGTACTTGGCCGCGTCGAGGACGAACCGGTACTTGTTCTTCTCGTCGCCCGAGAAGAAGATCAGGCTGAAGTCCACCTCAGCGCTCCTGTTCCTGAGAGGTGCCGGCCGCCGGGTCCGCGGCCGGGTCGGTCTCGGCCGCCGCGAGCAGCCGTTCGAGCTCGGCCGGGTCGAGCCCGTCCAGCTCCCGGGCCAGCAGCGCGACCTCGTCGTCGGTCGCGGCGGCGGCCCGGAGGCGGTCGTCGACCAGGCCGGCGAGCGCCCGCGGGGTCGGGTCGCCGAGCACGTCGGCCAGCGACACCTCGACGGAGAACTGCTCGCGCACATTCGAGAGCAGCCGGACGATGAGCAGCGAGTCGCCGCCGTACTCGAAGATGTCGCCGTCCAGCGGCATGTCCTCGCTGCCCAGGGCGTCGCGCACCAGCCGGGCCACCTGGTCGGTGAGGTCGCCGGCGGTGGCGTCCGCGTCCGTCGTGGCGGCGACCCCGGCCACCGGCCGGGCGATGCGCTCGTCGCGCACCCACTGGTCGAGCCGGTGGTCGATGTCCCAGGTGGAGACGGCGACGTGGGAGACGTCGCGGAGGGTCAGGAGCCGGCGGATGGTCTCCAGGCCCTCGTCCGGCTGGATGGCCTTGTCGTCCATGCTGCGTCCGATGGCGGACAGGGCCCGCTTCTCGTCCTGGTGGTGCTGCCACACGTCCCAGGCGGCGCTGATCCACACGGTGCGGTCCAGGCCCCGGTTGGCGCGTTCGGCCGCCGCGTCCATGAAGTGGTTGGCGGCGCCGTAGCCGAGCAGCCGCAGGCCGCCGAGCACCCCGGCGAGCGAGGACAGCATGAGGCAGAAGTCGACGGGGTGGTCGGCGAGGACCTTCTCCAGGGCGATCTGGCCGTGTGCCTTGGACACGAAGTGCCACTGGCACTGCTCGACGCTGGCGGCGGTGATGGCGCGGTCCCACTGCTCGCTCGGCAGGCCGGCCGCGTGGACGACCCCGTCGAGCCCGCCGAACTGGGCCTTCACCTTCTCGACGGCGGTGCGCAGCCCGTCGGCGTCCGCGACGTCGGCGTTCACGAGGAACGGGGCGGCGCCCGCGGCCTCCAGGGCGCGCAGCCGGGTGATCCGCAGCGCCGTCTCGTCGTCGTGCGGGTGCTCCTCCAGCCAGGCGTCCCAGGCCGCGCGGGCGGGCAGGGCCTCGCGCGTCAGCAGGGCGAGCCGGGCCCCGCACTCGCGGTGCAGCCACCCCGCGATGGTGGAGCCGATCTCGCCGAGGCCGCCGGTGATCAGGTAGACGCCGCCGTCCTTGAGGCGGGACGCGGCCGGGGCGTTCCAGTCGGCGCGGATGCGGGCCATCTCGGCGACCCAGCGGGTGGCGCCGCGCAGCGTGACGGCCACCTCCGGGCGCCGCAGGGTGCCCAGTTCGGCGGCGAGCGTGCGCAGCGACCGCTCGTCGGGCCGGGCGGGCAGGTCGAAGTGGCGGGCGCCGATGTTGCCGTGCTCCTGGCCGATGACCCGGGCGGCCACGGCCAGGGTGACCCGTTCGGAGACCGGCTCGGGCTCGGCAGGGCTCACCGCGTACGCTCCGGCGCTGATCAGGTCGAGTTGCAGGGGGCGGGTGACGCCGTGCTCGCTCAGCGCCTTGACCAGGGCGATCAGGCTGTAGAGCCCGGCCCGCTGGGCCTGTTCGAAGCGCGGGACGCCGCGTTCGGGCGGGAGCGTCCCGGTGGACCAGGCGTGCACCAGGTGGCCGGGCAGCCGGTCCTCGGCGAGCAGGTCGGCGACGAGCCGGGCGTGGTCGTCCTCGGAGTCGGGGCGCACGGTCCAGGTGTCGCCGTCGCGGCCGTACGCGTCGCCCGCGCGCACGGTGATCACCTCGCCGGCGAAGGCGTGTGCCGCCAGGCGTTCGGCGGTGCCGTCCGGGTCCGCGAAGAGGAGTACGGGGTCGGTGAGGGGCCGGGGCCCGGTGTCGGTGGTGCCGACGGCCGGGCGCCAGACGGGCGCCGAGAGCCAGTCGTCCAGGGGCAGTTTCCCGCCCGGCGCGGCGGCGGCGCGGCCGGTGCCGGCGGTCAGGGTGTCCGGGCCGGGGTCGATCCAGTAGCGGGTGCCCTCGAAGGGGTAGGTGGGCAGCGGCACCCGGCCGCGTCCCCGGCCGGCGTGGAGGCCCGCCCAGTCCACGGGCAGGCCGGCCGCCCAGAGCCGGCCGAGCGCGGCGTGCACGGCGGTGAGGTCGGCGGCGGCGTCGCGGCCGCGGGCGGCGGAGGTGATGACCGGCACGCCGGTCTCCCGGTCCGGGTGGCGGCGGGTGAACGTGGCCAGGGTCTGGCCGGGGCCGGCTTCGAGGAAGACGTGGTCGCCGTCGGCGAGGAGGGTGGCGAGGCAGTCGGAGAACCGGACGGTGTCGCGCAGGTGGGCGCCCCAGTAGGCGGGGTCGGTGGCCTCCTCGTCGCGTATCCAGGTCCCGGTCCGGTTGGACAGGAACGGGATCTGGGGGCGGCTCAGTTCGATGCCGCGCAGCAGTTCGGTGAGCGGCCCGACGGCGGGGTCCATCATCGGCGAGTGGAAGGCGTGCGAGGTGACGACCTTGCGGTGGGCGACCCCGTCGGCGCCGAGCCGGGCGGTGAGGTCGCGGACCGCCTCCCTGGTTCCGGCGACGGTGCAGACGGCGGGCTCGTTGACCGCGGCCAGCGCGACGTCGTCGCCGAGGTAGCCGGCCAGTTCGCCGGGCGGCAGCATGACGGCGGCCATCACGCCGCCGGGCAGCTCGTCCACCAGGCGGCCGCGTGCGGCGATCACCCGCAGGGCGTCCGGCAGCCGGAAGACCCCGGCGAGGGTGGCGGCGACGTACTCGCCGACGCTGTGTCCGACGAGGGCGGCGGGGCGCACGCCCCACGCCTGCCACTGCCGGGCGAGCGCGTACTCGACGGCGAACAGGGCCGGCTGGGTGAGCAGGGTGCGGTCCAGGCTCGGGGCGCCGGACGCTGCGCCGGTCCCGCGCAGGGCCGGGTAGAGCACGTCCCGCAGGTCCAGCCCGAGGTGGGGCAGGAGCAGTTCGGCGCACTCGTCCAGGGTGTCGCGGAACACCGGCAGGTGCTCGTACCAGCCCTGGCCCATGGCGGGGTGCTGGGTGCCCTGGCCGGGGAAGAGCAGGACGACGGGCCGGTCGGCGGGCTGTCCGGAGTCCTGGTGGGCGTGGCGCGGGTCGCCGCTGCGCAGGGCCTGTACGGCGGTGGCGCGGTCCGGGGCGGTGACGACGGTCCGGTAGTTGAAGGTGCGGCGGGCGGTGGCGAGGGTGTACGCCGTGTCGTCGAGGCCGGTGTCGCCCCACTCGCCCGTCTCGGCGGGGGCGGTCGCCTCCAGGTGGTCGGCGAGGGCGGTGCGGGCCGCCGTCAGCGCGGCCGGTGACTTCGCCGAGACCGGCAGCACGACGACGGGCGCGGCGTGGGCGCGGGGCCGGTCGCCGGTGGGCGGGGCCTCCTCCAGGACGACGTGGGCGGTGGTGCCGCCCATGCCCGTGGAGGTGACGGCGCAGCGCAGGGGGCGGTCGCCGGCGTCCCAGGGTTCGGCGGCGGTGCCGACGCGGAAGCGGGTGGCCTCGACGGCGCACTCCGGGTTCCAGGCGGTGAAGTGCGGGGTCGGTACGAGGGTGCGGTGGTGCAGCATCAGGACGCACTTGATGAACGAGGTGACGCCCGCGGCCACGCTGAGGTGGCCCAGGTTGGCCTTGACCGAGCCGACGGTGAGCGGCGGGGCGCCGTCGGCGGCGTAGACCTGGGCCGCGGCGGCGAGTTCGATCGGGTCGCCCATGCGCGTTCCGGTGCCGTGCGCCTCCAGGTAGCTGACGTCGGCGGGGTCCACGCCGGAGACGGCCAGCGCCTCGGCGAGGACGGCGGCCTGGCCGGAGACGCCGGGCGCGGAGTAACCCGCCCGGTCGGCGCCGTCGTTGCCGACCGCGGAGCCCCGGACGACGGCCCAGACGGTGTCCCCGTCGGCGAGCGCGTCGGCCAGCCGCTTGAGGACCACCACGCCGGCCCCGTTGCCGAAGACGGTGCCGTCGGCGCCGGCGTCGAACGGCCGGACCGTGCCGGAGCCCGAGGCGATGCCGTCGGACTCGTGGACGTAACCCGCCTCCTGCGGGAAGCGCAGCGCCACGCCGCCCGCCAGCGCGACGTCGCACTCCTCGGACAGCAGGCTCTGGACGGCGGTGTGGATGGCGACCAGCGACGTCGAGCAGGCAGTCTGTACGGAGATGCTGGGGCCGGTGAGGTTGAGGTGGTAGGAGACCCGGGTGGCCAGGTAGTTGGGGTCGTTGCCCATCAGCGTGGGCAGGTCCTGGCGCATCCGCCGGATCGAGCCGTTGAAGCCCTTCTCCCCGGTGAGCACGTTGTTCAGGAGGTACGTGCTCGTGAGCGCGCCGGCGAAGACGCCGATGCGGCCCGGGTACTGCTCCGAGTCGTGGCCGCTGTGTTCGAGCGCGGCCCAGGAGCACTGCAGGAACATCCGCAGCTGCGGGTCCATCCGCTCGGCCTCGCGGGCGGAGAGGTAGAAGAACGACGCGTCGAACAGGTCGGCGTCCTCGACGGCCGAGGCGCGGCGCACGTAGCGGGGGTCGGCGATCGACTCCGGGGGGACACCGGCGGCACTCAGCGTGTCCTCGTCCACGTCGGCGATGCGCTCGGTGCCGGCCAGCAGGTCGCGCCAGAACTCCGTGTGGTCACGGGCGCCCGGCAGTCGGCAGTCCAGGCCCACGACGGCAATCCGGCCGTCCAGGGCTGAGTCGTCGTACGCGCGGTCAGTCACGGTTCCCTCCAGGGGCCACGGTTCGGTCTCCGCCGGGGGGCGGGAGTGTCGGGGAGTGGTGGGCGGTGGTCTCGGTCCGGCGGGGGCGGCGGACCGTACGGCGGCGGGCGCCCCGGGCGGTGCCGGCGGCGGCGTCCCCGGTGTCCGGTCCGGAGGGGCCGGCGGCCCGCCGGATCAGCCGGGCCAGGCTCCGGACGGTCGGCGCCCGGTACAGGTCGGTCATCCGCAGTCCGGGGGCGACGGTCCTGGTCAGCCGTTCGTGGACGGCGGCCATGCGCAGCGAGGTGCCGCCGAGGTCGAAGAAGTTGTCGTCGGGGCCGGCGTCCGCGACGCCGATCACGTCGTACCAGGCGTCGGCGACGGCGCGTTCGAGGGAGCCGCCGGGGTAGGGGCCGGAGCCCCCGGCGGGCTGCGCGGCGGTCAGCGGGTCGGGCAGCGCCCTGCGGTCGATCTTGTGGTTCGCGGTGAGCGGCAGCGCGTCGAGCAGGACGTACGCGGTGGGCACGGCGTGGTCCGGGAGGGTGCCGCGCAGGGCGGCCCGCAGGGCGGCGGCCCCGGGCCGGGTGCCGGGCTCGGCCACCAGGTGGGCCGCCAGCTGGCGTTCGCCGAGCCGGTCGGTGTACGGCATGACGACGGCCTCGCGGACCTGCGGCAGGTCCTTGAGGGCGCTCTCCACCTCGCCGGTCTCGACCCGGATACCGGAGATCTTGACCTGGAAGTCGACGCGCCCGATGAGCAGCAGGGTGCCGTCGGGCAGCCGGCGCGCCAGGTCGCCGGTGCGGTACGACAGGTCGGGGGCGGCGGCGCCGGGCGCGAGGTAGGGGCTGACGACGACGATCTCGCCCTCGCCGGGCCCCTCCACGGTCCGCCCTTCGGGGTCCTGGAGCCGGACGGTGGTCCCCGTCACGGGGAGGCCGAGCGGGAAGACGCCGGTCGGCGGGCGGTAGTCGGGGTCCGCGACGCGCAGCAGTGCGCAGGAGCACTCGGTGGAGCCGTAGGCGCCCGCGACCCGGCAGTGCGGCCCGAAGGCGCGCCGGCAGGCCTCGAGGTCGGCGAGGTGCAGGGTGTCGCCGCCGAGCGCGAGCATGCGCATGGCGGGGAGGGCGGTGCCACGCGATTCCATCGCCCGTACGAGGGCCCGGAAGACGGGCAGCGTCGAGTGGTACACGGTGAGGCGTTCGCGCGCCATCCACTCCAGCAGTCCGCTCACCCCGAGCGACTTGAGGTCGACGGGGTACAGGGCGGCGCCGTTGAGCAGGGCGGCGAAGGTGTCCTGGACGGCGGAGTCCCAGCTGTACGCGGATTGCAGGGTCAGCCGGTCGCCGGGGCCGATCCGCAGGCCGTCGGTCCAGACCCGGGTGTGGTGCAGCACGTTGCGGTGCACCTGGGTCACGGGCTTGGGCCGGCCGGTGGAGCCCGAGGTGTACAGGACGTACGCCTCGCCGTCCGGTGTGGCGCGCGCCTCCGGCTCGCCGGAGTCGTGGCGGGCCAGGTCCTCGTAGGCGAGCACGGGCCGGTCCCCGGCGAGCGCGGCGGCGCGCGGCAGCGCCTCCCGGACGGTGACGAGGGCGGCGGCGCCGGAGTCGGCGGCCATGAACGCGAGCCGCGGTTCGGGGTAGGCGGCGTCCAGCGGCACGTACGACAGCCCGGCCCGCAGCACGCCGAGGAGGGCGGCGATCATCTCGGCGCCGTGCGAGAAGAGCAGGGCGACGCGCTGACCGGGGCGCAGGCCGGCCGCGACGAGCCCGGCGGCCACCCGGGCGGACAGCTCCTCGGTCTCCCGGTACGTCCAGCGGGTGGCGGGGGTCACCACGGCGTCCCGGCCGGGGTGCGCGGCGGCGGTGTCCAGGAAGCGGTGGACCAGGGTTCCGGCCCGCTCGGCCGGGGGGAACGGCCGGTGGCCGGTGTCCGGCGCGCCGGACGGGATGGCGGGGGTCACGGTGCGGGGTGCTCCTCGGGTCGGTCGCCGGTGCGGTGGGAGAAGAGCACCGCGGGGTGGGCGGGCCGGGTGCGCAGTTCGGCGTAGGCCTCGCCGGCCCGTTCCAGCGGGAAGCGCGGCAGGTTCATGGCCGCCGGGCGGATGCCGCCGTCGGCGATCAGGTCCAGGGCGCGCTGGAGGTTCTCGGTGACGGTGCCCTCGCCGTCCGGCGCCGTGACGTCGGCGCGGCCGCGCGCGTACGCGGGGTCGCGGTATCCGGCGCCGCAGCGGGCCGCGTACCGGATGTCCAGGTTGCCCAGCTCGACGCTGAACTCGATCCGGGCCGCGAACCGTCCGACGCCGACCAGCCGGGGCCGTCCGGGGGCCCGGCCCGCCCAGCGGGCAGCGGCGGCGACGGTCCGGTCGGCGTCGCCCGTGCCGCACAGCAGCACGCAGCGGCCCCCCTCGGCCGGGGT
>NZ_JAKRGC010000278.1 GCF_022347745.1 Streptomyces sp. OfavH-34-F
CCTGGCCGCGCCAGTCGGCCCACTGGGCGGCGATGGCGTCCGCGCCCATCCGCCGCTGGGCCGGTCCCCACTCCTCCGTGTCCGGCGGCGACAGCGTGGCGGGAGCGTCCCCGTCCGCGCCCGGATCGGCCACCGGGTCGTGCGGCGCGGGCACCCCCGGCGCCGCGACGGCGAGCGCGAGGGGCCAGCCGGGGAGCGCGCAGACCACCGACCGGTCGTCCGGCGAGAGGTCGTACTCCATCCCGCAGTCCCAGGAGGCGATGGCCACCGCCACCAGGGACACGTCGTCCACGACGACCGTCCACCGTGCGCCGTCCCCGTCCTGACCCAGGACGAGCCCGTACCCCTCGGCGTACGGCTCCAGCCGCAGTGCCGCGCACGCCGCCGGGTAGTCGTCGCCGAGCACGCCGGGGAACTGCGCGGGGGTCAGCAGGACAGCGGTCAGCACATACAGCGCGTCGTCGTCGGCGACCGCGTCGTCCGTCCCGGCCACTGGGCCCTCCTCCGTCGGGGGATGTCGTCGGCGCACCTTAACCAGTGAGTAACCCCCTAGTCGAGGGCCCCGGCCACCCGAACCGGCCACCTGGACCCGGCCACCCCGAAGCGGCCCCCGCGCACCCGCCTCAGCGGTCGGCGGTCACCCCGAGCAGGTCCCGCGCCACCGTCTGCGGCGACTCGCCCCGTTCGCGGGCCAGTGCGATCAGCGCCCGGCAGGCCAGTTCACC
Source organism: Streptomyces sp. OfavH-34-F (assembly GCF_022347745.1). Lineage (GTDB taxonomy): Bacteria > Actinomycetota > Actinomycetes > Streptomycetales > Streptomycetaceae > Streptomyces. Next base: position 726 of record NZ_JAKRGC010000278.1, read on the forward strand.
GACCCCGAAGGAGAGCTGCTCCGGCGAGACCCAGCCGCTCGCCTCGTCCATCCGCTCCTCGTCGTCCTCGGCCGACGCCGCGACGAAGACGGCGGCCGCCTCGAAGAGATTGTGCTGCCGGCGCACGGGCTCCGGCCGGGCCGCCGCCGTACGGCCGCCACCGCGGCCCGCGGACACGGCCCTGCGCAGAGCACCGAATATCCCCGTCATGGGAAACCGCCTTCCGTCAACCTGAGTACGCGCGTGCGTCGCGCGTACTCACCGTCCTGCCCGCCGACGTACGCTGGGACACTCGACCTGGACAAGGGGGACGGTGCGGTGAAGCGTTACGACCGGCTGAAGGAGATCCAACGCCTCGACCCGGAACGGGACTTCCTGGAGATCTACCGGATCTCCGTGACGTACGAGTTCCCGTGGGACGTCACCCGCGCCCTCGAACTCGCCCTGTACCGCACCTATGCCGTCCCCAGCATCGGCAGACTCCTCGCCGAGACAGCCGAACTGACGGACCGTACGCAGAAGCGCTACGACGACACCGCGCTGCTCCTCGACGCGGTCGTCGAGCACGGCTTCGACAGCGACCCGGGCCGCACGGCCCTGCGCCGGATCAACCGGATGCACGCCGCCTACGACATCAGCAACGACGACATGCGCTACGTGCTGTGCACCTTCGTCGTCGTCCCGAAGCGGTGGCTCGACGCCTACGGCTGGCGCCGGCTCAGCGACCACGAACTGCGGGCATTCGCCGCGTACTACAGGACGCTCGGCGCCCGCATGGGCATCAAGGACCTGCCGCAGACCTACGAGGACTTCGAGCACACCCTCGACACCTACGAGCACGCCCACTTCGGTTTCGACGAGGGCGCCCGCGCCGTCTCGGACGCCACGCTGGACCTGATGGCCTCCTGGTACCCCCGCCCGCTCGCCCCCTTGGTGCGCGGCGCGAGCCTCGCCCTGCTGGACGACCCGCTGCTGCGCGCCTTCCGCTACGAGCGCCCGGCCGCCGCGGCCCGAGGCCTCACCCGGGGCGCGCTGCGGCTGCGCGCCCGCGCCGTACGGCTCATGCCACCCCGCCGCAGGCCGCACTACGCCCGGCAGAACCCGGAGATCAAGGGCTACCCGGACGGCTACGAGGTGGCCTCGCTCGGTACGTTCCCCACGCCGGGGGTCCGGGGCTGCCCCGTCCGCGACCTGGCCGGCCCCGGAACCCGGGCGGAGTGACGGACGAAGGCGCCGGACCGCCCCCGCCGCCGGCCCGCGCTACCGTCTCGGCTCGGTCCGGCGCAGCTGCCCCAGCTCGTCGTTCATCGCCTCCAGGAAACGGACCACCACCCGCAGCTCGTCCTCGTCGAACCGCCTGCGCGCCGCATCCGTGCCCGCCGCCAGCGGCCTGAAGAAGTCACGGGCCACGTGCTTCGCCGGCGCCGCGTAGTGAAGATGCACCACCCGCCGGTCGCCGCTGTCCCGCACCCGCCGGATGTGCCCCGCACGCTCCAGCCGGTCCAGACACGCCGTCACCGCACCCGACGTGAGATCCAGCCGCTCGCGCAGCCGCCCCGGTGTCATCGCCCGCCCCTCCTCGCCCGGGTCCGCGTCCAGGATGGCGACCAGCGCCTGCACATCCGTCGGGTGCAACCCCTGCGTCTGCGCGAACTCGTGCGTGATGCGGTTGAACTCGCTGTTCATGCGGCGCAGCAGCACGGCGAACGACTGGAGGCCCGTGGGCCCGCCGTCCGTGCCTCTGTCCGGTCCCTCGTCCGTGGTGCGCATGCGCCTAGACTAATATTTCTTGATGATTGAGATAATCAATCATCGAGAAATCCATGCACTGTGTGTCCCGCGTCGACCCCTGGGGAAGCAATGAAGCCCGCACCGAGGCACCGCGCCGTCCGATGGCTGGTGCCCCTCGCCCTCCTTGTCGTCTGGCTCGGAATCGGAGGAACACTCGGCCCCTACGCCGGAAAACTCGGCGAGGTGGCGACCAACGACCGGGCGGCCTTCCTGCCGCGCAGCGCCGAGTCCACCAAGGTCGCGGACGAGCAGAAGGCGTTCCAGAAGTCCGGCACCGTGCCCGCGATCGTGGTGTGGACCGGCTCCGAAGGCACCCTCCCGGCCGGGGCACGGGCCGCGGCGACCAAGGCACTCGCCTCGCTGGACGGGAAGCCCGGCGTCGTCGGTACCCCCTCGCCCGCCCTGCCCTCCGAGGACGGCGAAGCCCTCTCGGGCGTCGTGCAGCTGCGCTCCGACCTCGGCGACGAACTGCCCGCCACCCTCGACGAGGTGCGCGACGCGGCCCGTACGGTGCCGGGCACCACCGCCCAGCTCGCCGGACCGGCCGCGACCCAGGCCGACCTCAAGGACGCGTTCGCCGGCATCGACGGCCTCCTGCTGGGAGTGGCCCTGGCCGCCGTCCTGGTGATCCTGCTGCTGGTCTACCGCAGTGTGCTGCTGCCGTTCCTGATCATCATCAGTTCCGTCTTCGCCCTGGGGCTCGCCTGCGGCATCGTCTACGTCCTCGCGGACCGGGACGTCGTCCTCGTGGACGGCCAGGTCCAGGGCATCCTCTCGATCCTGGTCATCGGCGCGGCCACCGACTACGCGCTCCTGCTCACCGCCCGCTTCCGGGAGGAACTGGCGAGGCACGGCGACCGGACCACCGCCGCGCTCGCCGCGCTGCGCCGCTCCTTCGGCGCCATCGTCGCCAGCGCCGCGACCGTGGCCCTCGGCCTCCTGGCGCTGCTGCTCAGCGACCTGACGAACAACCGCGCCCTGGGGCCCGTCGGTGCCATCGGCATCGTGTGCGCCGTGCTGAGCACGATGACGTTCCTGCCCGCCGTCCTGGTGCTGTGCGGGCGCGCCGCCTACTGGCCGGCCAAGCCGCGCCCCGCGGACGAGGCCACCGGCGGACACGGCGTCTGGCGCCGGATCGCCGCGCGCGTGGACGGCTCCCCGCGCAAGGTGTGGCTCTCCTGCGCGGTGGTCCTGCTCGCGTGCGCCGCGTTCGCGCCCACGCTGAAGTCGCACGGCGTGCCGCTCGACGAGATCTTCGTCAACGACGCCCCGTCCGTCTCCGCCCAGGCCACGCTCGGCAAGCACTTCCCCGGCGGCTCCGGCAACCCGGCCGTCGTCGTCGCCGACGCCGGACAGGCCGAGGCGGTGACTGCGGCGGCGGAGAAGACCCCCGGCGTCGCCTCCGCCGCACCGGTCACCGCGTCCGGCCGGCCGGGCGGGGGAGCCCCGCTCGTCGTGGACGGACGGGTGCGCATCGACGTGACCCTCAAGGACGCGGCGGACAGCGACGCGGCCACGGAGACCGTCAAGCGCCTGCGCACCGCCGTCCATGCCGTGCCCGGCGCGGACGCGCTCGTCGGCGGCTACACCGCCCAGCAGTACGACACCCAGCACACGGCCGAACGGGACCGCTCCGTCATCGTGCCGGTGGTGCTCGTCATCATCCTGCTCATCCTGATGGGCCTGCTCAGGTCCGTCCTGGTGCCCGTGCTGCTGGTGGCGACCGTGGGCCTCAACTTCCTGGCCACCCTCGGCGTGGCGTCGCTGGTCTTCGAGCACGGCTTCGGCTTCAGCGGCACGGACGCCTCGGTGCCCCTGTACGGGTTCGTGTTCCTGGTGGCGCTCGGCGTCGACTACAACATCTTCCTGATGTCGCGGGTCCGTGAGGAGGCCCTGGAACACGGGGCGCGCCAGGGCATGCTGCGGGGCCTCGTCAGCACCGGCGGCGTCATCACGTCGGCGGGCGTGGTCCTGGCGGCCACCTTCGCCGCGCTCATCGTCATCCCGCTGGCGTTCCTCGCCCAGATCGCGTTCATCGTGGCGTTCGGCGTGCTGCTGGACACGCTGGTGGTGCGGTCGCTGCTGGCACCCGCCCTCGTCGTGGACATCGGGCCCACGGCGTGGTGGCCGAGCGCCATCGGGCGGGGCACGCGGGGCAAGGAGCCGTCCGCCTCCGCGTGACGCCCGCGCCGTACGCGCTCCGGCCCGGCCACCGCTGACGCGTGGCCGGGCCGGAGCGCGTGGCCGTCCCTCAGACGTTGACGCCGAAGTCCTTCGCGATGCCCGCCAGGCCGGAGGCGTAACCCTGCCCGACCGCGCGGAACTTCCACTCGCCGCCGTGCCGGTACAGTTCGCCGAAGACCATCGCGGTCTCCGTCGACGCGTCCTCACTGAGGTCGTAACGGGCCAGCTCCACCCCGTTGGCCTGGTTCACGACGCGGATGAACGCGTTGCGCACCTGGCCGAAGCTCTGCCCACGGGCCTGCGCGTCGTGGATGGAGACCGGGAAGACTATCTTCGACACCTCCAGCGGGACCGCCGCGAGGTTCACGTTGATGGACTCGTCGTCGCCCTCGCCCTCACCGGTGAGGTTGTCGCCGGTGTGCTGGACGGAGCCGTCCGGGCTGTTGAGGTTGTTGTAGAAGACGAAGTGCAGGTCGGAGACGACCTTGCCGCTGTCGCCGCAGAGCAGCGCGCTGGCGTCCAGGTCGTGGTCCGCGCCCGTCGTCGTGCGTACGTCCCAGCCCAGGCCGACCGTCACCGCGGTCAGGCCGGGCGCCTCCTTCGACAAGGAGACGTTGCCGCCCTTGGCCAGGGTCACACCCATGAACTTCCTCCAATGGTCCAGTGGTTCACCGACCGGCATCCGCGCGTTCCCGGCGGGTGACGGTCCGGCCGTCACCCGGAACGAACGACGGCTGTGCCCTACTCTTCAGGAATCGCGAGGATTTGCCCAGGGCGTCGGCACCGTCCGCCCCGATTACCCGGTGGGCGGACGGGGAAGGCGTCGATCCCCGGCCGTCTCTCTCACGACCGTAGAACCGCACGACCGCATGACCGAACGGGGTGGCCCATGGCACGCAGGAACAGAGGGACCGGGGCCGGCGGGAGGGGCAGCCGGCTGCGGCGCACGGCGGTGTCCGCCCTGTCCTTCCTCATCCTGCTGGTCGCCGGCGTCGGCTGGGGGTACCTGAAACTGACCGGCAACATCGACACGTTCAGCGACGACGGTGTCTCCGGCGACCGGCCGCCCGGTTCGGCCGGCGGCCAGAACGTCCTCGTCATCGGGTCGGACACCCGCTCGGGCAGCAACAAGGGACTCGGCGGCGGTACGGGCGCGGTGGGCCGCTCCGACACGGTGCTCCTCCTTCACGTCTACGCCGACCGCAGACACGCCGTCGCCGTCTCCGTGCCCCGCGACGCCATGGTGGACATCCCCGCCTGCCGCAAACCGGACGGCAGCTGGACGCGGCCCCAGCCCCACAGCCAGTTCAACGGGGCGTTCTCGGTGGGGGAGACCGCCGAGGGCAACCCGGCATGCACCCAGAACACCGTGGAACATCTGACCGGGTTGCGGGTCGACCACACGGTGGTCATCGACTTCGCAGGGTTCTCCGCGCTCACCTCGGCGGTCGGCGGTGTACCGGTGTGCCTGCCGAAGGACATCTACCAGCGCGACCTCAACCCCAAGCGCCCGACGCGGGGTTCGCTGGTGTTTCCCGAGGGACCGCAGACCGTCTCCGGGCAGCGGGCCCTGGACTACGTCCGCCTGCGGCACGGCATCGGCGACGGGTCCGACATAGGGCGTATCAAACGCCAGCAGGCGTTCGTCGCCTCCCTGGTGAAGAAGATCAAGTCGCGCGGGATGAACCCCACCACCCTGCTGCCGCTGGCCGACGCGGCGACGGACGCCATGACGGTCGACGAAGGGCTCGGATCGGCCGAGAAACTGCTCTCCTTCGCCCTCTCGATGAAGAACATCGACCTGCACAACACCAAGTTCGTCACCGTCCCCTGGCGCTACGAGGGCGAGCGTGTCGCCGTCGTCGAACCGGACGCCGACGCCCTGTGGGCCGCGCTGAAGGCCGACCGCCCCCTCGACGGAGGGACGAAGTCCGCCCCGCCCGCGAAGCCCTCGCAGACCCCCGTCCTGGGCAGGGGCATCGCGGTCGCCGTCTACAACGGCACCACGGTGAACGGGCTCGCGGCCAGGGCCGCCGACCTGCTGCGCGCCCACGACTTCACCGTCACCGGCACCGCCACCGCGCAGGACCAGAGCCGCACCGGCACCGTCGTCACCTACGGCCCGGGCCTGCGCGAGGAGGCCCGGGCGACGGCGCGGCTCTTCCCCGGCGCCCGGGTCACCGAGTCCGGCACCGCGGGCGTCCAGGTCACCGTCGGACAGGACTACGCGGACGAGCCCGCGCCGGCACCCGCCGACGCCTCCGCCGCCCCGGCCTCCGAGGTGCCCGCCGCCGTCGCCGACGAGGCCCGCTCGGCCGACGACGACCCGTGCGAGAACCTCTCCTACGGCTGAGCCCGGTCTGCGTTCCGGGGTGGATGCACCGAGTGGCGTGCTTGCCCCCGGGTGACCCGTGCGCAAGGCTGGCACACGAGCGAGGCACGGGGAACGCGTGAACGGGGAGGAAAAGCATGGCGCTTGACAGGGGACTCGACTGGCTCCTCGACGATCTCACCCATCGCGTGGAGCACATACGGCACGCACTGGTGCTCTCCAACGACGGCCTGGTGACCGGTGCGAGCGCCGGACTGGCCCGTGAGGACGCCGAGCACCTGGCGGCCGTCTCATCGGGGCTGCACAGCCTGGCCCGGGGATCGGGGCGGCACTTCCGGGCCGGACGGGCCCGGCAGACCATGGTGGAGTTCGACGAGGCGTTGCTGTTCGTGACGGCGGCGGGCGAAGGCAGCTGCCTGTGCGTCCTGAGCGAGGCTGAGTCGGACGTCGGTCAGGTCGCGTACGAGATGACGCTGCTGGTCAACCGGGTGGGACAGCACCTCGGGGTGGATTCCAGGCAGGACGGGGACGGGGGAGTCAGCCGGCTCTGACGCATCGGCACACACCGCTGCCGCCGGGCCCGTGGAGTTATCCACAGGCTCGGCGGCAGCAGGCTTTCCCGGACTACTCTGATCACGGAGAGTGAGAATTCCGAGCGGGGGAGTGACGCCATGTCAACGACGAACATGTCCGGGGTGCCGAGGAACGACGCTTCGCGAGAGGGCTCCGCGGACACGGTCTCCGCGAGCCGTGCCGCGGCGGAACTCGCACTCAAACCGAGCGAGTTCGACCTCGCGGTCCTTCTCGGGGAGGTAGCGGCGGTCAGCGGAGCGGACGGCCGGCCACGGGTCGGGGTGCGGGAGATCGAGCGGCTGCGCGCCCGGGAGGGGTTTCCCGACGCACTGCGCGACCGGGTGCGCACGGTGGGAACGGCGGAGGGCGCCCGGCTGCTCGGCGTCAGCCCGGCCCGCTTCACCCGGCTGGCCCGGACCGGCTGCCTCACACCCGTCGCCTTCTACCTCAACCGCTACCGCGCGGTCGTCTGGATCTACCTCGCACGGGAGGTTCGGGCGCTGGCGGACCGATCGCCCGAACTGCTCGTGGGCAACAGCCCGCCGTGGATGCGCGGCCTGCTGGACGCCGGGGGCGACCTGCGGCCCCGCAACTGGCGCTCGCGCCGGATCGAGCGGCTGCTCGCCCTCACCGACGACCCGTGGACGCGCGCGGCGATCGTCGCCCAGGGCCTGGACCCGGGCCAGTTGGCGGACGTGGTGGACGACCCCCGGGAACGGGCCCGCCTCGGCAGACTCCGGGGCGAGGCGGTGGTCGGCCGCAGGCCATCGGCGGCGGGGCGCGAGGCGATGACCCGGCTGATGCACGCGGACGCACCCGACGAGATCCTCTGGCGCCGGATCACTCTCAGCGCGGAACTGGACGCCGCCCGCGCACACCCCGCGTCCCCGCACCCGGGCGACGCACCTCGGCCGGGACCGGCCACCGGTCCGGTCGCGCCGCCCGTCGCGTCCGTCGCGCCCGGCGCCTCGACCG
>NZ_JAKRGC010000279.1 GCF_022347745.1 Streptomyces sp. OfavH-34-F
CCACGCGCCCAGGTCGATCCGCGCCCGGCCGGACCCCCGCTGGAGCATCCCGGACCCCTCCGGGCCCCGCATCCGGCCGCGCGCCTCGAAGAGCCTGGGCCGGTCGGGCCGGGCCAGCCGCAGCGTCAGCCGGGCGTCGAGGTCCGGCGCGCTCATCACCTGCTCCACCTCGACGGCCGCGGTGCGCCGCCACTCCCGTACCCGCAGCGCCATCCGCTCCGCGTCACCGGGGCCGCCGATCTCGTAGCGCGCCCCGGGCCGGAGGTGGCGGCCCTTCACCAGGCGCAGGTCGGCGACCGGCTGCCCGTCCGGCATGAGGACGCTCTCGCCGCGCGCCCGGGTCGACTCGGCCACGTCGCAGAGCAGCGCGGCGAGTTCGTCGACCAGTTCGGGGCCCACGGCCAGGACGGTGACGGAGTGACGCAGGACGGCCATCGGCGGGTCTCAGATGCTCATCGAGCGGGCGGTGTTGACCTGGGCCATCACCATCGGGAAGGTGTCCGCCGCCAGGGCCGGGATCATCGTGGAGTGGTGCCGGCCCCCGCTGGTCACGGTGACCTGCACGAAGCCCGTGGTCCGCTTCTCCTTCATCAGCAGGAAGAGCAGACCGATCAGGCACAGCAGCGCGAAGACGATCGCCAGCACGATCGCGACCGGCGGAATCCTCTCCTCGGTGCGGGACATGTCCGTCGCCGTCCACACCGCGCCCCGCAGCGGCATCGTCCCGCTCGGCGTCACGATCGAGTCGCTCATCACCGTGATGTCGCCTATGGACAGCACCGGCGTGCCGCCGCCCGCCGGAGCAGGCCCCGGCTGCCCGGGGTAGCCGTACGACGGGGGCTGCGCGCCCGGATAGCCGTAGCCGGCGGGCGGCGAGGACGGCGGCGGGCCGGAGAGCGGCTGCGGGTAGCCGTAGACCGGGTTCCCGCCCGCCGGATAGCCGTAGCCCTGGGCACCCGGCGCGGCGGGCGGCGTGTCCGGCTTCCGGCCCGGCCCCCAGGTGGACGCGTCGTCCGCGTACGGATTCGGCTCGCTCAACGTTCCCCGCTCTCGTCGGACCGCGCACCCCCGTGCGCGGGAAGTCCCGCACGACCGTACCCCTCGGGTCTGCGCCGCGCAGCAAGAGGCCCCGCCTCCCGCGGAGTTCGCACTCCGCGGGGGACGGGGCCCCGGGTGCCGCGGGTTCGCGGCGGACGGATCAGAAGCGACGCGTGATCAGCGCGCGCTTGACCTCCTGGATCGCCTTGGTGACCTCGATGCCACGCGGGCAGGCGTCCGTGCAGTTGAAGGTGGTGCGGCAACGCCACACACCGTCACGGTCGTTGAGGATCTCCAGGCGCTGCTCGCCGCCCTCGTCGCGCGAGTCGAAGATGAAGCGGTGGGCATTGACGATCGCCGCCGGGCCGAAGTACTGGCCGTCGTTCCAGAACACCGGGCACGAGGACGTGCACGCGGCGCACAGGATGCACTTGGTGGTGTCGTCGAACCGCTCGCGGTCCTCGGGGGACTGCAGGCGCTCGCGGGTCGGCTCGTTCCCCTTGGTGATGAGGAAGGGCATGACGTCGCGGTAGGCCTGGAAGAACGGGTCCATGTCGACCACGAGGTCCTTGAGGACCGTGAGGCCCTTGATGGCCTCGATCATGATCGGCTTCTCCGGACTGATGTCCTTGATCAGCGTCTTGCAGGCGAGCCTGTTCTTGCCGTTGATCCGCATGGCGTCCGAACCGCAGATGCCGTGCGCGCAGGACCGGCGGAACGTGAGCGTCCCGTCCTGGTTCCACTTGATCTTGTGGAGGGCGTCGAGGACGCGCTCCTTCGGGTCGATCTCCAGCTGGAAGTCCTGCCACTGGGCCTCGTCGGAGACCTCCGGGTTGAACCGCCGGATGCGGAACGTGACCGTGATGTAGGGCGAGTCGGCGAAGCCCGCCTCGGGCTCCGGCGCCTTGTCGGCCTTGTCCAGGGTGGGGGTAGCCATCAGTACTTACGCTCCATCGGCTGGTAGCGGGTCTGGACGACCGGCTTGTAGTCCAGCCGGATCGACTCGGTGCCGTCCTCGGCGACCTCGCGGTACGCCATGGTGTGGCGCATGAAGTTGACGTCGTCGCGGTTCGGGTAGTCCTCGCGGTAGTGACCGCCGCGCGACTCCTTGCGGGCCAGCGCCGAGGTGGCCATGACCTCGGCGAGGTCGAGCAGGTTGCCCAGCTCGATGGCCTCCAGCAGGTCCGTGTTGAACCGCTTGCCCTTGTCCTGGATGGACACGTCCAGGTACCGCTTGCGCAGCTCGGCGATCTTGTCGACCGCGGTCTTGATCGTCTGCTCGGTGCGGAACACCATCACGTTGGCGTCCATGCACTCCTGGAGCTCCTGGCGGAGCGCGGCGACGCGCTCGGTGCCCGTGGAGTTCCGCAGCCGCTCGACCTGGTCGATGACCGCCTGCGCCGGGTTCTCGGGAAGCTCGACGAAGTCGCTCTTCGCGCAGTACTCGGCGGCGGCGATGCCCGCGCGGCGTCCGAAGACGTTGATGTCGAGCAGCGAGTTGGTGCCGAGGCGGTTGGCGCCGTGCACCGACACGCAGGCGACCTCGCCGGCGGCGTAGAGACCGGGCACGACGGTGGTGTTGTCGGCCAGCACCTCGCCCTCGACGTTGGTCGGGATGCCGCCCATGGCGTAGTGCGCGGTCGGCTGGATCGGGATCGGGTCCGTGTAGGGCTCGATGCCGAGGTACGTCCGCGCGAACTCGGTGATGTCCGGGAGCTTGGCGTCCAGCTGCTCCGGCGGCAGGTGCGTCAGGTCGAGGTAGACGTGGTCGCCCTCGGGACCGCAGCCGCGGCCCTCGCGGATCTCCGTGTAGATGGAGCGCGAGACGACGTCGCGCGAGGCGAGGTCCTTCATGACGGGGGCGTACTTCTCCATGAAGCGCTCGCCGTCCTTGTTGCGGAGGATGCCGCCCTCACCGCGGGCGCCCTCCGTCAGCAGGATGCCCATGCGCCAGATGCCCGTCGGGTGGAACTGGAAGAACTCCATGTCCTCCAGCGGCAGGCCCCGGCGGTAGCAGGCGGCCTGGCCGTCACCGGTCAGGGTGTGCGCGTTCGACGTCACCTTGAAGAACTTGCCGGTGCCGCCCGAGGCGTAGATGACCGACTTGGCCTGGAAGACGTGGATCTCGCCGGTGGCCAGCTCGTAGGCGACGACGCCGGCGGACTTCTTGACGCCGTCCTCCTCCACGACCAGCTGGTCCAGGACGTAGAACTCGTTGAAGAACTCCACGCCCTCCTTGACGCAGTTCTGGTACAGCGTCTGGAGGATCATGTGGCCGGTGCGGTCGCCGGAGTAGCAGGCGCGGCGGACCGGGGCCTCGCCGTGGTTGCGGGAGTGACCGCCGAAGCGGCGCTGGTCGATCCGGCCCTCGGGCGTGCGGCCGAACGGCAGGCCCATCTTCTCCAGGTCGAGAACGGCGTCGATGGCCTCCTTCGCCAGGATCTCGGCGGCGTCCTGGTCGACCAGGTAGTCACCGCCCTTGATCGTGTCGAAGGTGTGCCACTCCCAGTTGTCCTCCTCCACGTTGGCCAGCGCGGCGGCCATGCCGCCCTGCGCGGCGCCCGTGTGGGAGCGGGTGGGGTAGAGCTTGGTCAGCACGGCGGTGCGGCTGCGCTTGGTCGACTCGATGGCCGCGCGCATGCCGGCTCCGCCGGCGCCGACGATGACGGTGTCGTACTTGTGGATCTGCATGGTTTACCTCTGGTCCTTCGGGCCCGGCGCCTAGCGGATGTTCGGGTCGAAGGTGAAGATCACCAGCGTGCCCAGCAGGACGGTGAACACCGTGGCGGTGTACAGCAGCATCTTCAGCCAGAAGCGGGTGTTGTCCCGTTCGGCGTAGTCGTTGATGACCGTACGCAGACCGTTGGCGCCGTGCAGCATGGCGAGCCACAGCATCGCCAGGTCCCAGACCTGCCAGAACGGCGAGGCCCAGCGGCCGGCCACGAAGGCGAAGCCGATCTTGGAGACGCCGCCGTCCAGCACCAGCTGGATCAGCAGGTGGCCGAGGACGAGGACGACCAGCACGATGCCCGACAGGCGCATGAAGAGCCAGGCGTACATCTCGAAGTTGGTGCGCGAGCCCTTGGGGGTCTTGGCGGTCCGCTTGCGCGGAGGCTCGATGACGGGGGCCGGGTTGTCGACGTCGTACAGGGAAACGCCTTCGACGGCGCCGATCGCGGAAGTCTCGGTGGACATGTGCCTCAGCTCCCGAAGAGTTCACGGACGGCGTGGCCGAGGACGGGGTACAGCGCCCCCAGCATCAGCACGATCCAGATGCCCAGCACGGTCCAGAGCATCTGCTTCTGGACGCGCGGGCCCTTGGCCCAGAAGTCCACGGCGACGATGCGCAGACCGTTCAGCGCGTGGAAGAGAATCGCGGCCACCAGGCCGTATTCGAGGAGCGCGACGATGGGCGTCTTGTACGTGGCCACGACGTCGTCGTAGGCCTCCGGGGAGACGCGGACGAGGGCGGTGTCCAGGACATGCACGAACAGGAAGAAGAAAATGAGGACACCGGTGACTCGATGAGCCACCCAGGACCACATGCCTTCCCGGCCGCGGTACAGCGTTCCAGCCGGCACGGAAAAACCCTCCGGGAGCGGGGATCGGGGTCGGCCGGCTTGACTGTCGGTCTGACCCGGCCGGGTACGGTCCACCGGCCCCGGCCATCGTAGCGACGCTTTGTCGGTTCGATCGCGCGGGGCCCTCCGGTGTGATCAAAGTGGCAACGAATCAGGCACGGACGGGCTATGGGCGGGCCCCCGTGACCTCGCCGACCCGCTGTACGACGGGGTTTCCCGGGGTCGCGCCCCGGGAGCGGCCCGTTATCGACTCGATACCAAAGCGGTCAGCCGGCCCCGGGCGAGTCGCCGCATCTCGTCCGCCGCGACCGCCCGTTCCCGGTCCTCCTCGTGTCCCAGGCGGGCCCGGATGCCGGCCAGGACCTGATCCGGATGCTCCTCGGGGGCGTAGTCGTCCAGACAGATCACGAAGACGTGGCCGAACTTGCGTTCGTACTCCGCGTGGGCGGCGGCCAGTGCCAGATGGGCGGAGCGCGGCGCGTCCGGCCGCAGCCCCGGCGACACCTCGGCGGCCAGCGCCGCGGCGTGCCCGGCGGGGGAGAGGTCGTAGACCGCCTCGTCGGCCGCCGCGAGCAGGGAGTCCAGATCCGGGTAGGGGCGGTGTGCGGCCAGCCGGCGCGCCCAGACCCGGCTGCCGAAGCACTCCAGCAGGGCGGCCTCGGTCTGCCGGACGGGCGCGGTGTTGAAACGGAGCAGCCCCCAGCCGGGCGCGGCGGCGGCGCGCTTCTGCACGGGCACGGCGGTGCGCCGGGCGGGCCGGGGCGGCTGCTCGGGAAGGCCGGCGTGGGACTCGCTGGACCTGGACAGCGTGGGCTCCTGGAATGAACGGCATCGGTGAGCCTGGAAGGGGGAGGGATGGAGGGAGGGGGTGGGGACCAGGCGGACGAGTGGGGCGAAAGGAGTGACGAATGGGGCTCAACGCTAGCGAGGCGCGGAAACGGCCGGGCGACGAATGCGCGAATTTCACCCGGACGGGAGAGTTTCGTGATGTCTGATGGGCGAACTTCCGAGGAAAATGCCCGGCTATCACCCCACATCTGCCCTGTTTCTCTTGACTTCTGACCTGTTTCCCCCCGAATCCGGAGGTTTCTGACCGATGTCGCCCTCACGCGGTGCCCTCGCGGCCGGCGCGGCCCTCACGGCGGCGGTCGCGGTCACCGTCACCGTCCTCGTCTGGCCCGAGGGCTCCGGCGATCGGGGGGCGACCGACGCCTCGCGCCCGCCCGCCACGTCCGCGCTCTCCCCCTCCCCGTCCCCGACGCCCTCGCCGACCCGGAGCTACCCGCTCTCGAAGGCACCCCGCACCATCCCCGCCGTACGGGAGCACACCGCCGCCCGAGGCCCCGGCTGGCGGCCCGGCAAGGACAGCGCGGTGGTCGTCGCGGACGGCGGCGGCGCCCTCGCCGACGAGGGGAAGCTGCTGGCCGGCGAGCTGAAGATCCGCTACCGGGGCGAGGTGCCCGCCCGGGCCGGGGACGTCGAGCTGGCCCTGACCCCGAAGGCGGCCGGCGGGCCCGAGTCGTACACCCTGCGCACCGCCGACGGGCGGGTCCGGATCAGCGGTCCCGGCGAGGCGGGCGTCTTCTACGGCACCCGCACCCTCAAGCAGTCGGTGCGCGCCGACGGCGCCATGCCCGAGGGCGTGGTGCGCGACCGGCCGGCCAAGCCGCAGCGCGGCCTCAACCTGGACATCGCCCGCAAGCACTACTCCGCGTCCTGGATCGAGGACCGGCTGCGCGAGATGGCGGACCTCAAGCTCAACCAGCTCGGCCTGCACTTCTCCGACGACCAGGCGTTCCGCATCGAGTCCGACACCCACCCCGAGGTGGTCTCGCCCGACCACCTCACCAAGGCGCAGGTCCGGCACATCGTGGCGCTCGCCCGCCGGCTGCACATCGAGGTCGTCCCCGAGATCGACTCGCCCGGCCACCTCGGCGCGGTGCTGCGCGCCCACCCGGAACTCCAGCTCCACAACGTCTCCGGCGTCGCCTCGACCGGCTCGCTGGACATCTCGAAGCCGGGCGCGGCCGAGCTGATCGACGAGCTGCTCGGCGAGTACACCGAACTGTTCGGCGGGGCGTTCTGGCATCTGGGCGGCGACGAGTACCGCGCGCTGATGGCGCGCGATCCGGCCGCCTCCTACCCGCAGCTCCAGCGCGCGGCCGTCGCGAAGTACGGTGCCGGCGCGGGCATCGCCGACCTCGCCACCGGCTGGCTCAACGACCGGGCCGACGTGGTCCGCGCCCACCACATGCGCCCCAAGGCGTGGAACGACGGACAGTTCCGCGACAGCAAGGTCCGCGCCGACCGGGACATCGAGGTCGAGTACTGGACGGGCAAGGAGTACGGCGCCCGGCCGCCGGAGCAGTACCTGCGCGAGGGCCGCAAGCTGCTGAACCTCAACGACGAGTACCTGTACTACGTGCTCGGCCAGCCCAACGACTTCGTCTATCCGACCGGCGAGCGCATCTATGAGCAGTGGACCCCCCTCGTCCTGCGCGGCACCACCCCGGTCCCGGCCCGTTACTCCGGTCAGATCCTCGGCGGACGCTTCGCGGTCTGGGGCGACTTCCCGAACGCCCAGACCCCCGCGCAGGTGGCGGCCGGCATCCGCATGCCGCTGCGGGCGACCGCCCAGAAGCTGTGGGTACCGGGCAAGCCGGCCCTGAGCTGGACCGGCTTCCGGGCGCTGGCGAAGGAGATCGACGCGGGGTGAGGACCCCCCGGGAACCCACTGATCATGGACAGAACGGTCTGCGGAGCACTACGGTCCGGTGGCCGCGCCGTCCGGGGAGGGGGCGCGTGCACCGGCGCCGTGCCGATGCCGGCGCCGGGACCGCTCACCTCATGGGGGTTCCTTTTTCATGCCCAGTACGCTGCGTTCACCGGTGGGTCTCGGCAAGGCGGTGTGCGTACTGCTCGGCGCGGTGGCCGTCACGGACGTGCTGTCGATCGCCGCCGGTGTCCACAGCCGCATGCTGCTCGCGGACGGGCTGGACGACGGCTTTCTCGCGGTCGACGAGGACGCGCTGACGCTCGCCGACAACATGTACGGCACCGCCGGCGCCCTCCAGGGCCTCGCCCTGCTGGCGACGGGCATCGTCTTCATCGTGTGGCTGCGCCGGGTCCGGCGCAACGCCGAGGTGTTCGACCCGTACTGCCACACGTTGCGGCCGGGCTGGGCGGTCGGCGCGTGGTTCGTGCCCCTCGCCAACCTCTGGCTGCCGTACCGGGTGGCGACCGGCGTCTGGACCGCGAGCCTCCCGGCCGGCACTCTCGCGGACCGGGGCGCCGCCCCGCGCGGGGTGCTGAACGCCTGGTGGGCGGGGATGGTCGCGACGCAGATCCTCGGCCGGGCCGCCGGTGGCTACTACGACCGCGCGGAGGGCGGGGAGGAGGTCGTCCGAGGGCTCGATCTGGTCGTGGCCTCGGACGCGCTGGACATCGCCGCGGCCGTCGTGGCGATCCTGTTCGTCCGCAGGCTGACGGCGATGCAGGACCTGCGGGCGAGGGCCGGGGGATTCCCCGCCCAGGAGACTCCGCTGGGCGCGCGGTGGGGGCGCGCGCACTGAGGCCACACGTACGGAGGCACGCACACCGGAACCCTTCGTACGGAGGTCACGCGCCTCCCGGGGTACGAGGGCCACGCGCATCCCGGCGACGGTAATCAGCCAGTGGCAGTGACGCTTTTCGGCCAATCGACGCTGAATGGATAACAGGAAGCGCTGGGTCCTCCTGTGCTCCGCCATGGGTACGGGAGGGCCGACAGGAGATGTCGATGAGCCTGCTCGAACTGATCGCCGCGGCCGACGAGCGGGGGCTCGCCGCCGGCGCGACCGCCTGCCTCGAACGCTGTCTGCCCCAGCCCCCGCCGGGCGCCGACCCCGACCCGCTCCGCCCGCTATGGGCCGGCTGCGCCGATCCCCGGCTCTGGCCCGACCGGCTCGCCGGG
>NZ_JAKRGC010000027.1 GCF_022347745.1 Streptomyces sp. OfavH-34-F
CCCGGGTCCGCCGCCGCCCCTGAGCGGACCCCCGAGGACGCGTCCGCCCGCCCGGCCGCCGCGCCCGGCATGGACGTCTTCGCCGTGCACCGCGCGCTGATCGCGGACTACCACGCCTTCACCAAGGGCGGCACGGTCATCCGCGACGGGCGGGTCAGCGCCTTCGTGGAACGCGACCTGGAGGCCAAGTCGCAGTGGCCCGACCCCTGGCTCTCCCTGAACCCCTTCTTCGAGAGCGGCGGCACCGTCGCCGAACTGGCCGCCCGGCAGGTCCTCCACGCCGAGTGCGCCCGGATCTTCCAGGCGAACAAGACCCCCGGCGGCACGGACTGCGACGGCCGCCCGCTCACCCTCCACCGGCACCAGCGCGAAGCCGTCGACGCCGCCCGCTCCGGCGCCTCCTACGTACTGACCACCGGCACCGGCTCCGGCAAGTCCCTCGCCTACATCGTCCCGATCGTCGACCGCGTCCTGCGCGAGCGCGAAGCCGCAGGACCGGGTGCCGGGAAGCGGGTCCGGGCGATCATCGTCTACCCCATGAACGCCCTCGCCAACAGCCAGCTCAAGGAGCTGGAGAAGTACCTGCGCGACGGCTACGGCGACGGCCGCGAACCCGTCACCTTCGCCCGCTACACCGGGCAGGAGGACGACGCCCGCCGCAGGGAGATCCGCGACAACCCGCCGGACATCCTCCTCACCAACTACGTGATGCTGGAGCTGATGCTGACCCGGCCCGCGGACCGGGCCCGCCTCATCGCCATGGCCCGCGGACTCCGCTTCCTCGTCCTGGACGAACTGCACACCTACCGGGGCCGCCAGGGCGCCGACGTCGCCCTGCTCGTCCGCCGGGTGCGCGAAGCCTGCCGGGCCACCGAACTCCAGTGCGTCGGCACCTCGGCGACCATGTCGACCGAAGGCGGCCCCGAGGAGCGCCGGAAGGTCGTCGCGGAGGTCGCCTCCACCCTCTTCGGCACCCCGGTCCGCCCCGAGCACGTCATCGACGAGACCCTGGTCCGCGCCACCGGCCCCGCCCCCGCCGCCGTCCCGGCCGAACGCCTCACCGCCCCCGCCCCGCACACCTACGCCGACCTCGTCCGCGACCCGCTCGCCCGCTGGATCGAGACCCGCTTCGGACCCGCCACCGACGAGGCGACCGGCCGCCTCGTCCGGCAGCGCCCCGCCAGGATCGAGGACGCCGCCCAGGAACTCGCCGCACGGTCCGGCGTGGACGCCGACGTGTGCGCCGACGCCGTCCGCGCCACCCTGGAGAGCGGCTCCCGCGCCCGCCACCCCGTCACCGAACGCCCCCTGTTCGCGTTCCGGCTGCACCAGTTCCTCGCCAAGGGCGACACCGTCCACGTCACCCTGGAGGACAAGGCCACCCGCCACCTCACCCGCACCTACCAGGTCGAGCAGCCCGGCAGCGGCGGCAAACCGCTCATGCCGCTCGCCTTCTGCCGCGAGTGCGGCCAGGAGTACCTGACCGTCTGGCGCGACCAGGACAACGGCGACGTGCGGTACACGGCGCGCCGCGACACCTCCGCGACCGGCGGACGCCAGGGCGACGGCTACCTCTACATCGACCCCGACCGCCCCTGGCCGGCCGACCCGCACCAGGCGATCGCGGACCGCCGGCTGCCCGA
The DNA here is from genome assembly GCF_022347745.1 of Streptomyces sp. OfavH-34-F. Classification (GTDB taxonomy): domain Bacteria; phylum Actinomycetota; class Actinomycetes; order Streptomycetales; family Streptomycetaceae; genus Streptomyces. Next base: position 1,644 of record NZ_JAKRGC010000027.1, read on the forward strand.
GTCCTGGCTGGAGACGGACGACGAGGGCCGGGAAACCGTCAGGAAGAACTACCGCGACCGCCTGCCGCGCGCCGTCCGCGTCGACGCCCACGGCTTCGAGGGCCGCGGCGAACTGGAGGCCGCGTTCATCCCCTCCCCGTTCCTCTTCTGCCCGCACTGCCAGGTCTCCTACGAACAGACCCGCGGCAGGGACTTCGCCAAGCTCGCCACGCTCGACCAGGAAGGCCGCTCCTCGGCGACCTCGCTCATCTCGGCCTCCGTCGTCCGGTCCCTGCGGGCGGCACCCGACGACGCGCTCGACCCCGAGGCGCGCAAACTCCTCACCTTCGTCGACAACCGCCAGGACGCCTCCCTCCAGGCCGGCCACTTCAACGACTTCGTCCAGATCACCCAGCTGCGCGGCGCCCTCCACCGGGCCACCCTGGCCGCCGGCGCGGACGGACTGCGCCACGAGGAACTGGCCTCCGCCGTCGCCGGCGCGATCGGCCTCGCCCCGGCCGACTACACCGGCGAGAGCGACCTCCCGCCCGGGCTCGCCCGCAGCGCCGCCCGCACCCTGCGCGACGTGATCGCCTTCCGGCTCTACCTCGACCTGGAACGCGGCTGGCGCATCACCATGCCCAACCTCGAACAGACCGGACTCCTGGAGATCGACTACGAGGACCTGGCCTGGATCGCCGGCGCCCAGGACCGCTGGACCCGCACCCACACCGCCCTGCGCGACGCGGACCCGGCCCTGCGCGCCGAGGTGATGAAGGCCCTCCTCGACGAGATGCGCCGCGCCCTGGCCATCGACGTCTCCTACTTCCGCGACGACTTCGACGCCCTGCGGCGGGCGAGCGAGGAGCGCCTGGTCCACCCGTGGGTGCTCTCCGCCGCGGACCGGGCCGTCGTCGGCACCGCCCACCCCGGCCCCTCCCGCCCCGGCCTGGACCGCGGCCACCTGTTCCTCTCGGCGGGCGGCAAGTTCGGCAAGTACCTCAGGCGCACCGACCCGGCCTTCCGCGCCCTGCCCAAGGACGACCTCCAGCTCGTCGTCGCCGACCTGCTCACCGTGCTCGAACGGGCCGGGCTGGTGAAGGAGGTCACCACCACCCCGCGCGGCACCCGCCCCGGCAGACCGGCCGGCCCGGCCACCACCGGCTACCGGGTCGCCGCCCAGTCCCTCATCTGGCGCGCAGGCCCGGGGGAGCGGGGCGCCCACGACCCGCTGACCCGTACGTACCCGAGCGGCGACGGGCCCCGCGTCAACACCTTCTTCCGCGACCTGTACCGCGACGCGGCGGGCGAACTCGCCGGACTGTCCGCCCGCGAGCACACGGCCCAGGTCTCCCCCGAGGAACGCGAGAAGCGCGAGGAGGCGTTCCGCCGGGCCGAACTGAAACTGCTCTACTGCTCGCCGACGATGGAACTCGGCGTGGACATCTCCTCGCTCAACGCCGTGCTCCTGCGCAACGTCCCGCCCACCCCGGCCAACTACGCCCAGCGCTCCGGACGGGCCGGGCGCAGCGGCAGCCCCGCCCTCGTCACCACGTACTGCGCCACCGGCAACAGCCACGACCAGTACTACTTCCACCGCTCCGCGCGCATGGTCGCGGGCGCCGTCGCCCCGCCCCGCCTGGACCTCGCCAACGAGGACCTGGTCCTCTCGCACCTCCAGGGCATCTGGCTCGCGGAGGCCGGACTGAAACTGGGCCGCGCCGTTCCCGAGATCCTCGACGTCTCGTACGAGCGGACCGGCGACCGCCCCGCCCCCGCCCTGGGACTGCGGCCGGGCATCCTCGCCGCCTCGCTCGACGCCGACGCCCTGTGCCGCACCGCCGAGGCCGCCCTGCGCGTCCTCGCCCCGCTGCTCCCGCAGTTCGCGGAGACCACCTGGTGGTACGACGACTGGATCCAGGACCGGGTCCGCACCGTGCCCGAGCGCTTCGACCGCGCCTTCGACCGCTGGCGGCTGCTGTTCCGGGCCGCGCTCGACGACCAGTACATCCAGAACCGGCGCCGCCTCGACTACGGCCTCACCGAGGGCGAGCGCATCCGCGCCAACACCCGCCGCCGCGAGGCCGAGACCCAGCTCAACCTCCTGATGAACGAGAGCGCGGACAGCAAGTCCGTGCTGTCCGACTTCAATCCCTACCGCTACCTCGCCTCCGAGGGCTTCCTGCCCGGCTACTCCTTCCCGCGCCTCCCGCTGGCCGCCTACATCCCCAAACCCGGCGGCCGGGGCGACGGCGACTACCTCCAGCGCCCCCGCTTCCTCGCCATCCGCGAATTCGGGCCCGGCGCGCTCATCTACCACGAGGGCGCCCGCTACCAGGTCACCCGCGTCCAGCTCCCCCCGGACTCCTCCGGCGACCTCGCCACCACCGAGGCCCGCCGCTGCGCGCACTGCGGCTACCACCACGACCCGGCCCTGCGCGCCGACCGCTGCGAGATGTGCGGCGAACCGCTGGGCGCCGCCACGTACGGGCTGCTCCAGCTGCACACCGTGTACACCACGCGCCGCGAGCGGATCTCCTCCGACGAGGAGGAGCGCCGCCGGGCCGGCTTCCGGCTGGAGACCTCCTACCGCTTCCAGGACCACGGCACCCGCAGCGGCCGCCTGGACGCGACCGTCCGCGACGCCGCGGGGGAGCGGGTCGCGGAGCTGGCGTACGGCGACTCGGCGACCGTCCGCATCACCAACACCGGCCGGGTGCGCGCCCGGAAGGACGACCCCGACGGCTACTGGCTGGACCTCGCCGACGGCCGCTGGATGAACGACCGGGACGCCGCCGACGCCTCCGGCGACTCCGCCGAGCTGCCGGTCGCCGACGGCGCCGGCCACGAGAGGCGCCGCAAGAAGCGCGTCATCCCGTACGTCGAGGACCGCCGCAACATCGTCGTCGTCACCCTGGACGAACCCCTGCCCGAACCCGTCGCCCTCTCCTTCATGTACGCCCTGGAACGCGGCATCGAGGCCGCGTTCGAGCTGGAGGACTCCGAACTCGGCGGCGAACTCCTGCCGCCCGACGGCGGCCCCCGCGACCGCCTCCTGTTCACCGAGGCGGCGGAGGGCGGCGCCGGCGTCCTGCGCCGCCTGCAGGCCGAACCCGGCGCGCTGGCCGAGGCGGCCCGCCGGGCGCTGGAGATCTGCCACTTCGACCGGGACGGCAACGACCTCGGCGGCCCCCACGAGACCCGCCCGTGCGCCCGGGGCTGCTACGAGTGCCTGCTGACCTACGGCAACCAGCTCGACCACGCCGCCCTGGACCGCCACGCCGCCCGCGGCCTGCTCCTGCGCCTCGCCTCCGCCACCGCCGACCGCCACGGGCGCGGCGAGTCCCGGACGGAGCGGTTCGAACGGCTGCGGGAACGGCTCCCCGACGACAGCGCCCCCGCCCAAGACGCCCCCGCCGAAGGCACCCCCGACCCGGCCGCCCCCGACCCGGCCACGGCGGGCCCCGCGCACCGCCTCCTGGACTGGCTCCGGGCCCGGGGGCTGCGCCTCCCCGACGACGGCGCCACCCTGATCCCCGAGGCGAACGCCCGCCCGGACTACGTCTACCGGCTGCCCGACGTCGACGTCGCCGTATTCGTCGACCTGCCCGGCACACCGCCCTCCGAGCTGCGCGACGAGGACGCCGAGGAACGGCTCTACGACGCCCGCTGGGACGTCATCCGCTTCCCGCACGACGCCGACTGGGCCGCCATCGCCGCGGCCCACCCCGGATACTTCGGCACCGCGGCCCCCTGACCGCACACCACGAGGACTCGGACATCCACATGGCACTCACGTACTCCGCCGGCTCCCTGGTGACCGCCCGCGGCCGCGAATGGGTGGTGCTCCCCGAGAGCGCCCCCGACCTGCTCGTGCTGCGCCCGCTCGGCGGCTCCGACGACGACATCGCCGCCGTGTTCCCCGCCTTCGAGGACGTCAGGGGCGCCGAGTTCGCCGCCCCCGAACCCTCCGACCTCGGCGACCAGCGCGCCGCCGGCCTGCTGCGCACCGCCCTGCGCATCGGCTTCCGCTCCGGCGCCGGCCCCTTCCGCTCGCTCGCCGGCATCGCGGTCGAACCCCGCGCCTACCAGCTCGTCCCGCTCCTCATGGCGCTGCGCCAGCCGACCGTCCGCATGCTCATCTCCGACGACGTCGGCATCGGCAAGACCGTCGAAGCCGGGCTCATCGCGAGCGAACTCCTCGCCCAGGGCGAGGCCACCGGCCTCGCCGTCCTCTGCTCGCCCGCCCTCGCCGAACAGTGGCAGGAGGAGCTGCGCACCAAGTTCGGCATCGACGCCGAACCGGTCCTCGCCTCCACCGTCTCCCGCCTGGAACGCGGCCTGGACCTGGGCCAGTCCCTCTTCGACAAGTACCCGCACGTCATCGTCTCCACCGACTTCATCAAGTCCACCCGCCACCGCGACGACTTCGTCAGGCACTGCCCCGACCTGGTCGTCGTGGACGAGGCCCACACCTGCGTCACCGCCGACGACACCTCCGCCGCCACCCAGAACCAGCTCCGCCACGAGCTGCTGCGCCGGATCTCCGCCGACCCCGCCCGCCACCTGCTGCTGGTCACCGCCACCCCGCACAGCGGCAAGGAGTCCGCCTTCCGCAACCTCCTCGGCCTGGTCAGGCCCGAACTGGCCACCGTCGACCTGGAATCCGAGACCGGCCGCAAACTCCTCGCCCGGCACTTCGTCGCACGCAAGCGGGCCGACGTGCGCCAGTACCTCACGACCGACGACGGACTCGCCGACGACACCCTCGCCGAACGCACGGCCTTCCCCTCCGACCGCTTCTTCAAGGACGAGACGTACAAGCTGTCCCCGGCCTACCGCGCCCTCCTCGACGACGCCATCGCCTACGCGGGCGAGCGCGTCGAGGAGGCGGGCGGCCGGGGCAGGCGCGAGGCCCGCATCGCCTGGTGGTCCGCGATCGCCCTGCTGCGCTCCCTGGTCTCCTCGCCGCGCGCCGCCGCGCAGACCCTCACCACCCGCTCCGCCGCCGCGATCGCCGCCTCCGCCGAGGAGGCCGACACGCTCGGCGCCCCCCTCACCTCCGACGCGGCCGACAGCGACGCCCTGGAGGGCCGGGACGTCGCCCCCGGCGCCGCCACCGGCGACCACGCGGGCGCCCGCCTCGGGGAACTCGCGGCCCGGGCCGCGCGGCTGGAGGGAACGGAGAGCGACCGCAAGCTCGGGGCCCTGGCCGGGCACCTCAGGGCGCTGCTCGCCGACGGCTACCACCCCATCGTGTTCTGCCGCTACATCCCCACCGCCGAGTACGTCGCCGAGCACCTCGACGGCGTCCTCGGCCGCAGGACCGTCGTCCGCGCCGTCACCGGCACCCTCTCGCCCCAGCAGCGCCTCCAGCGCATCGAGGAACTGGCCGCGGAGGCCGGCGACGACCCCGCCGCCCGCCGCGTCCTCGTCGCCACCGACTGCCTCTCCGAAGGCGTCAACCTCCAGCACCACTTCGACGCCGTCGTCCACTACGACCTCGCCTGGAACCCCACCCGGCACGATCAGCGCGAGGGCCGCGTGGACCGCTACGGCCAGCGCCGCGACCAGGTCCGCGTCATCACCCTGTACGGCGAGGACAACGGCATCGACGGCAAGGTCCTCGACGTCCTCATCAAGAAGCACCGCCAGATCAAGAAGGACCTCGGCATCTCCGTCTCCGTGCCCGACGCCACCTCCGCCGGGGTCACCGACGCCATCGTCGAGTGGCTGCTGATGCGCGGCCACCGCGGCGAGCAGGACGGACTCTTCGCCGCCGAGGAGGTCCTGGACACCAGGGCCGCCCGGCTGGAGCAGGAGTGGAACTCAGCCGCCGACCGCGAGAAGGCGTCCCGCTCCCGCTTCGCCCAGCGCTCCATCCACCCCGAGGAGGTCGCCCGCGAGGTCGCCGCGCTCCGCGAGTCCCTGGGCGGCACCGGCGAGATCCGCACCTTCGTACGCGAGTCCCTCAACGCCCTGGGCGGCGTCCTGCGCCCTCTCCCCGGCCCGGACGGCGACTTCACCGCCCAGATCGGCGGCGGCCCGGCCGGCCTGCGGGACGCGCTCGCCCCCGTCGTCGGCGCGGAGGCCGTCGAGCACGACCGCCCGATCCCCTTCCGCACCGACCCCGCCGTCGCGCGCGGCGAGGCGGCCCTCGTCCGCACGGACCCGGTCGTCGGCGCCCTGGCCGCCCACGTCCTCGACGCCGCCCTGGACCCGGACGCCGCCGGCCGCCGCCCGGCCCGCCGCTGCGGCGTCGTCACCACGGACGCCGTGCCCACCCGCACCACCCTGCTCCTGGTGCGCTACCGCTTCCACCTCACGCTGCCCTCCCGGGGCGGCGAGAAGCAGCTCGTCGCGGAGGACGCCCGGCTGCTGGCCTTCCGCGGCTCCCCGAAGAACGCCCGGTGGCTGAGCCCCGGGGAGGCGACCGCCCTGCTCGACGCCACGGCCACCGGCAACACCGACCCGCACTTCGGCGAACGCACCATGACCCGCATCCTGGGACAGCTCCCGGAGACGACCGCCCGCCTGGAGGCGTACGGGGAGGAACTCGCCGCCGAACTCGACGCCTCCCACCGCCGGGTGCGCGGCGCGGCCGGCGAGATCGTCCGCGGCCTGACGGTCACCGCCCAGCGGCCCGCCGACATCCTCGGCGTCTACGTGTACCTCCCCGACGCCACCGCCACCGCCCCCGCCACCGCCACCGCCGCTTCCGCCCCCGCCGCCGGAGGGACCGCCTGATGTCCGCCACCACCCGCAACCAGGTCTTCTCGGCGGTCCAGACCGTGGGCGCCCTCCTCCCGGCCGACATGCTGGCCCGCATCAGCGAGGGCCGGGACGTCCCCGGCAGCCGGCCCGCCGACTACGGACTGCCCACCTCCCGCTCCGTGCGCGACGAGGCCGAACGCAGCTGGGAGTACCTGCGCCCGCTCTGGCGCGAACTGCGCAGGCGCCTCCCCGAGGATCCGGACACCGGCGCCCCCGCCGCCGACCCCACCGGCCTCGCGGCGAGCGACTGGCTCGCCCCGCTCTGGCGCGAACTCGGCTTCGGCCCGCTCACCCCCGTCGGCCCGGACGGCATCGCCGCCGACCCCGACGGCCGCAGGACGTTCCCGGTCTCCCACCGCTGGGACCATGCCCTGATCCACCAGACCGCCTGGAACACCGGACTCGACAGGCGGCCGGGCGGCGCGGGCAGCGTCCCGCCGCAGTCGATGCTCCAGGAGTGCCTCAACCGCACCGACCGCCACCTGTGGGGCATCCTCACCAACGGCCGGCAGGTACGGCTCCTGCGCGACTCCAGCGCGCTGGCGACGGCCTCGTACGTCGAGTTCGACCTCGAAGCGGTCTTCGACGGCGAACTGTTCAGCGAGTTCGTCCTGCTGTACCGGCTGCTGCACGTCTCCCGGTTCGCCGTCGAACCCGGCGCACCCGCCACGGGCTGCCGGCTGGAGCAGTGGCGCACCGAGGCCATCGCCTCCGGCACCCGCGCCCTGGACCAGCTCCGCAAGGGCGTCCAGGAAGCCGTCACCACCCTGGGCACCGGCTTCCTGCGCCACCCCGCCAACACCGCGCTGCGCGAGAACGTCGACGCCGAGGCCCTGCACAACGCCCTGCTGCGCCTGGTCTACCGCCTGCTCTTCGTCTTCGTGGCCGAGGACCGGGACGCGCTGCTGCGGCCGGACGCGGGCGAACGCGAACGGGCCCGCTACGCGGCGTACTTCTCCTCCGCCCGGCTGCGCGCCCACGCCCGCAAGCGCCGGGGCACCGCCCACGGCGACCTGTACGAGGCCCTGTGCCTCGTCCTGCGCGCCCTCGGCGACGTGGACGGGCGCCCCGAGCTGGGCCTGCCGGGGCTCGGCGGGATATTCGCCGACACGGAGACCGACGCCCCGCTGCACGGCCTGTCCCTGTCCAACGAGTACCTGCTGACCGCCGTCCGGCACCTCTCGCAGGTCCGGGACACGGGCGCGCGGCGCCGGCGCACGGTGGACTACCGGCACCTGGACGCCGAGGAACTGGGCTCCATCTACGAGTCCCTGCTCGAACTGGTCCCGCGCCACAGCCCCGTGGACCGCACCTTCACGCTGGTCGAACTGGCCGGCAACACCCGCAAGACGACCGGCTCGTACTACACCCCGTCCTCACTCATCGAGTGCCTGCTCGACACCGGTCTCGATCCGGTCCTCGACGACGCCGTCGCCCGCGGCGAACGGGCCGCGGCGGCGGCCGGCGAGCCCGACCCGTCCGACGCGATCGTGCGCGAACTGCTTGCCCTGACCGTGTGCGACCCCGCCTGCGGCTCCGGACACTTCCTCGTCGCCGCGGCACGCCGCATCGCCAAGCGGGTCGCCGCCGTACGGGAACGCAACCCGGAACCCACGCTCGGAGCCGTCCGGCACGCCCTGCACGAGGTCGTCGCCCGCTGCGTCTACGGCGTGGACCTCAACCCCATGGCGGTGGAACTGGCCAAGGTGTCGCTCTGGCTGGAGGCCCTGGAGCCGGGCAAACCCCTCGGCTTCCTGGACGCGCACGTGAAGCACGGCAACGCGCTGATCGGCGCCACCCCGGCGCTGCTGCGAGGCGGGATTCCGGACGAGGCGTTCAAACCCATCGAGGGCGACGACAAGAAGTACGCCAAGGCGCTGGAGAAGCAGAACCGGGCCGAACGCGGCGGCCAGCGCGGCCTGTTCGACCTGATGGCCCCGGCCGAGGACACCAACGAGGTCTTCGCCCTCGGACTCCGCCGCATCACCGCCGCCGCCCCCGACACCCTCGCCGGCGTGCACGGACAGGAGGCCGCCTACCGCGACTTCGCCTCCTCCGCCGCGTACGTGCGCGCCCTGCACGTGGCCGACGCCTGGTGCGCCGCGTTCATGTGGCACAAGACGGCGGACGCCCCGCCGCCGGTCACCGAGGAGGTCTTCCGCCTCCTCCAGGACCCGGCGGCGGACACCGTGCCCCGGACGACGCACGAGGAGATCGCCCGGCTGCGGCGCCGCTACCGGTTCTTCCACTGGCACCTGGAGTTCCCCGAGGTCTTCGCCGTCGGCGACCCCGGGGACGAGGACACCGCCGAAGGCTGGGCCGGCGGCTTCGACTGCGTCCTGGGCAACCCGCCCTGGGAGCGGATCAAGCTCCAGGAGCAGGAGTTCTTCGCCCAGCGCGACACGGAGATCGCCGCGGCCAGGACCGCCGCCGCCCGCAAGCGCCTGATCGCCGCGCTCAAGCAGGACCCGGACGGCGTCGGCCTGCACACCGAGTTCCAGGTCGCCAAGCGCAAGGCGGAGGGCGACAGCCACTTCCTGCGCACCGCCGGCCGCTACCCGCTGACCGGCCGGGGCGACATCAACACGTACGCCGTCTTCGCCGAGACGGGCCGCATGCTCACCGGCCCGCGCGGCCGCATGGGCATGATCGTGCCGACGGGCATCGCCACGGACGCCACCACCCAGTTCTTCTTCCGGGACCTGGTGGTCAAGGGCTCGCTGGCCGCCCTGTACGACTTCGAGAACGCCGCGCCGGTCTTCCCCGACGTGCACCGCTCCTTCAAGTTCAGCCTGCTGTCGCTGGCCGGCCGGGACGTGGGCGAACGCGCCGCCCGGTTCGCCTTCTTCCTCCGCGACCCGGCCGAACTCGCCGACGACGGCAAGGTGTTCGCCCTCACACCCGAGGAGATCACGCTCCTCAACCCCAACACGGGCACCTGCCCCGTCTTCCGCTCCCGCCGCGACGCCGAGATCACCCTCGGCATCTACGGACGCGTCCCCGTCCTGATCGACGAGGGCGACCCGGACGGCAACCCCTGGGGCGTCACCTTCCAGACGATGTTCCACATGTCCAACGACTCGCATCTCTTCCGCAGCCGCGAGGAGTTGACGGCCGACGGCTTCCAACCCGCCGGCAACGCCTTCGCCGGAGCGGGCCGGCTCATGCTGCCGCTGTACGAGGCGAAGATGGTCGACGCCTACAACCACCGCGCGGCCGACGTGGTCAAGAGCGCGACCGCCGTGAAGCGCCAGAACCAGCCCTCCTACCTCAGCGACGACGACCGGGCCGCCGCCTCCCGCCTCGCCATGCCGGGCAGCTGGGTGGACCGGGCCGAGACACCGGCCGACGCGCCGCCCGGCTGGCTCGCCTTCCTCCGCATCAGCAGCCCCACCAACCAGCGCACCATGATCTCCGCGATCCTGCCCCGCGCGGCCATCGGCGACTCCGTCTTCCTGCTGCGCACCGCCTCGTCACAGGACAGCGCCCTGCTGGCCGCCCACTTCAACTCCTTCGTCTACGACTACGTCACCCGCCAAAAGGTCGCCGGACTCAACCTCAACTTCTTCTACATCCGCCAGCTCCCCGTCCTACCCCCCGAAACGGCCCGCCGCCACGCCGCCTTCCTGATCCCGCGCGTCCTCGAACTCACCTACACCGCCCACGACATGAGCCCCTTCGCCACCGACCTCGGCGACACCGGCGCCCCCTTCCGCTGGGACGGGGACCGCCGCCGGCAGATCCGCGCCGAACTCGACGCGTTCTTCTTCCACCTCTACGGGACCGGCCGCGACGACATCGGCCACATCCTCGACACCTTCCCCATCGTCCGCCGCAAGGACGAGGCCCGGTACGGCGACTACCGCACCAAGGACCTGATCCTCACCGCATACGACGCCATGACCCCCCTCGCAACGCCCGACACCTACACCTCCCCCCTCACCCCACCCCCCGGCCACGGCCCCCGCCACCACGCCCCCTAGGGCGTGTTTTGAAAGTAGCGCCGTCCGCCCGGAGGGCGGGCCGGACGGCGCTACTTTCAAAACACGCCCTAGGGCGCCGGGGGGCGGAGGGCGCCGGTGGTGAGGCCGTCGCGGGCCAGGGACGTGGTGCGCTCGCCGAGCAGGGCGAGCTGCGCCAGGGCCTGCTCGAACTCGGTCAGCGCGCGGAACGCGGAGCCGTAGCGGCGCTGCTCCTCGACGGCCATCTGCGGGATGCGGGCGCCGCGCGTGTCGAGGCGGAAGGTGCCGCTGGCGCTGGTGGAGCGGCGGTTGTTCGGGGCGCCGCGCAGGAAGCCGTTGACGTAGTCGGTGTCCAGCTGGTCGCTGGTGGACACCGCCGCGCCTTCCGTCGTCTCCACCAGCCCGGCGCGCGCCAGTTCGGCGACGCTGACGGTGGCCCGGTCCTGGAAGGACTCCGCCGCGCCTTCGAGGACGGGCGGCAGCAGGGTGTCCAGGAGCCGTTCCAGCCGCTCCTTGACCTCGGCGCGGGTGGCGGCGTACTGGGCGGTGAAGTCCGTGTGCCGGGCGGCGGTGTACGCGGCCGGGCTGAGGTCCACGGTGTCGTCGAGCAGATCGATCCGGGCGACCCGCGCCGTCAGGTTCTCCGCCGCCTCGAACGGGTCGTCCGGCGCGTTCGCACTCAGGTCCGTCATCCGTACGTGGTCCGGGGTGTCCTCCGGTCCGGCGGGGCGGCGCAGGAGCCAGAGGTGCACGGACAGGGCGTGGGCCGCGGCCATGCCGGGCGGCAGCGCGACCACCTCGGTGAGCAGGCCCCGGCGCACGATCTCGGCCCGGATGCGGCGCCCCGCCCTGCGGTAGGCCACCGACGCCGGCATGACGACGATCACCCGGCCGCCCGGCGCGGTGTGCCGGTAGCAGTGCTGGAGCCAGGCCAGCTCGCTCTCGGCCCGGGACGGCACGCCGAACTCCCAGCGCGGGTCCAGCAGCAGCTCCTCCCGGCCCCAGTCGGCGGCGCCGGCCGGCGGCTCGCACACCACCAGGTCCGCCCGCAGCCCGGGCAGCCCGTCGGAGCGGAGCGAGTCCCCGGCGCGGACGGTGACCCCGGTCGCACCCGCCACCTCGGCGCGCAGCTCCGTGTAGCGGGCGCGCGCCGGATCGAGGTCCTGGCCGGCGAGGGCCCCGGCGCCCGGGTGGAAGGCGAGGAGCAGGGAGCCGATCCCGCACGCCGGGTCGTACACCGTGCGTCCGGGGACCTCGGGCCCGGCGAAGTGCCGCACGGCCCGGACGAGGTGCGGGGAGGTGACGCCGTCGGACCCGGCGCGCCCGGACGACTCCGCGTAGCGGGCGGTGAGGCCGCTGAGCAGTTCGGCGGGCGAGCGGTCCGCCGCCAGCTCCTCGACCAGGGGGCGCAGCGGGGCGTCCCCGTCCTCCTCCCGCCGTACGAGAAGGCGCGCCACGGCGGTGAGCCCGCCGACCATGTCGTCGCCGTGCTCGGTGCGCAGCTGCTGCCACAGGCGCACCTCGGGGGACGTCTCCTGCCCCTTGCGCTGGGCGTCCAGCCAGGCGCGCACCTCCGCGAGGTCGAACAGGGGGCTGCTGGTGCTGTCGGTGGCCGGGGCGGGGAAGTCGTCGTAACGGCGGCGCCAGTTGGAGACGGCGGCGCGGGTGACGCCTGCCAGCCGGGCGATCTCGGCGGCGGTGACGAGGGGATCGGCGTGGGGGCGTCCGGCGTCGTCCTTCATACCGTCACCGTACACGGACGGCCTTCCAGGCCGGTCTGGCTCCGCGTTGGCGATGTAAACGAGCTGTGGCCGCCGCGTGGGCGCCGTGTGCGCTCGGGGGCGCGCGCGAACGGGTCGTGCGCGCCCCCGCAGGACGGGCCGTCGGTCAGCCGTGGAAGCCCAGCAGGCCGTGCAGGGCGCTGCCGCGGTCCGGGCGGGCGGCCGGACGGGCCGACTTCGCGGTCTCCGGCTCCGGGTCGGGGAGCTTGGGGCAGACCGCGTCCGCGTCGCCGCGCCCGGCGCGGGGCAGGGTGCCGTCGGTGAGGTAGTCCACCAGGTAGCGGTCCAGGCAGTCGTTGCCGCTGAGGGTGATCCCGTGGTTGCCGCCGCCCTGTTCGACGACCAGGCGGGAGCCGCGCAGCTTGCGGTGCAGGGTGACGCCGCCCTCGTACGGGGTGGCCGCGTCCTCGGTGGCCTGGAACAGCAGGGCCGGGGGCACCCGGTGGTTGGAGACGCGCACCGGGTTCAGCGGCGCCACCGGCCAGTCGGCGCACGGCGCGTTGTACCAGGTGTTGCCCCACGCCATGAAGGGCGCCTTCGCGTGCACCCGCCAGGTGTCGTTGCGCCAGATGTTCCAGACGCGCGGCCAGGAGGCGTCGCGGCACTGCACGGCCGAGTAGACGGAGTACCCGTTGTCGCCGGCCGCGTCCACCGCCGCGAACCGTTCGAACGCGGCGACGAGCGGCTTCTTGTCGTGGTCGTTCACATAGGCGGCGAACGCCTCCGCCAGCGCCGGCCAGTAGCCGTTGTAGTAGCCGCCCGGCAGGAAGGTGTCGTCCAGTTCGCCCGCGCCGACCCGGTCGCCCGCGGGGTGCTTCTTCACCGCGTCCCGCATCCGGTACCAGGCGGCCTCCACCGCGGCCGGGTCGGTGCCGAGGCGGTAGACGGCGTCGTGCTCGGCGACCCAGGCGGCGAACGCCTTGTGCCGGGCGTCGAACGCGTAGTCCTGGGCGAGGTTGTCGTCGTACCAGACGCCGTCCGGGTCCACGTTGGAGTCGAGGACCAGCCGCCGTACGCGCTCCGGGAAGAGCTTGGCGTACACCGCGCCGAGGTAGGTGCCGTAGGAGTACCCGAAGTAGTTGAGCCGCTGGGCGCCGGTCGCCCGGCGGATGACGTCCAGGTCCTTGGCCGCGCTCACCGTGTCCATGTACGGGAGCAGGTCCGGGTACTTCTCGCCGCAGGCGGTCGCGAAGTCACGGGTCCGGTTGCGGTTGATGCGCTCGCCGCCGAGGGACTGGGGCACCGGGTCGGGCCGTACGGGGTCGAAGTACCCCGGCACGCAGTCCAGGGCGGGCCGGCTCTTCCCGACGCCGCGCGGGTCGAAACCGATCACGTCGTACTGCGCGGCGACCTTCTCCGGCAGCGAGGCGGCGACGAAGGGGGCCATGGACAGGCCGCTGCCGCCGGGGCCGCCGGGATTCACCAGCAGCGGTCCCTGGAAGGTCGCGGAGGTGTGCGGCACCCGGGTCAGGGCGAGGGTGACCTGGCGTCCCGCCGGGTCGTCGTGGTCGAGCGGGGAGCGCACCGTGCCGCACTGGAGCGTCGGGGACGTCTTCGTCCCGCAGTCCTTCCAGGTGATGGGCGCGGCGCGGGGCGCGGTGGTGGTGTCCGCGGCGGCCGGGGCGGCGGTCACCAGACCGGCGACCGTCGCCCCGACGGCGAACAGCAGGATCGGACGATTCGTCATATGGCCTCCCGAGGCGGGGGAAACACGGCTGCGCGGGACGCAGCCCCCGCCGCATGTTCCCCGCATTACCCGCCGGAAGGTCCCGTTGTGCGGAGAGTTGACCCGTTTGCGCGCGGCGCGGCCGGGCGCGGGTTCACAGGAGGGTGAGCTGGGTGGGCTCGGAGTCGTCGAGCGGCGGGCGCGGCTCGCGCCGGGGGAGCCGGCGCGGCGTGCCCCGGTCGGCGGGCCCGATGCCGTACTCGGCGGCCAGCTCGTGGACGTACCGGGTGATGCGGCGCTGGTACCAGGTGGGCGCGTAGGCGCCGTCCGCGTACAGCCGCTCGTAGCGCCGTACGAGGTGCGGGTGGTGGTGGCCCAGCCACTGCGTGAACCACTCTCGGGCGCCGGGGCGCAGGTGCAGGACGAGCGGGGTCACCGAGGTGGCGCCGGCGGCGGCGATCGCGCGGACGGTCGCCCGCAGCTGCTCGGGGCTGTCGCCCAGGTACGGGACGACCGGCGCCATCAGGACCCCGCAGCCGATGCCGGCCTCGCTCAGCTTCCGTACGACGTCGAGCCGGCGCTCGGGCGAGGGCGTGCCGGGCTCCACGGTGCGCCACAGCTCGGGGTCGACGAAGCCCACCGAGACCGAGACGCCGACCTCGGTGACCTCGGCGGACTGCCGCAGCAGCTCCAGGTCGCGCAGGATCAGCGTGCCCTTGGTCAGGATGGAGAACGGGTTGGCGTGGTCGCGCAGGGCGCTCAGGATGCCGGGCATCAGCCGGTAGCGGCCCTCCGCCCGCTGGTAGCAGTCCACGTTGGTGCCCATCGCGACGTGCGCGCCGTGCCAGCGCGGTGAGGCGATCTCGCGGCGGACCAGTTCGGGGGCGTTGACCTTGACGACGATCTGCGAGTCGAAGCCGATCCCGGTGTCCAGGTCCAGATAGCTGTGCGTCTTGCGCGCGAAACAGTAGACACAGGCGTGGGTGCAGCCCCGGTACGGGTTCACCGTCCACTCGAACGGCATCCGTGAGGCGCCGGGCACCCGGTTCACGATCGACCGGGCCCGGACCTCGTGGAAGGTGATGCCCCGGAACTCGGGGGTGTCGAAGGTCCGCGTCGTCACCGCGTCGGCGGCGAAGAGCGCACCCGTACCGCCCGTGGGGTGGTCGGCGCGGTCTTCGGCCAGATGGTTCCAGCGCATGGATGCCTCCTCGGTAGTTCCCGACCGAGAATAGAACACGTGTTCCCATGATCGTTTTTTCCCTTCTTCCCGACTTCCTCCCGGACCTCCTCCCGGGCCGGATTTGGTGCCCGTCCCCCGAGGTGGTTGGCTCAGCACACCCCCGAACAACCGAGTGCTGGAGGAACAGCCATGGCGCAGGTCGAGGCCACCACGGAGCGGACCATCGCGGCGGACGCGGAGGCGGTGTTCGACGCCCTGGCCGACTACAAGGACGTCCGCGGCGCCGTGCTGCCCGTCCACTTCAGCGAGTACGAGGTGCGCGAGGGCGGCGACGGCGAGGGCACCCTCGTCCACTGGAAGCTCCAGGCCACCAGCAAGCGGGTCCGCGACTGCCTGCTCGACGTCACCGAGCCGTCCGACGGACAGCTCGTGGAGAAGGACCGCAACTCCTCGATGGTCACCACCTGGACCGTCACCCCGGCCGGCGAGGGCCGCTCCAGGGTCGTCGTCGCGACCGTGTGGAACGGCGCCGGGGGCGTCGGCGGCTTCTTCGAGCGGACCTTCGCGCCCAAGGGCCTCGCCCGCATTTACGACGAACTGCTCCAGAACCTCGCCGCCAAGGTCGAGAACTGACCCCGGGGCCGGTGGTGCGGACCGGGGCCGGCCGGTCCCGCCCGCACCTCCGGCCTCACCGGTTCGGGTGGTCTTTGGCGGCCGGGTGGTTGTGCGCCGTACTACCTCCGACCGGGGGATACGCCCCCTGAGTGCGCCGCCGGCGCCCCCCTCCGCGTTTGCCCTCACTTGTCGCACGATGCGAGAAATGTGCGGCAGCACGACGAGGGGAGCGGGACGTGGTGGGTGGGATCACACTGCTGGAGGACGAGCCGGGGGGCCCGGGGGACGCCGACGAGGCGTCCGGGACCGCCCCGCCACCCTCCCCGCCGCCGCCCGCCGCTCGCGGCAACGTCCCGGACGGGACCGTTCCCGGGGAGCCGGACGGCGGGACCGCTCCCGAAGGGCCGGACGGCGGGACCGCGACGGACCCGCGCCGCATCCGGCTGGTCTTCGTCGGGCTGATGCTCACGCTCCTGCTCGCGGCGCTCGACCAGATGATCGTGGCCACCGCGCTCCCGAAGATCGTCGGCGAGCTGCACGGCCTGGAGAAGATGTCCTGGGCGGTCACCGCCTACCTGCTGGCCTCCACCATCGGCCTGCCGGTCTACGGGAAGCTCGGCGACCTCTTCGGCCGCAAGGGCGTCTTCCAGTTCGCCATCGTCGTCTTCGTCGCCGGCTCCGCGCTGGCCGGCTGGTCGCGCACGATGGACCAGCTGATCGCGTTCCGGGCGCTCCAGGGCGTCGGCGGCGGCGGGCTGATGATCGGCGTCCAGGCGATCATCGCCGACGTGGTCCCGCCCCGTGAGCGGGGCCGGTTCATGGGCCTGATCGGTGCGGCCTTCGGCCTCGCCTCGGTGGCCGGGCCGCTGCTCGGCGGCTTCTTCACCGACCACGCCTCCTGGCGCTGGTGCTTCTACATCAACGTGCCCTTCGGCCTGATCACCCTCGCCGTGATCACCGTCGTACTCAAGCTGCCCAGGCCCGCCGTGCGGCCCCGGCTCGACATCCTGGGCGCGGCGCTGCTGGCCGCCGCCTCCACCTGCCTGGTGCTGCTGACCAGCTGGGGCGGCACGGAGTACGCCTGGGGCTCGGGCACCATCCTGGGCCTCGGCGCCGGAGCCGCCGGAACGACTCTGCTGTTCGTGCTCGTCGAACGGCGCGCGGCGGAACCGATCATCCCGCTGCGGCTGTTCCGGGACTCGATCTTCAACGTCACCGCCCTGGTCGGCGCGGTCGTCGGCGTGGCCCTGTTCGGCGCGGCCAGCTATCTGCCCACCTTCCTCCAGATGGTCGACGGCGCCACCGCCACCGAGTCCGGGCTGCTGATGCTCCCCATGATGGGCGGCATCGTCGGCGCCTCCGTCGTCTCCGGCCAGCTCATCTCGCGCACCGGGCGCTACCGCGTCTACCCCATCGCGGGCAGCGCGGTCTCCGCGGTGGGCATGTGGCTGCTGTCCCGGCTGGAGACCGACACCGCACGCCTGGAGTACAGCGTCGCCCAGGCGGTGCTCGGCCTCGGCATCGGACTGGTCATGCCGGTGCTCGTCCTCGCGGTGCAGAACTCCGTGCGCCCCGCCGACCTGGGCACCGCCACCAGCGCCAACAACTACTTCCGGCAGATCGGCGGCAGCGTCGGCGCCGCCGTGTTCGGCACCCTGTTCGCCGGCCGGCTGGCCGACGCGCTCGCCGTCCGGCTGCCCTCCGGGGCGGACCTCCCCGATCCGGAGTCGATCACCCCGCAACTGGTGCACGCGATGGAACCCGCCCTGCGGGACGCCTACATCCAGGCGTACGCCGACGCGATGCCCCGGATCTTCCTCTACCTGGTGCCGGTCCTCGTGCTCGGCCTCGTCCTCGCCTTCTTCCTCAAGGAGAAACCGCTGGTGTCCCACAGCCCGGAATCCACCGCAGCGCCCGCGACCGCCCCGGCCCCCGGGAGCACCGCCGAAACCGTCACCGTCCCCGCCGCCCGCACCGACCACGCGCCCTCCGCCGGCTACCTCTCCGGCGTCCCGGTCTCCGGCAGCGTCCAGCACTCCGACGGGACGAAGGTGCCGCGCGCCGCCCTCACCCTCATCGACGTCCAGGGCCGGCAGATCGGCCGGGGCGCCAGCGGCGAGGAGGGCCGGTACGCGCTCAGCGTGCCGGGCGCGGGCTCGTACGTCCTGATCGCCGCCGCCGGGGGCCACCAGCCGCAGGCCGTCAGCGTCACCGTCGGCGAACGCCCCGTCGAACTCGACGTCGTCCTCGGCGGCGCGGGCCGGCTCGCCGGCACCGTCCTCACGGCGGACGGCGCACCCGTGCGCGACGCGGCCGTCACCCTGACCGATGTGCGCGGCGAGGTCGTCGCCTCGACCCGCAGCGGCCGCGAGGGCGGCTACGTGATCACCGAACTGGTCGCCGGCGAGTACACCCTCGCCGCCTCCGCCCCGGCGTTCCGGCCCGCCGCGCTCCCGGTCAGCGTGCAGGCGGCCCGGGAGACCCGGCAGGACATCGAACTGGCCGGCGGCGCCGTGCTGCGCGGCATCGTCCGGGCCGGCGGCGGACGGCCCGTCGAGGACGCCCGCGTCACCCTGCTCGACGCGGCCGGCAACGTCGTCGACACCGTCACCACCGGCCCCGACGGCGCCTTCCGGTTCATCGACCTCTCCACCGGCGAGTACACCGTGATCGCGGCCGGCTACCCGCCCGTCGCCACCGTCCTCCAGGTCGCCGGCGGCGGCCGCACCGAGCGGGACCTCCAGCTCGGCCACGAGGACTGAACACCCGGACCACGGAGCGGCGTTGCGCCCCCCGACGCGCGGGGGCGTACCACCCCTTCGGGGGATTGGGCCGATAACCGGCGGACGCCGGTCGCGGCGCCGTACCGTGGAGTCACGCGCCGCGGAACGTCGCGGTGAGGAAGGAGCCTCCCCCTCATGGACCTCGGTGTGCCGCCGCAGAGGACACCACAGCCGCGCGACGGCGCGGCGGGCCGGGTACCGCTCGCCGTGGTCGTCGTCGACACGGAGGGACGCGTCTCGCACTGGTCGACCGGTGCGCGCAAGCTCTTCGGCGTCGCCCGCGAGGCCGCGGTCGGCTGCCCGGCGGCCGAACTGCTCCCGGTCTCCGGCGCGCTGGCCGCGCACGGCGCGATGCCGGCGCCGGAGGAGGAGTACGGGCCCGCGCTCGGCGACTCCCTCGGCGGCGACTTCGCCTACCCGGCGGCCGGACGGGCCCGCGCCCGCCGCCCGGGCGGCGACCGCGCGGACGTGCTCTGGTGGGCCTATCCGCTCGTCGGACCCGGCCCGGAACGGCTGCTGGTGCTCGCCGCCGACCACGCCCACCTGCGCGGCCCCGACGACGCGGACCGGGCGCACGGCCGTACGGTCACCCCCGGATTCGCCCGGCACACCGACTTCCCCGGCTACCCGGAACTCTCCGCCCGGCTCCCGGAGATCCTGCCGAACATGAGCGTCCAGGAGGCCACCCGGATCGTCGCCCAGGTCCTCGAACTGGGCTACCCGGTCCTGGAGTTCAGCCACCACGACCGCATCCCCGTCACCCCGGACTGGGGCGTGCCCAAGCGGGCCGGCGCCCTGCCCGCCCCGGACGACCCGCACACGGCCCGCGAGGCGGCGGTCCCACGCGTCGCGCCCCGGCCCGAGCTGGACCTGGAGTACGCGGCGGTCCGCGAACGGCTGGAATTCCTCAACGAGGTCAGCGGCCGCATCGGCACCTCCCTCGACCTCGAACGCACCATCCGCGAGGTCACCAGCGCCGCCGTCCCCCGCTTCGCCGACTTCGCCGGCACGCATCTGCGCGCCGCCGTCCTCGCCGGCGAGGGTTTCCCCGACGGACCGCCCGACGTCACCACCATCTGGCACCGCGTCTGGGTCGAGCACAACGACGAACCGGGCCGCTGGGACGACACCGTGCCCGTCGGCGAGTCCATCGCCTTCCCCGAACACACCCCGTTCTTCCAGTGCATGGTCACCGGCGAACCGGTCATCGTGCCCTACGTCAGCGAGGAGCTGAGCAACCGGATCTCCGGCGAGTTCGAGAAGCGGGACCTGCGCCCGCTGATCACCCACCGCTCGCTGCTCATCGTCCCGCTCAAGGCCCGCGACGTGGTCCTCGGCTTCATGGTCCTCATGCGCCGCCCCGGCCGCGAGCGGTTCGACGACATGGACCGCACGACCGGCGCCGAACTCGCCGCCCGCGCCGGGCTCGTGCTCGACAACGCCCGCATGTACACGTACCAGGAGAACGTCGCCGACACGCTCCAAGACAGCATGCTGCCCACCGTCGAGCCCCGCATGGCCGGCTGCGACATCGCCACCCGCTACCTGCCCGGCACCCGGCTCGGCCGGATCGGCGGCGACTGGTTCGACTCGGTGAAGCTCCCCGGCTCGCGCACCGCGCTGGTCGTCGGCGACGTCATGGGACACGGGCTCAACTCGGCGGCGATGATGGGCCAGTTGCGGACCGCCGTCCTGACCATGGCCACCATGGAGCTGCCGCCCGCCCAGCTCATGCGCAACCTGGACGACCTGGCGCAGCGCCTGGGCGAGCAGTACCTCGCGACCTGCCTGTACGCGGTCTACGACCCCATCGCCGGCGAACTCCACGTCGCCAACGCCGGTCACATCCCGCCCGTGCTGGTCCGGGCGGAGGACGGCCGGGCCGAACTGCTCGACCTGCCGACCGGGGCACCGATCGGCGTCGGCGGCGTCGCCTTCGAGACCGTCACCGTGCGGGTGCGCCCCGGCGACCGGCTGATCCTGTGCACGGACGGCCTGGTCGAGGTGCGCGGCCAGGACATCGGCGCCGGACTCGCCGCGCTCTGCGCCTCCGCCGCCCATCCCGCCGCCTCGATGGACGACGCCTGCGACACCATCATCCGCGCCCTGAACCCCACCGGTGGCCGCAAGGACGACGTCGCCCTGCTGATGGCCCGCCTCAACGGCATCGCGGACGAGGACGTCGCCGAGTGGCAGCTGGCCCTCGATCCCCGGGAGGTCTCCCGCGCCCGCCGCCTGGTGCGCGGCCAACTGCTCGACTGGGACCTGCCGGACGCGGTGGAGGCGGCCGAACTGATGGTCAGCGAGCTGGTGACCAACGCGTTCAAGCACAGCCGCACCCACCACATCGGCCTCCGGCTGGTCCGCACCGACGCGCTGCTCTGCGAGGTCAGCGACGACGAACCCGCCCCCGCCTCGCTCCTCGGGGTCACCGAGAACGACGAGGGCGGCCGGGGACTCGTCCTGGTGAGCAGCCTCGCCCGCGAGTGGGGCACCAGTGCCACGGCGCGCGGCAAGACCGTCTGGTTCGAACTGGCCCTGCCCCGCGACCCGCGCAGGGGTCGCTACCCGGTCAACGCCCGCCTTCCGAAGGAGGACTGACCACGTATTCGCTCCGCACCCTTGCCCCGGCGCCCCTTTGGGCAGTAGTCCCTGGCTGAGCAGTTCAACCAGGTACGACGGAACCGGGAGTACGCATGGGTGTGTCACAGCGATACCGCGACGCGTGGGAGGGCTACTGGGCGGCCACGTCCGACGAGCCGGGCGAGGCGATCTGGGACACGGGCGCCGACCTGAGCGCCGTACCGCACAGCCGGCTGCTGCTCCCGCACGCGGACACCGCACTGCCCGTCGTGGACCTCGGCTGCGGCAGCGGTACGCAGACCCGCCACCTCGCCACGCTCTTCCCCCGCGCGATCGGGGTGGACCTCTCGCACGCCGCGGTCGAGCACGCCCGCGCGGCGGACACCGGGCAGGTCGCCGAGTTCGAACAGCTCGACCTCACGGACGCCGGGGCCGTGCGCGCCCTGCACGAGCGGATCGGCGACACCAACGTGTACATGCGGGCGGTGATCCACCAGAGCGACCCCGAGGCCCGTCCGGCCGTCGCCGCCGCCGTGGCCACCCTGCTGGGCGAACACGGCCGGGCCTTCGTCGTCGAGCTGACCCCCGCCTCCAAGGATGTGCTGCAACGCGCCGCGCAGGGGCCGGACGGCCCGGGACCGAAGCTGCGCCGGGTCTTCGAGCACGGGCTGAAACCGGCGAGCGCCACCGAGGAGGAGGTGCCCGAGCTGCTGAAGGCGGCCGGCCTCTCCACGCTGGACAGCGGCGAAACGGTCCTGCCGCAGACGGAGAACCTGCCGGACGGCACCCGGATCGACCTGCCGGCGCGCTGGTTCGTCCTCGCCGCGGACTGACCCGGCCGGAGCCGGGGGAGGGGGCGAGGGGAGATGGGGGAGCGCGGTACCGCAGCGGCGCAGCCGCCCAGCCGCCCAGCCGCGCCACCCCTCCTCCCGGACCTCACCCCCCGGCTCCCGGCCCTCAGCCCTCGCGTTCCTCCCGCAGCAGCGCCATGAGCGCCCGCGCCCCCGGACTCATCGCCCGCGCCTCCGGCAGCACCACCGCACTCTCGTAGTACGGCACCCGCGCCGCGCACCCCTCACCCGCCCCGCGCGCCTCGTCCACCGCGTCGAGCCGCACCACCGCCAGACCGCCCGCCTCCGGCTTGCGCGAGAAGTGGTGCGGGACGAGCGCGATGCCCAGCTGCTCCTGCACCAGCTCCAGCAGGCTGTGCACATCGGTCACCTCCAGGGCCACCGTGCGCCGCGCCCCCGCCGCCGTGAACGCCGCGTCGGCCGCCCGGCGCGGCCCGAAGTCCGGATGGAAGTCGATGAACGGCTCACCGGCCAGCTCCGCCCAGCCCGCCCGGTCCGCCCCCGCCAGCCGGTGGCCCGGCGCGCACAGCAGCACCATGGGCTCACGGGCCAGCGGCACCAGTTCCCCGCGCCACCCCGCCCGGTCCACGGTCGCGGCGAAGGCGATGTCCAGCCGCCCGCCCGCCACCCCGTCCACCAGCCGCGCCGTGCCCTCCTGGCGCAGCCGGATGTCCATGTGCGGGTGCGCGCGGCGGAAGGCGGCCAGCAGCCGGGGCAGCCGCAGCCCGGCCACGCACTGCTCCACGCCCACCGACAGGGTGCCGCGCAGCAGCCCCCGTACCGCGTCCACCGCCTCCCGGGCGGCCCGCACCCCGGCCAGGGTGCGTTCGGCCTCGACCAGCAGGGCGCGCCCCGCCTCGGTCAGCCGTACGCTGCGCGTGGTCCGGCTGAACAGCGGGGTGCGCAGCTCCTGCTCCAGCGCCCGCACGGACGCGGAGAGACCCGACTGCGAGACCGCGACCCGCTCCGCCGCGCGGGTGAAATGCCTTTCCTCGGCGACGGCCACGAAATGTTCCAGCTGACGCAACTCCATGATTGAGAACTCTAGGTCCTGAATCCAAGCGGAATCTCCTGTTGGACTGCTGGATCGAAGTGAGCGAGCCTGGGAGCGGCGCCCGTACCCCCGTCCGGGCGAAACCGGAACGTCTCTCCCCGTGGAGTCCCGCATGTACCTCCCGTCCGCCGACCGCTACGCGCACATGCCCTACCGGCGCACCGGGCGCAGCGGCCTCAAGCTGCCCGCCCTCTCGCTCGGCCTGTGGCACAACTTCGGCGGGGACCGGACGCCGCAGCGGCAGGGCGAGATCCTGCGCCGCGCCTTCGACCTGGGCATCACCCACTTCGACCTGGCCAACAACTACGGCCCGCCGCCCGGCTCCGCCGAGACCGCGATGGGCCGGGCGCTCGCCACCGACTTCGCCGCCCACCGGGACGAGATCGTCGTCTCCACCAAGGCCGGCTACCTGATGTGGGACGGCCCGTACGGGGAGTGGGGCTCGCGCAAGAACCTGCTCGCCTCGCTTGACCAGAGCCTGAACCGGCTGGGCCTGGACTACGTGGACATCTTCTACTCGCACCGGCCCGACCCCGAGACCCCGCTCGAGGAGACCATGGGCGCCCTGGACGCGGCGGTGCGCCAGGGCAAGGCGCTGTACGTCGGCGTCTCCAACTACTCACCCGAGCAGACGCGCGAGGCCGCCCGCATCCTCAAGGACCTGGGCACCCCGCTCCTCATCCACCAGCCGCGCTACTCGATGCTCGACCGCCGCCCGGAGGAGGGCCTGCTCGACGCCCTGGACGAGCTGGGCATCGGCTCCATCGCCTACTCGCCGCTGGAACAGGGCATCCTCACCGACCGCTACCTCGACGGCATCCCGGAGGACTCCCGGGCCGCCGGCAGCAGCCCGTTCCTGTCCGCCGAGGCCGTCACCCCGGACCTGCTGTCCCGGCTGCGCGAGCTGAACGAACTCGCCGCCGCGCGCGGCCAGTCGCTCGCCCAGCTGGCGCTGGCCTGGGTGCTGCGCGGCGGCCGCGTCACCTCCGCCGTGGTCGGCGCGAGCAGCGTCGCCCAGCTGGAGAACAACGTTGCCACCGTCCGCAACCTGGACTTCGACGACCGGGAACTCGCCCGGATCGAGAAGCTCCTCGCCGGCGCCGAGCGCGGCTGACACCCGCCGTTCCCGCCGTCCCCCGGCGCCGGCCCGCCCGGCCGCCGGGGGGCGCCACCGGACTGGACCTGTGGCGTCCCCGATAGTCCTGGCCTGCGCGTTCCCCGGCGCGTACCGTGTGGCCGCATGAAGATCCTCGTCAGCGCCGACATGGAAGGCGCCACCGGCGTGACCTGGCCGGCCGACGTGCTGCCCGGCACCCCGCAGTGGGAGCGGTGCCGCTCCCTGTTCACCTCCGACGTCAACGCCGCCGCCCTCGGCTTCTTCGACGGGGGAGCGGACGAGGTCCTGGTCAACGAGGCCCACTGGTCCATGCGCAACCTGCTCCTGGAGCAGATGGACGAGCGCGTCCAGATGCTCACCGGCAAGCACAAGTCGCTCAGCATGGTCGAGGGCATCCAGCACGGCGACGTGGACGCGGTCGCCTTCGTCGGCTACCACACCGGGGCCGGCACGGAGGGCGTCCTCGCCCACACCTACCTCGCCAACTCCATCACCGGCGTCTGGCTGAACGGCGTACGCGCCAGCGAGGGCCTGCTCAACGCCCATGTCGCCGCCGAGTACGGCGTGCCCGTCGTCCTCGTCACCGGGGACGACCTGACCTGCGCCGACGCCGAGGGGTACGCCCCCGACGCGCGGAAGGTCGCCGTCAAGGACCACGTGTCGCGGTACGCGGCCGTCTGCCGCACCCCCGCCCGTACCGCCGCCGACATCCGGGCCGCCGCCGCGCGGGCCGTCCCGCTGGCCGGACGCCGCACCCCGGTCGCGGCCGGACCGTTCACCGTGGAGCTGGAGTTCGACGCCGAACACCTCGGCGCGGCGGCCACCGTCGTCCCCGGAGTCGCCCCGAGCGGCGAGAGGCGGGTCTCCTACACCAGCGCGACGATGTACGAAGGTATCCGCACGTTCAAGGCGGTGACGACGATCGTCTCGTCCGCCGTGGAGGAGCAGTATGGCTGAGACGACCACCCCCCAGGACTCCGTCGACGCCCTCGCGCTCGACGAAGCGGTCACGTTCACCTCCGAACTGATCCGCATCGACACCACCAACCGGGGCGACGGCGAGTGCCGCGAACGCCCCGCCGCCGAGTACACCGCCGAACGGCTCGCCGCCACCGGTCTGGAACCCGCCCTCCTGGAACGCACCCCCGGCCGCACCAACGTCGTCGCCCGCATCCCCGGCACCGACCCGGCCGCCCCGGCGCTCCTGGTCCACGGCCACCTCGACGTGGTGCCCGCCGAGGCCGCCGACTGGACCGTCCACCCCTTCTCCGGCGAGGTCCGCGACGGCACCGTGTGGGGGCGCGGCGCCATCGACATGAAGAACATGGACGCGATGGTCCTGGCCGTCGTCCGGTACTGGGCCCGCGTCGGCATCCGGCCCCGCCGGGACATCGTCATCGCCTACACCGCCGACGAGGAGGCCAGCGCCGACGACGGTTCCGGCTTCCTCGCCGACCGCCACGCAGACCTCTTCGAAGGCTGCACCGAGGGCATCAGCGAGTCCGGCGCCTTCACCTTCCACGCCGCGCCCAACCTGCCGCTCTACCCCATCGCGGCCGGGGAACGCGGCACCGGATGGCTCAGGCTCACCGCGCGCGGCACCGCCGGCCACGGCTCCAAGGTCAACCGGGCCAACGCCGTCACCGCGCTCGCCGCCGCCGTCGCCCGGATCGGCGCCCACGAATGGCCCGTCCGCCTCACGCCCACCGTCCGCGCCGCCCTCACCGAGATCGCCGCGCTCCACGGCATCCACCCCGACCTCGACGCCCCCGGCTTCGACGTCGACGAACTCCTCGGCAAGCTCGGCCCGGCCGCCGCCCTCGTCGCCCCGACCGTCCGCAACAGCTCCAACCCGACGATGCTGGAGGCCGGTTACAAGGTCAACGTCATCCCCGGCCGGGCCACCGCCTACATCGACGGCCGTACCGTCCCCGGCGGCGACGAGGAGTTCCGCGCCACCCTGGACCGGCTCACCGGCCCCGCCGTCGACTGGGAGTTCCACCACCGCGAGCCCGCCCTCCAGGCCCCCGTGGACTCACCCACGTACGCCAAACTCCGCGCCGCCGTCGAACGGTTCGACCCGGCCGGGCACGTCGTGCCGTACTGCATGTCCGGCGGCACCGACGCCAAGCAGTTCTCCCGGCTCGGCATCACCGGCTACGGCTTCTCGCCGCTGAAACTGCCCGCCGGCTTCGACTACCAGGCCCTCTTCCACGGCGTGGACGAACGCGTCCCCGTCGAGGCGCTGCACTTCGGCGTCCGGGTCCTGGACCACTACCTGCGCACCGCCTGAACCACGCTGGGGGGAGACCCGCACCCATGCCGACGACACAGCCCCACGGCAGCTGGCACTCGCCGATCGACGCCGCGCTCGCCGCCTCCCACGACGGCCGCCCCGAATACGCGGGCGCGGTCGGCGACGAACTGTGGTGGACCGCGCCGCGCCCCGCTGAAGCCGGCCGGCGCGCCCTCGTCCGCCGCACCGAGGACGGCACCACCACCGAACTGCCCGCCCCCTGGAACGTGCGCAGCCGCGTCATCGAGTACGGCGGACAGCCCTGGGCCGGCGTCCCGCGCGCCGAGGGCGGCCCGCTGATCGTCTTCGTCCACTTCGACGACCAGCGGCTCTACGCCCACGAGCCCGACGGCGACCGCGAGCCCTGGCCGCTCACCCCGGTCTCCGGCGTCGGCGGCGGACTGCGCTGGGCCGACCCGCGCCCGCACCCCGACCGGGGCGCGGCCGGCGAGGTGTGGTGCGTCCTGGAGGAGTTCACCGGTGAGGAGCCGCGCGCGGTGCGCCGCGTCCCGGTCGCCGTCCCGCTCGACGGATCGGCGGCCGGCGACCGCTCCGCCGTCCGCGAACTCACCCCCGAACGGCACCGGTTCGTCACCACCCCCGAACTCTCCCCGGACGGGCGCCGCGCCGCGTGGATCGGCTGGGACCACCCCCGGATGCCCTGGGACGGCACCGACGTCCTCGTCGCCACCGTCGCGGACGACGGCACCTTCCACGACGTACGCACCGTGGCCGGCGGCCCCGACGAGTCCGTGCCGCAGATCCAGTGGACCGGTGACGGCAGGCTGCTCCTGGCGAGCGACCGCAGCGGCTGGTGGAACCTGTACCGGCTCGACCCGGACAGCGGTGAGACGGAGGAACTCTGCCCGCGGCAGGAGGAGTTCGCCGGGCCGCTGTGGAAGATCGGGCTCGTCTGGTTCCGTGTCCTGGAGAACGGGCTCATCGCCACCCTCCACGGCACCGGCACCACCACGCTCGGCATCCTCGACCCGGAGACCGGCGCACTCGTGGACGTCGCGGGCCCCTGGACCGCGTGGGTGCCGACGCTCACCGTGCGCGGCAGCAGGGTCACCGGCGTCGCCGCCAGCCCGCACAGCGGCTACGAGATCGTCGAACTCGACACCGCGACCGGCCACACCCGCATCATCGGCGCCCCGCACGAGGACGCCGTCGACCCGGCGTACTACCCCGAGCCGAGCCTGCGGACCTTCACCGGGCCCGGCGGCCGGGAGATCCACGCCCGGATCTACCCGCCGCGCAACCCCGCCCACACCGGCCCCGAGGGCGAACGGCCGCCCTACGCCGTCTGGGCCCACGGCGGCCCCACCGCGCAGCCCTCGCTCGCCCTGGACCTGGAGATCGCCTACTTCACCTCGCGCGGCATCGGCGTCGCCGAGGTCGACTACGGCGGCTCCGCCGGATACGGCCGCGCCTACCGCAACCGGCTGCGCGGGCAGTGGGGCGTCGTGGACGTGGCGGACTGCGCCGCCGTCGCCCGGGCGCTCGCCGCCGAGGGCACCGCCGACCCGGACCGGCTCGCCGTCCGGGGCGGCAGCGCCGGCGGCTGGACCGGCGCCGCCTCCCTCACCGGCACCGACGTGTACGCCTGCGGCACGATCATCTACCCCGTCCTCGATCTGACCCGCTGGGGCACCGAGGAGACCCACGACTTCGAGTCCCACTACCTCGAATCCCTGGTCGGCCCGCCGGCCGAAGTCCCCGAACGCTACCGGGAACGCTCCCCGGTCAACCGCACCGACCGGCTCACCGCGCCGTTCCTGCTGCTCCAGGGCGAGGACGACCCCATCTGCCCGCCCGTGCAGTGCGAACGGTTCCTCGCCGCCGTCGAGGGCCGGGGCGTCCCGCACGCGTACCGCACCTACCCCGGCGAGGGCCACGGCTTCCGCCGCGCGAGCACCATGATCGACGCGCTGGAGTCCGAACTCTCCCTGTACGCGCAGGTGTTCGGCTTCGACCGGCCGGACGTGCCCGTCCTGGAGCTGAAGCCGTGACCCTCGCGGACGCCCGGCGGGCCCCGCTCACTCCGCTGGCCCGCCCCGCCCGGCTGCGGCCGGGGGCGCGGGTCGCCGTGGTCTCCCCGAGCGGGCCCGTCCCCGCCGACCGGCTGGCGGCCGGCCTCGACATCCTGCGCGGCTGGGGCCTCGACCCCGTGCCCGCGCCCCACGCGCTCCACGCCCACCGCGACCTGGACTACCTCGCCGGCCCGGACGAGGCCCGCGCCCGCGACCTCCAGGACGCCTGGTGCGACCCGTCCGTGGACGCCGTGATCTGCGCGCGCGGCGGCTACGGCGCACACCGCATGGTCGACCTGGTGGACTGGGCGGCGATGCGCGCGGCCGGCCCCAAGGTGTTCGTCGGCTACAGCGACGTCACCGTGCTGCACGAGGCGTTCGCCCTGCGGACCGGGACCGCGACCCTGCACGGGCCCATGGTGGGCACCGACACCTTCCTGAAGGACCCGCGCACCCAGGAGTCCCTGCGCGCCACGCTGTTCGCACCCGAGACCGTACGGACCCTGGGCCTGGAGGACGCCCGGGCGCTGGTGCCCGGCCGGGCGCGCGGCATCACGTACGGCGGCTGCGTCAGCCTCCTCGCCGCCGACCTGGGCACCCCGCACGGCCGCACCTCCGGCCGGGGCGGGCTGCTCGTCATCGAGGACACCGGCGAGGACCCGTACAGCCTGGACCGCATCCTCACCCAGCTGCTGCGGTCCGGGGCACTGGACGGCGTCGCCGGGGTCGCCTGCGGCTCCTGGGCCGGGTGCGGGCCGTACGCGGGGGTACGGGCGGTGCTCGCCGACCGGCTCGGGCCCCTGGGCGTCCCGGTCGCCGAGGAACTGGGCTTCGGGCACGGCCCGACCGGGCTCACCATCCCGCTCGGCGTCCCGGCCGTGCTGGACGCCCCGGCGGACGGCGGCCCCGCCACCCTCACCGCCGAAGTGCCCGCACTGCGCTGACCCGCCCCGTCCCGCACCCCCTCACCCGAACGGCCGAACATCTTCGGCCCCGCGAGCAGGCCCGGCACCATCCTGGAGCCCCTGGGCGACGGCCCCACCGGGCCGGGAAAGGGGCTGCCCATGAGCCCCAAGGACGTATCGAGCAGCGGGAGGAGCGGCAGCGGGCCCTTCACCCCGGCCCGCATCCTCGTCCTCGTGGTCGCGGTCCTGTCGATCGTGTTCATCGTGGAGAACACCAAGGACGTCGAGGTCCGCCTCCTCGTGCCGCTGGTGACGGCGCCGCTCTACGTGTGGCTGGTAGTGATGTTCGTCGCGGGCATGGCCTGCGGCGCGTACGTCTTCCGCAGGCGCAGCAGGTAGCGCCGGACGGCCGCGCGGGCGGAACCGGCCGGCCCCGCCCGTGCGGCCGTCCTACGCTGGGGCGATGTCCGACACCCGCTTTCTCGCCGAGGGGCCGCGCACGGCGGTCCGGCCCTTCACCCCCGGCGACGCCGACGAGTTCACCGCCCGGGCCCGGGAGAGCCGCGCACTGCACCGGCCCTGGCTGTTCCCGCCCACCTGCCCCGAGACCTACGCCGCCTACGCGGGCGCCCTCATCGACGACCCGGCACGCGCGGGCTTCCTCGTCTGCGAACGGGACGGGTCCATCGCCGGGTTCGTCAACATCAACAACATCGTCGCCGGGTCCTTTCGCTGCGGCGCCCTCGGATACGGGGCCTTCGCCCACGCGGCCGGGCGCGGCCTCATGAGCGAAGGGCTCGCCCTCGTCACCGACCACGCCTTCGGCCCCCTCGGCCTGCACCGCCTGGAGGCCAACATCCAGCCCGGCAACGAGGGTTCACTCGCCCTCGTACGCCGGGCCGGCTTCCGCCGCGAGGGCTTCTCGCCGGACTTCCTCCACATCGACGGAGCCTGGCGCGACCACGAACGCTGGGCCCTCACCACCGAGATGCGCCGGCCCTAACCGACGAGGCGGTGGGCCGCGTCCGCGATGTGGGTGCGGGAGATGCCCGCCGCGTCCAGCAGCTCGCTCGTGGTTCCGGACCCCGGCAGGTTGTCCCCGGCGAGGTGCGCGAACGCCGGACAGCTGCCCGCCGCGGCGAGCGCGGACAGCACCGCCTCACCGATCCCGCCCTCCGGGTGGTGGTCCTCGGCCACCACCAGCGCCCCGGTGTCCCGGGCCGCCTCCACCAGCGCCTCGGCGTCCAGCGGCTTCACCGAGTACAGGTCGATGACGCGGGCCGCCACGCCCCGCTCGGCCAGCAGGTCGGCGGCGGCCAGGCACTCGTGCAGCGTGACCCCGGCACTGACCAGGGTGACCCGGTCGTCGTCGCCGCGGCGCAGCGTCTTGGAGCCGCCCACCGGGAACGTCTCCTCGCTCCCGTACAGCACCGGGTAGGCGCCGCGCGTGGTGCGCAGGTACGAGATGCCGTCGATGTCGGCCATCGCCACGGTCAGGGCCGCCGCCGAGGTGGCGTCGCTCGGGTAGAGCACGGTCGAGCCGCGCACCGCGCGCATCATGGCCAGGTCCTCGACGCCCATCTGCGAGGGACCGTCCGCGCCGATCTCCACCCCGCTGTGGGTGCCGCACAGCGCCAGCGTGACGTCCGAGACGGCGGCCATGCGGATGAAGTCGTGCGCGCGGGGCAGGAACGCGGCGAAGGTGGTGGCGTACGGGCGGAAGCCGCGCACCGCCATGCCCACCGCCTCGGCGACCATCTGCTGCTCGGCGATGTACGTCTGGAAGAACCGCTCCGGGTACGCCTTCGCGAAGTCCTCGGAGTGCGTGGAGTTGCCCACCTCCGCGTCCAGGGCGACGACCTCCGGCCGCACCCCGAGCGCGACCAGCGCCTTCCCGAACGCGACGCGGGTGGCGACCGCCTCGCCCTTCTCGAAGCGCGGCAGCTCCACACTCCCGCCGCCGCGCGCGGGGGCCGGCGCGGCCTGCGGCGGCCGGGGGCCCGTCACCCGCAGATCGCGGACCCCGCCCAGCTCCTCGACCGCGCGGGCGGCCAGGTCCTCGGGGAGCGGCTTGCCGTGCCAGCCCTCCTTGTCGGCGACCTCGCTCACCCCGCGCCCCTTGACCGTCCTCGCCACGATCACGGTGGGCGCGCTGCCGTCCGCCGCGGTTGTCAGGGCCCGGTCCACGGCGCTCAGGTCGTGGCCGTCCACGACGAGGGCGCGGCAGCCGAACGCCTCGACGCGGCGGGCGTAGGCGTCGGTGTCCCATTCCAGCTCGGTGGGGCCGGACTGGCCGAGCCGGTTCACGTCGATGATCGCGGTGAAGTTGCCGAGCCTGTGCTGCCCGGCCTTGTCCAGGGCCTCCCACACGGACCCCTCGGCCATCTCGCTGTCGCCGCACAGCACCCAGACCCGGTACGGCTGCTTCTCCAGGTCCCGTCCGGCGAGCGCGATGCCCACGCCGTACGCGATGCCCTGGCCCAGCGAACCGGTGGCCACGTCCACCCAGGGCAGCTCGGGCGTGGGGTGGCCCTGGAGCCGGTGGCCGAAGCGGCGGTACGTCGTCATCAGCTCCTTGTCGCCGATGGCACCGGCCGCCTTGAACATGGCGTAGAGCAGCGGCGAGGCGTGGCCCTTGGAGAAGATCAGGTGGTCCCCGGCCGGGTTGTCGGGGGCGTCCCAGTCGTAGCGCAGATGGCGGGTCATGAGGACGGCCATCAGATCGGCGGCGGACAGGCTGGACGTGGGGTGCCCGGAGCCGGCCGAGGTGCTGGCGCGCACCGAGTCCACCCGGAGCTGCTGGGCGAGTTCGAAGACCTCGGAGAGGTCGCTGTCGGGGCCGAGCGCGGTGGTCTGTTCGGTGGTCATGGGGCCGGACCTTTCGTACGGAGTCGGACGACGGAACGGGTTCCCGAATCCGCCGGTTCCATCACCTTCCGGACGCAGGTTGCCTCGATTGCCCAGCACGGCCCCGCCGGCCGGTGCCCGCGCACCGGCCGGCGGGGCCGCCCGTCAGAAGTCGGCCGCGCTGCCCCGGACGGCGCAGGACCGGTTGTTCTCCCAGCCCCAGCCGTCGCCGTCGGGGTCGGACGAGGCACTGGCGCAGTACGGGTAGCCGTTGGGCGCGGTGCCGGTGTTCCCGCTGCCGGTGTCCGGCGCGCTGCCCCGGACGACACAGGACCGGTTGTTCTCCCAGCCCCAGCCGTCGCCGTCGGGGTCGGACGAGGCGCTCGCGCAGTACGGGTAGCCGTTCGGCGCGGTGCCGGTGTCCCCGCCGCCCTCGCCGCCGCCCGGTTCGCCACCGTAGACGGCGGCCCGCCGGGACGTGGCGGTGATGCCGTCGCTGCCGAGGAACAGGCGCTCGCCCCAGGCGGTCAGCGCGTTCGGGTCGAAGCCGCTGACCAGGTCCAGATACTCGACGCCGCCGCCGTTGCCGCTCCAGGACCAGCCGAGGTAGCCGAGCCGGAGCGACTGGGCGGTCGCCATGATGGCGTCCTCGTCGGGGTTGCCGTCGCTGTGCGCGTCGCCGAACTCGCCGACCACGATGGGCAGTCGGTTGTCCACGAAGTGGTTCAGGTAGTCCCGCACCTCGGCGGCCGTGTCGTAGACCCCGTACATGTGGATGGAGAAGACGGTGTTCCGGTCCGGGTCGGCGGCGAAGACCGAGGCGGCGTTGTTGCGCATCGTGCCCGACCAGTCCTGGCCCCAGTTGGGCGCGTCCACCATCAGGGCGTGCCGCAGACCGGCGGCGCGGAGCTTGCCGATGGCGTTCTTGGTCGCCGACGTCCACTGCTCGTAGCCGGTGTTGCCGAAGGGCTCGTTGCCGATGTTGACGACGACGTAGTCCTCCTGGCCCACCAGCGCGCTCTTGACGCCGATCCAGTAGTCCGCCGCCCGGTCGAGCGAGGTGGCGGCGGAGTCCTCGCCGTAGCCGGTGGTGTCGTGGACCTCCAGGACGCAGATGACCTCGGCCGCCTTGCACCGGGCGATGAGCGAGGAGACCTCCGACGCGCTGGTCTTCGTCCAGCGGTCGCCGCTGCCGAGGACGACGCGCACGGTGTTGGCGCCCCGGGCGGCGATGTCGGCGATCGCGTCCGTCCGGTCCGGGTACCAGGCGTGGGCGTGGTTGACGCCGCGCATCACGAACTCGCTGCCGTCGGCCTCGTACAGGCGCCCGTCGCTGACGTGCAGCCCGGTGCCGGCGGTGGTGGCCGCCTGGGCCGTGGCCGCCGGGGCCAGGAGGGACAGCAGGGCGCCCGCCATCCCGGTGACCACCGTGGCCACGGTGGCGAGCAGGGCGTTGCGGGGTGGTCTCTTCATGGCTCTCCTCAAGGGGGTCGGGTGGGGCACGGCCGTACGCGCCGAGCCGGTCCGCCGCACTCCGCTCGGGTGGAGACAACGTTGTCGGCCGGGGTGGGGGCATGGCTGACGGAGCGGGGTGCCGGGGATGCCGGGGTCACGTGTCCGGCCGGGGAATCGGGCCGTGCTGCGGATTTCCGCTCCGGCCCGCTGTCGCCCTCATATGAGGCCCCGGATGTTCCAGTCATGTCAATAGACGTGTCGCGCACATTTCATCGGCCGCTCGTGCGGGACGTGAAATGCGAAGACTTCTTCTCTGGCACATGACTAAACCTTTGCTCAACTGAACCGGAGAACTAGACAACGTTGTCAAGCGGCGGCAGAGTACGGCTGGGGAGCGATGCGCGCTCCCTCGGAAAGGGCGGAACGAGATGGTGTACGGAGCACTTGACATCGGCGGGACGAAGATCGCCGGAGCGCTCGTCGACGAGGACGGCCACCTGGTCGCGCGGGCCCAGCGCGCCACTCCCGCGCGGCGGCCGGCCGAGGAGCTGGCCGCCGCCGTCACGGCCGTGCAGGACGAGCTGGCGGCCCATCCGGCCTGGGCGGACCTCAGCTGCTTCGGCATAGCCAGCGCGGGTCCGGTGGACGCCGCGGCGGGCACCGTCAGCCCGGTCAACATCCCGGCCTGGCGCGGCTTCCCGCTGGTCGAGCTGGTGCGTACGCACCCGGCGGTGCCGGCCGGCGTCCGGCCCGTGCTCGTCGGGGACGCGGTGGCGATGACCGCCGCCGAACACTGGCTCGGCGCGGCGCGCGGCGTGGCCAACGCCCTGTGCATGGTGGTCTCCACCGGGGTGGGCGGCGGGCTCGTCCTGGACGGCCGGGTGCACGGCGGCCGGACGGGCAACGCCGGCCACATCGGCCACATCACCGTGGACCTCGACGGACCGCGCTGCCCGTGCGGCGCGCCCGGCTGCGTGGAGACGTACGCCAGCGGCACCGCCATCGCCGCCCATGCCCTTGCCCTCGGCTGGACCGCCCCGAGCGGCGTCCGGCC
>NZ_JAKRGC010000280.1 GCF_022347745.1 Streptomyces sp. OfavH-34-F
CCCCGGCACCGCCGCGACCGGCGTCGCGGATCTCATCGCCGCCCTCGCCGGGGCCTCAGCCCCGGTCACCCGCATCCGCCCGAGCGGCGTCGCCCCCGCCCCCGGCGCCCTGCGCTGGACCCTGCCCGGCTGGGCCGGCTCCGTCGACCTGCTCCTCATCGCCACGGCCGACGGCTCCGAACCGGGCCTCGCCCTCCTCGCGGAGCAGGCGTACCGCCGGGGCTGCACCGTCGTCGCCGTCGCCCCCCTCCGCTCCCCGCTGCGCGAGGCGGTGCACGGCGTGCACGGCCTGGTCGTTCCGATGGCCACCGCCCCGCACGGCGAATACGACGCCGAGACATCGGCCGCCGGCCCCGGCACCCTCTGGGCCCTGTTCACCCCGCTGCTCGCCCTGCTCGACCGCGTCGGCCTGGTCACCGCACCCGCCGACGCGCTGCAGGGTGTCGCCGACCGCCTGGACCGCACGGCGGAACGCTGCGGCCCGGCCGTCGCCACGTACGGCAACCCGGCCAAGACCCTCGCCGCCGAACTCGCGGACAGCCTGCCGCTGATCTGGACCGAGGGCGACGCGGCCGGCCCGGTCGGCCGCCGGTTCGCCGCGGTCCTGGCGGAGCTGTCGGGCCGCCCGGCCCTCGCCGCCGCGCTCCCGGAGGCCCTCCCGGCCCACGGGGGCCTGCTGGCCGGAGCCTTCGCGGCCGGGGCGGACCCGGACGACTTCTTCCGCGACCGCGTCGAGGAACCGGAACCGCTGCACGCCCGCGTGGTGCTGCTCCGGGACCGCCCGGCCGGCGGCCTCAGCGCGGCCCCGGCCGCCCGCGAACTGGCCCTCGGCCACGACACGGCGATCAGCGAACTGGAACCGGAAGACGGCAGCCCGCTGGAATCCCTCGCCGAACTGCTCGCCGTCACCGACTTCGCCGCCGTCTACCTGGCCCTCGCCTCCCGCGCGGGCGCCTGAACCACCCCCGCGCACGCCCGGCGCGCCGAGCCCGTACGCACGCCCGCCGCCCGAGCCACCACGCGCACCGCACCGCACCCGGCAACACGAGGACAGAACCCATGGACCGGCTCTCCAACACCGTGCGCCCGTACGCCTGGGGCTCGACGACAGCGATCCCCGCCCTCCTCGGCACCGCCCCCACCGGCGAGCCGCAGGCGGAGATGTGGATGGGCGCCCACCCCGGTGCCCCTTCCCGGATCACCCGCACCGGCGCCACCGGCCCGGCCGCCCCCGCCGGCCAGCCGCTCACCGACGTCATCGCCGCCGACCCGGCCCGCGAACTCGGCGCGGCGACCGTCGAGAAGTTCGGCCCCCGGCTGCCCTTCCTCCTCAAGCTGCTCGCCGCGGGTGCCCCCCTCTCCCTCCAGGTGCACCCGGACCTCGACCGGGCGAAGGCTGGCTTCGCGGACGAGGAGCGCCGGGGCGTCCCGATCGACGCCGCCCACCGCACGTACAAGGACGCCAACCACAAGCCCGAACTGATCTGCGCGCTCACCCCGTTCGAGGGCCTGTGCGGATTCCGCCGCCCCCTGGAGACGGCCGCCGTGATGGAGGACCTGGGCGTCGACTCCCTCAAGCCGTACGCGGACCTGCTGCGCGCCCAGCCCGAAGAGGCCGCCCTGCGCGAGGTGCTGACGGCGGTCCTCACCGCGGACCCGGAGGAGATGGCCGACACGGTGACCGCCGTCGCGGACGCCTCGCAGCGGCTCGGCGGTGCCTACGCCCTGTACGCCCGCATCGCCCACCACTTCCCCGGCGACGCGGGCGTCGTCGCGGCCATGCTGCTCAACCCGGTACGGCTGCAGCCCGGCGAGGCGCTGTTCCTCGGCGCCGGCGTCCCGCACGCCTACCTCGACGGCCTCGGCGTCGAGATCATGGCCAACTCCGACAACGTGCTGCGCTGCGGCCTCACCCCCAAGCACATCGACGTCCCCGAACTCCTGCGCGTCGTCCGCTTCGAGGCGACCGATCCGGGCATCCTGCGCCCGGAGGCGTCCCCGTCCGGCGAGGAGGTGTACGCGACCCCGGTCGACGAGTTCCGCCTCTCGCGTTTCGACCTGTCGCCCGGCGCCGCCCCCGCCGACCTGACCGCGGCCACTCCGCAGATCCTGCTCTGCACCGCGGGCGCCACCGAGGCCGGTGACCTGGGCCTGCGCCCCGGCGATTCGGTCTTCGTACCGGCCGGCGAGGAGGTCCGCGTCAGCGGAAGCGGCACCCTCTTCCGTGCCACAGTGGTGGCCTGACGCGGCGTCCGCGGCGGCGGCTGCGTAATGTGCCGCCATGACGCGGCCGCCGGAGCCGCACACCGAAGAAGGGACACCGAGCACCCATGAGTGCGTCAGGCGGAACCAAGGCGATCGTGGCGGCCCTCGGCGCCAACCTCGCGATCGCCGTGGCCAAATTCGTCGCCTTCCTGTTCAGCGGCTCCTCGTCGATGCTCGCGGAGAGCGTCCACTCGCTGGCGGACTCCGGCAACCAGGGGCTGCTGCTGCTCGGCGGCAAACGCGCCCAGCGCGAGGCCACCCCGCAACACCCCTTCGGCTACGGCCGCGAGCGCTACATCTACGCCTTCCTCGTCTCCATCGTCCTGTTCTCGGTCGGCGGCATGTTCGCGGTGTACGAGGGCTACGAGAAGATCCGCCACCCCCACGAGCTGGAGGCCTGGTACTGGCCGGTCGGCGTCCTGGTCTTCGCGATCATCGCCGAGGGCTTCTCCTTCCGTACGGCCATCAAGGAGTCCAACGAGTCGCGCGGCTCGCTCACCTGGACGCAGTTCGTCCGCCGCGCGAAGGCCCCCGAACTGCCGGTCGTCCTGCTGGAGGACTTCGGCGCGCTCATCGGTCTGATCCTCGCCCTCGGCGGCGTGGGCCTGGCTTTGGGCACCGGCGACGGTGTCTGGGACGGCATCGGCACCCTGTGCATCGGCATCCTGCTGATCACCATCGCGATCGTGCTCGCCGCCGAGACCAAGTCCCTGCTGCTCGGCGAGGCCGCGGGCACCGACCAGGTCGAGATGATCAAGGCCGCCGCCGTGGACGGGGAGACCGTCACCGGGGTGATCCACATGCGCACCCTCCACCTCGGTCCCGAGGAGCTGCTGGTCGCCGCCAAGATCGCCGTCCAGCACGACGACACCGCCGACGAGGTGGCCAATGCCATCAACGCCGCCGAGTCCCGCATCCGCGCCGCCGTCCCGATCGCCCGGGTCATCTACCTGGAGCCGGACATCTACAACGCGGCCGCCGCCGCGGCGGGCACCAACCCGGCCAAGGCCCCGGGCGGCCACCCCGCCGCCCCGGACACCGACGCCACGGACACCCCCGCCCCGGACACCGACGCCACGCCGGGGCCGGAGGCCCCGGAGCCCGGGGGCCCCGCCGGGCCGACCGGGCCGGCCGGCCCGACCGACCCGACAGAATCCGGCCACTGACCGCACCGGACTCGCCATCGCCCGCCTCGCGCAGCCGCTTCCGCACCGGACCCTTCCCGGTGGACTGGGAGCGGCTGCGCCGTTCGGTGTAGATTCGACGGCAGTGTCAGACGTCGCTGCTGATGGCGGTCGATCGGTCCGTGCACCGGACCGGCCGAGGGAGAGAGGGCCTCCGACGGACTGCGCTGCGAGCGCCCGGGCATTCGTGTGCCCGCCGCCGCAGAGCCGCCCTACCCACCCTCGACCTCTTACGAGGAGCAGCCCGTTATGACGACGGCCAACCGACCCGACTTCAAGGTCGCCGACCTCTCCCTCGCCGCCTTCGGCCGCAAGGAGATCACCCTCGCCGAGCACGAGATGCCCGGCCTGATGTCGATCCGCAAGGAGTACGCCGCCGCGCAGCCGCTGGCCGGCGCCCGCATCACCGGCTCGCTGCACATGACCGTGCAGACGGCCGTGCTCATCGAGACGCTGGTCGCCCTCGGCGCCGAGGTCCGCTGGGCCTCCTGCAACATCTTCTCCACCCAGGACCACGCCGCCGCCGCCATCGCGGTCGGCCCGAACGGCACCCCCGAGGCCCCTGCGGGCGTCCCCGTCTTCGCCTGGAAGGGCGAGACGCTCGAGGAGTACTGGTGGTGCACGGAGCAGGCACTGACCTGGCCGAACACGCCCACCGGCGGCCCCAACATGATCCTGGACGACGGCGGCGACGCCACCCTCCTGGTGCACAAGGGCGTCGAGTTCGAGAAGGCCGGCGCGGCCCCGGACCCGGCGACGGCGGACAGCGAGGAGTACGCGCACATCCTCACGCTGCTCAACCGCACGCTGAGCGAGTCCCCCCAGAAGTGGACCCAGCTGGCCTCCGAGATCCGCGGTGTCACGGAGGAGACCACGACCGGTGTGCACCGGCTGTACGAGATGCACCGCGACGGCACCCTCCTGTTCCCGGCGATCAACGTCAACGACGCGGTCACCAAGTCGAAGTTCGACAACAAGTACGGCTGCCGCCACTCGCTGATCGACGGCATCAACCGCGCCACCGACGTCCTCATCGGCGGCAAGACCGCCGTCGTCTGCGGCTACGGCGACGTGGGCAAGGGCTGCGCGGAGTCCCTGCGCGGCCAGGGCGCCCGCGTGATCATCACCGAGATCGACCCCATCTGCGCCCTCCAGGCCGCGATGGACGGCTACCAGGTCACCACCCTCGACGAGGTCGTCGAGCAGGCCGACATCTTCGTCACCACGACGGGCAACAAGGACATCATCATGGCCTCCGACATGGCCCGGATGAAGCACCAGGCCATCGTCGGGAACATCGGCCACTTCGACAACGAGATCGACATGGCCGGGCTCGCCAAGATCGACGGCATCGTCAAGGACGAGGTCAAGCCGCAGGTCCACACCTGGACGTTCCCGGACGGCAAGGTCCTCATCGTGCTGTCCGAGGGCCGCCTGCTGAACCTGGGCAACGCCACCGGTCACCCCTCGTTCGTCATGTCCAACTCGTTCGCGGACCAGACCCTGGCCCAGATCGAGCTGTTCACCAAGCCCGAGGAGTACCCGACCGACGTCTACGTGCTGCCCAAGCACCTCGACGAGAAGGTCGCCCGCCTCCACCTCGACGCGCTCGGCGTGAAGCTGACGACGCTCCGCCCCGAGCAGGCCGCGTACATCGGCGTCCAGGTCGAGGGCCCGTACAAGCCGGACCACTACCGGTACTGATTCCGCGACCCCGCCCCGGACCGGCCGGCCTCAGGCGGGCCGGCCCGGCGGCGCCGGGCATTCAGCGGCGACGAACGCAGGCCCCCGCACCCCCGTGTCGGGGGCCTGCGCCGTACCGCACCCGCACGACCCGAGGACCCGAAGGACCCCATGCCCCGCGGCCGATATTCGCTCCACGACGTCCACGACCACACCCTCCTCGGCGAAGAACACTTCCAGTGCGCGCCCGGCCCGTCCGGCTGGCGCTACATCTCCCAAACGACCGCCCCGTCCGGCAGTCACCTGGGCTCCGTCGACCTCACCCTCGACGCCCTCGGCCGTCCCCTCCGGCTCGAACTCCACGCCGGCGGCTGGCAGGTCCGAGGCGCCGCCCTGGAGGGCCTCACCTGGGTCCGTACCGACCCCACGGGGACCGACGCCTCGGAAGGCAATGTCCGTGGCCACGCCTTCAGCGGCACGTCCCCCGCCTTCCTCGTCGCGACCGCTCGTCTCCTGCGCCTCACCCCCGCTTCCCCCGAGACCCGCGTCCGGGTCGTCACCTTCACGGACCCGGTCCTCGCCCCCCGTACCACCGACCAGTCCTGGGCCCTGGTGAACAGTGAAGCGCACGCCACTGACAACGGCCCCCTGCACGTGGACGAGTACCAGGTCAGCGCCCTGGACACAGGTGAACGGCACACCGTTCACCTCGCCGGGGACGTGGTCCTGTCGGCCCCGGGCATCGAGCTCGAAGACCTGGATTCGCCGCCCTCTCCGCCCCCGGCGCACTGACCGCTCCGAGCCGCGCGCCGGCCGTCAGACGGGCGGCACGAACCCGGTGGCCGGAGGCGTCGCGCCCTCACCGGTCGGACGAGGCGCGGGCGGAGCGGCGTAAGGGGGAACGCGCGTACCGGGCGCCCCGGAAGCGGAAGCTCCTGAAGGGGACGCTTCGGGAACCGGCGCCCCGGAGCCGAGAGTGCCGGGCTTACCCGCGCCGGGCGACGGAATGCCGTACCCGGGCCCGCCGGGACGAGGCGTGCCCTCGAATCGCGCCCCGGCCGCCCGCCCGCGCAGCTCCTCCGCGTGCGCGGCCTGCCACGCCCTGCGCGCGTCCCGCGCCTGCCGCTCGTGCACCACGGCGGCCAGAAACGCGGCGGCCGGAACGCCCGCCGGGGCCGGCACCCCGGTCCGCGCGACGATCTCCCGGCCGAGCCGCTCCGACATGGCCCTGCCCACGGCGGCATCGAGCTGGTGCATCCGCGTCAGGTACTGCCGGACCGCGAGCCACAGTTCATCCGGAACCGCCGACAGGTCCAGCGAGGCGAACCGTCCGACCAGCCACGGGGGAGGCGGGGGAACGGTGACGGCCCGCCCCGCCGGAACCCGCTCCCGTACCACCAGCGTCCCCGCGAAGACATCCCCGAGGCGCCGGCCGCGTTCCGAGACCAGGGACGCGACCGCGGCGACGACCCCGAGCGTCATCAGCAGCTCCACGACCCCCATGGCCCCGCGTACCAGCGCATGACGGAACCGGATGGGCCCGCCGTCGTCCCGTACGACCCGCAGCCCGCACACCAGCTTCCCCAGTGACCGGCCCCGGCTGAGCGTCTCGACGGCGATCGGACCTCCGACCGGAACCAGCAGAAACGTGGCGACGGAGACTGCGGCGAAGGCGGCGTCGTCCAGCGAACCGGCCGCCACGGCCAGCCCCAGCGCCACCCCACCGAACACCACTCCCGTCAGGATCAGATCGATGGCCGTGGCCAGCGCCCGGCTCGGCAGCTTCGCCGGCCGGAGTCCCAGCACGACCGCATCCCCGGTCACCAGCTCACTCATCGCCCCACCCCTCACACCGGGCCCCTGCCCCGCGGCCCCACAGTCTGCCAAGCTGGCCCCCGACGCGCAGTCGCACGACCGGTACACACCCCTGCCTGGAGCCGCAGTCGATCATGGACCTCGACGTCTTCGTCCACACCCACCGCATCGAGTGGGACCGGCTGGACCATCTGCTGCGCCGCGGCCGCCGGCTGACGGGCGCGGAGGCCGACGAGCTCGTGGACCTGTACCAGCGCACGGCGACCCATCTCTCGCTGATCCGGTCCAGCGCCCCCGATCCGCTGCTCGTCGCACGGCTGACGCAACTGGTGGCGCGCGCCCGCGCCACGGTGACCGGCACGCGTCGCGCGTCCTGGCGCGACGTCACGCACTTCCTCACGGCCGGCTTCCCCGCCGCGGTCTACCGCTCCCGGCACTGGTGGATACCGACCGCGGTGCTCTCCACCCTGCTGGCCGCGCTGATGGGGTGGTGGATCGGTACGCACCCGGAGGTCCAGGCGGCCATCGCCGCCCCCGAGGACCTCCGCCGCATGACGACGCCGGGCGGCGAGTACGAGTCGTACTACTCCAGCCATCCGGCGGCCTCGTTCGCCGCACAG
Source organism: Streptomyces sp. OfavH-34-F (assembly GCF_022347745.1). Taxonomy (GTDB): domain Bacteria; phylum Actinomycetota; class Actinomycetes; order Streptomycetales; family Streptomycetaceae; genus Streptomyces. The sequence goes on from NZ_JAKRGC010000280.1 coordinate 7,568, forward strand.
GTCTGGACGAACAACGCGCAGGCCGCCGCCATGTGCCTGGTGCTGGGCGCCTTCCTCTGCGTGCCGGTGATCTGGGTCCTCTTCGTCAACGTGGTCAACCTGGCGGTGGGCATCGGGCTGATGTCCTCGGCGGGCCGCCTCGACACGTTCCTCGGCCTGATCCTGCCGCACGGCTTGCTGGAGCTGACGGCTGTCTTCGTCGCCGCCGGCACGGGTCTCCGCCTCGGCTGGACGGTCATCGACCCCGGCCCCCGGACGCGCCGTGCGGCCCTGGCGCAACGGGGCCGGGCGGCCATCGGCATGGCGATCGGCCTGGCGCTGGTGCTGTTCGTCTCCGGCGTCATCGAGGCGTTCGTGACTCCCTCCGGCCTGCCGACCTGGGCCCGGATCACCTTGGGCGTGGCCGCCGAGCTGCTCTTCCTCGCGTACGTGTACGTGCTCGGCGGGCGCGCGGCCCGAGCGGGGGAAGCGGGCGACCTGGACGCGGTCGAACGAAGTGCCGAGCTGCCGATGGCCGCCTGATGTGCATGGGGCGTTACCGACCTGCTAGTGTTCTGTTCGCCCCAAAAGCCGTTGACACGGTGATGCGGGGGAGGTAGATTTGAACGGTTGCCCGAGGCTGGACAAGCCCGGCAGCAGTCGTTAATATCTATATCGCTCTCATCGGAAATCATGTTTCCGCAGAGCCATTGATTCCCACCTTTTGAAGCAGTGAAGCCGATTAGGTTCGGCCGAAAAGCTTCTGATAAAGTCGAATCAGCCGAAAGGCAAGGCCCTCCAACGGTCACCAGAATTGAAATCCGAACCGGAAACGGGACAGAATCGATCTGGTAAGGTTGGAACCGCTGAAAAGCAAAAGCAAGACCCGCTTCGACCGGGAATCGGACACGAAAGAGTCTGATAGAGTCGGAAACGCAAGACCGAAGGGAAGCGCCCGGAGGAAAGCCCGCGAGGGTGAGTACAAAGGAAGCGTCCGTTCCTTGAGAACT
>NZ_JAKRGC010000281.1 GCF_022347745.1 Streptomyces sp. OfavH-34-F
CGGCGGGACCGGCGGGGCCGGGGGGCTGGGGCGGGGCGGGGCCGCCCGGCCCGCCGGCCGTGGCCGCGGTCCTGCGGTACGGGCTACCGCTTGGCGGCCACGAAGCCCCACTGGTCGACCGGGGCGCCGACGACCGGCTCCTCGGGGCGCCACAGGCTGATCGAGCCGAAGCCCGGCTCCACGAGTTCGAGCCCGTCCGCGAAGGACGCGACGATCTCCTTGGGGCGCGAGATGTACGGCATGGCGCCGCCGCTGGCGTACTCGTCCGAGCCGGCCTGCGTCTCCGGGGTCTCGATGGTGTCGCAGAGCATCAGGTGGCTGCCCGCGGGCAGGGCCTGAAGGTAGCGGCGGAGCAGCGCCGCCGCCTCGTCCGCGTCCGCCACGTGCCCGAGGGTCGAGAGCACCATGACGGCCACCGGCCGGTCCAGGTCGAGCGTGCGGGCGGCCTCGCGCAGCACGGTCTCCGCGTCCCTCAGGTCCGCGTGCACGTAGTCGGTCGCCCCTTCGGGCCGGCTCGTCAGCAGGGCGCGGGCGTGCGCGAGGACGATCGGGTCGTTGTCCACGTACACGATGCGCGCCGACGGGTCGACGTCCTGGGCGACCTCGTGGGTGGAGTTGGCGGTCGGCAGTCCGGTGCCGAGGTCCAGGAACTGCCGTATGCCCGCCTCGGCGGCCAGATAGCGCACCGCCCGCGCCTGGAACGCCCGTGAGGCGCGCGCGATGTCGATGATCTGCGGATACAACTCCTCCATCGTCGCGCCGAGTCGGCGGTCCACCTCGTAATTGTCCTTGCCGCCCAGCCAGTAGTTCCACACCCGCGCCGAGTGCGGCGTGGTCGTGTCGATTCCGTTCACCGGCATCCGGCTGTCCCGCCCGTCAGTCATCGGCCCTCTTCACCTCGCGCACAGGCGGCACGGACGATCTCCGTGCCGCGCGGGGCCCATGTTTCCCCACCTGCGACGACAAGACCAGGGCGGGGGGCCGGAAGCTCCCGGAGGCGGAGATTCCGCTCTACTGCGGGACGGTGGGTTCGAACCAGGTGGGTCCGTCGGTCATCGCCTGCTTGATCCGCAGCAGCGCGAAGTCGGCCAGATCCGGCAGCGCGTCCACCGGGAACCAGCCCACCTCCAGCGACTCGTCGTCGTTGACCCGGGCCGTGCCCCCGGTGGCGCGGCAGCGGAAGGTGACGTCGAGGAACTGGCAGCGGTCGCCGTTGTCGTAGCGCACGGGCGGCAGCGCCTGGGTGAGCACGACGCGCTCGGCCACGCAGCGCACGGCGGTCTCCTCGTACACCTCGCGCTCCGCCGTCGCCGCGGGCTGCTCGCCCGGCTCGCAGATGCCGCCGATCACGGACCACTCTCCGGTGTCGGCGCGCCGGCCCAGGAGGACTCTGCCCTCGTCGTCGAAGACGACGGCGGTGACGCCGGGCAGCAGGAGGAGCTGCTGCCCGGCGGTGGCGCGGATCTCTCGGATGAAGTCAGGAATGGCCATGCGTCCGACCCTACGCGGCGGGCCGGCGGGCCGGCCGGTCAGCCGGCGCGCCGGGCACGCACCGCCCGCGCGCCCGCCCAGCCGAGCGCCCCGAGCGCGAGGAGGACCAGCACGCCCTCGGGCAGCGAACCCATCCGGGTCGCGGGGGTCAGCGAGGAGCGCAGCGGCACCTCTTCGACCAGGGCGTCCGGCGTGAACATCTTCGTCTTCCGCACCACCGTGCCGTCCGGGCGGATCACCGCGCTGACGCCGCTGGTGACGGGGACGACGACGGACCGGCTGTGCTCGACGGCGCGCACCCGGGACATGGCGAGCTGCTGGTAGGTCATCTCGCTGCGGCCGAAGGTGGCGTTGTTGCTGGGCACGGCGATGAGCTGCGCGCCGTGGCCGACGGTGTCGCGTACGGCGTCGTCGAACGCGGCCTCGTAGCAGGTGACGAGTCCGGTGTAGGTGCCCGCGAGGTCGAAGACGCCGACCTTCTCGCCGGGGCCGAAGTCGCGCCGGACGCGGTCCACGTCCGAGCTGAAGATCCGGACGAAGGAACGCATCGGCATGTACTCGCCGAAGGGCTGGATGTGGCGCTTGTCGTAGGTGTCCACGGGGCCCTTGTCCGGCTCCCACTGGATGAGGGTGTTGCGCAGGGGGCCCGTGTCGGGTTCGACGACCGCGCCGATGACGGTCGGCGCGCCGATCGCCCGCACCGCGTCGTCGATGACGATGCGTGCGTCCGGGTTGCGGTAGGGGTCGAGGTCGGAGGAGTTCTCCGGCCACAGGACGAAGTCCGGCTGCGGGACCTTTCCGGCCTTCACGTCGCGGGCGAGCTGCTCGGTGCGCTTGGCGTGGTTGTCCAGCACGGCGCGGCGCTGGGCGTTGAAGTCGAGTCCGAGGCGGGGCACGTTGCCCTGGATGGCGGCGACGGTCGCCGTGCCGTCCTCGGCGGTGTCGTCGACGAGCGGCAGCGCCGCGAACGCCCCGGCCACCGGTACGACCACGGCCGCCGCCGCGACGGCGGCCGTGGTCCGCCGCAGTTCGCCGGTGGTGCGGTGCAGGACGGCGCGGCGCACCGCCTCGAAGAGGCCGAAGCCGCAGAGGACCACGGCGAAGGAGAGCAGCGGGGTGCCGCCGAGCGCGGCGAGCGGCAGGAAGACGCCGTCGGCCTGGCCGAAGGCGATCTTGCCCCACGGGAAGCCGCCGAACGGCACCCGGGCGCGGACCGCCTCGTCCAGGGTCCAGACGGCGGCCGCCCACAGCGGTCCGCCGGGGAGGCGGGAGACCGCGGAGATGCCGACGCAGCCGGCCGCGATGAACAGCGCCTCGGCCGCGGCGAGGGCCAGCCAGGGCACCGGGCCGACCTCCTCGCCGGTCCAGTGCAGCAGGGGCAGCATGAAGCCGAGCCCGGCGAGCAGCCCGAGGCCGAGGGCGGCGCGGGCCCGGCGTTCGTACAGCACCCAGCCGAGCAGGGCGAAACCGGGCAGAACCAGCCACCACAGGGGGCGGGGCGGGAAGCTGAGGTACAGCATCACGCCGGCGAGGACGGCTGCCGCGGGCCGTACGAGGCGCTGGGGCAGACCGCCCTTCCGGGAGGCGGGCGCGGGGCTCTGCGGTTCGCCGACCTGGGCGATGGTGGTGCTCACCCGGCGGAGTCTACGGTGAGGGGCGGGCCGCCGGGGAGTCCCGTCGGGAGGGGGCGCGCGGAGCCGTCAGGCACCCGCCGGGTAGCCCGAGGACGGAAGGTGCAGGCGGGCGCGGATGAACCGGACGCCGGCCTCGGCGTCGTCCACCGTGATGGTGAACGTCCGGCCGTCGCCGAGCCGCAGCACCAGCCCCTCGCCGCGCCGCACCACGACGGCCGTGCCCTTCTCGGGGCGCCAGCGGTAGCCCCAGCCGCCCCACTGGCGGGGGGTGACCTGGGGGGCGAAGTCGGCGGCGACCACATGGGTGAGCAGGATGCGGCGGCGCGGCAGGCCCATGTGGCCGCAGCGCACCTCCAGGGCGTCGCCGTCCACCCGGACCGCGACGTTCACGAAGGCGAGGGTGCCGAACAGCATGAGCAGCCCGGCGGCCACGCAGCCGATCACCGACATCAGCAGCGGGGCGATGCCGGAGGTCCAGCTGGAGCTGACGGCGAGCTGGATGCCCAGTGCCAGGCAGGCGGCGCCCAGTGCGGCGAGGACCCACTGGGTGCGGTTGGTGGCCCGGCCGACCCAGACCTGCGAGTGGGTTCCGGTTCCGGTGTGCTTCGGTTCTCCGGGGTGCTCCCTCATGCCCAGCAGCGTACTGAAGAACGGGCGCGCGGGGACGGCCGCGCCCGCGCCGGCGGGGCCGCCCGGGGGTCAGCGCACGGAGCCGACGGCGGCCAGCCCGCGCCCCTGCGGGTAGGCCAGGGCGGCCTGCGGCAGCTGTGCGGGGCGTCCGCTGAGAATGACCGCGATGGCGGAGGAGGGTTCGGCCGACGGAGCGGGTTCGGCACCGATCCGGCGCAGCGCCTGGGCGGCGACGGCACCGGCCGAGCCGTGGAGGGTGACCGGGGGCAGTCCGGGGCGGGCGACGGCGGCGCGGATGCGCTCGGCGACCAGCTCGTAGTGGGTGCAGCCGAGGACGACGGCCCGTACGTCGGGCGGGGTGAGTGCGGCGGCGGCGGCCACCGCCTTGTCGATGCGGTCCTCGTCGGCGTACTGGACGGCGTCGGCGAGGCCGGGGCAGGGCACCTCGGTGACGGCGGCGGAGCCGGCGAAGTCGCGGATCAGGCCGCGCTGGTAGGCGCTGCCGGTGGTGGCCGGGGTGGCCCAGATCGCGACGGAGCCGCCGTCGGCCGCGGCGGGCTTGATCGCCGGGACGGTGCCGATGACGGGCAGGCCGGGCTCCAGCTCGGCGCGCAGGGTGGCCAGCGCGTGCACGGAGGCGGTGTTGCAGGCGACGATCAGCGCGTCGGGACGGTGGGCGGCGGCGGCGCGGGCGACCGCGAGCGCGTGCGCGGTGACGTCCTCGGGGGTGCGGGGGCCCCAGGGCATGCCGTCCGGGTCGGAGGAGAGCACCAGGTCCGCGTCCGGCCGCAGCCGGCGTACCGCGGCGGCGGCAGCGAGCAGTCCGATTCCGGAGTCCATCAGTGCGATCTTCACCCGGTCACCATAGTCGACCGCCCTTGCGGTCCCCGCTCAGTGGTGCAGACTTCCGCCAATGAGCGCCGTTGCCTGGATCGCCGTGGGTTCGCTTGTCGCGTGGGTGTGGCTGTTGCTGGGCCAGGGGTTCTTCTGGCGCACCGACCAGCGGCTGCCGAGCCGCGCGGCCCCGGAGCGCTGGCCCTCGGTCGCGGTGGTGGTGCCGGCGCGCGACGAGGCGGCGATGCTGCCGGTGAGCCTGCCGTCGCTGCTGGCGCAGGACTATCCGGGGCCCGTCGAGATCTTCCTCGTCGACGACTGCAGCAAGGACGGCACGGGGGACGTCGCCCGCGCGCTGTCCGTGCGGTACGGGGGTGTGCCGGCGACCGTGGTGTCGCCCGGTGAGCCGGAGCCCGGCTGGACGGGCAAGCTCTGGGCCGTGCGGCACGGGATGGCGCTGGCCCGGGCGCGCGAGCCGGAGTACCTGCTGCTGACGGACGCCGACATCGCGCACGAGCCGGACAGTCTGCGGGAGCTGGTGTCCGCCGCGGAGACGGGCGGCTTCGACCTGGTCTCGCAGATGGCCCGGCTGCGGGTGGCGAGCGTGTGGGAGCGGCTGGTCGTGCCGGCCTTCGTCTACTTCTTCTCGCAGCTGTACCCGTTCCGGTGGATCAACCGGAACACGGGGCGGACGGCCGCCGCGGCGGGGGGCTGCGCGCTGCTGCGGACGGAGGCGGCGGTGCGCGCGGGGGTGCCGGACTCGATCCGGCAGGCGGTGATCGACGACGTGTCGCTGGCCCGCGCGGTGCGGCGGTCGGGGGGCCGGATCTGGCTGGGACTGGCGGAGCGGGTGGACAGTGTGCGGCCCTACCCGGGGCTGGGCGATCTGTGGCGGATGGTGGCGCGCAGTGCGTACGCCCAGCTGCGCCACCATCCGCTGGTGCTGCTCGGCACGGTGCTGGGGCTGGCGCTGGTCTACCTCGTCCCGCCGGCCGCGCTGGTCGCCGGGGTGCTGGAGGGGGACGCGGTGGCGGCGTGGGCCGGAGGGCTCGCGTGGGCGGTCATGGCGGGCACGTACATGCCGATGCTGGGCTACTACCGGCAGTCGCTGTGGCTCGCCCCGCTGCTGCCGTTCACCGCGCTGCTGTACCTGCTGATGACCGTCGACTCGGCGGTGCGGCACCACCGGGGCCGCGGTGCGGCCTGGAAGGGGCGTACGTACACCCGTCCCGAGGCCGCACCGGATCAGTGAGTCAGCGCCGGGGCCGGCTCACTTGCGGCCCGGCGTCCAGTTCATGCCCCAGCCGTAGGCGTGGTCGATGGTGCGCTGCGGGCTGACCCCGCGCTGCGGCACCAGGTAGCGGGCCTCGCGCTGCACGGTGAGGTCGTTGCCGGTGTTGGTGATGAGCGCGAGCGCGCAGACCGTGGACGGCACGGTGCACTCGTCCAGCGAGAAGTCGATCGGCGCGCCGTGCTGCGGCTGGAGGGTGACCGTGGCGTGCAGGTCGGCGAAGCTGCGGGCGCCCTCGTAGATGGTGACGAAGATCAGGACCCGGCGGAGCTGCGCCTTGTGGTCGAGGTTGATCGTCAGGTTCTCGCCGGTGGCGACGGCGCCGGTGCGGTCGTCGCCGTCGAGGTGGATGAACGGCGGCTGGTGGAGCGCGCCGAAGGCGTTGCCGAGGGCCTGGACGACGCCCTTGCGGCCATCGGTCAGCTCGTACAGGGCGCACAGGTCGAGGTCGAGGTCGGAGTGGTTCGCCACGGCCCGGCCGAGCTTGCTGCCCCAGCCCTTGAACTGCTTGCGGACCTCCCAGTTGAGGTTGACCCGCATCGCGCCGGACGTGCCGCCCTGCTTGGTCAGCGAGACGGACGGCGCCTCCTTGGTGAGCGTCACCTTGGTCAGCCGGACGGGCTGCGGGGCGGGCGGTGCCGGAGGGGCGGGCGGTACGGGCGGGGCCATCGGGGGCGCCATCGGCGCGGCGAGGGTCGGCTGCTGGGGCTGCGGGTAGGACGGGGGCGGCGGCGTGGCCGGGGCCCGGTGGGGCTGGTGGGGCTGGGGGGCCGGCGGGGCCTGCTGGGGTTCGTCCACGGAGATCCCGAAGTCGGTGGCGAGCCCTTCGAGCCCGGAGCTGTAGCCCTGGCCGACCGCGCGGAACTTCCAGGCGCCCTGGCGCCGGTAGAGCTCGCCGAGGATGAAGGCCGTCTCCACGGTGGCGTCGGCGCTGTCGAACCGGGCGAGTTCGGCACCGTTCACGGCGTCCAGGACGCGCACGTAGAGGCCGCTGACCCGGCCGAAGGTGCCGCCGTCCGCCGAAGCGGCCAGCACCACGCGGTCGATGGCCGGCTCCACCCGCGCCAGGTCCACGGCCAGCGTGTCGGTCGCCGCGCCGCCCGCCGTGCGCTTGCCCTCGTGGCGCACCGCGCCGGAGCTGTGGGACGGCTGGTTGTAGAAGACGAAGTCCCCGTCGTTGCGCACCTTTCCGGAGCCGAGGAGCAGGAGCGCCGAGGCGTCCACGTCCGGTGTCCCCGGAGCGGTGCGCCACCCCATTTCGACACGCACGGCCTGGGCCGCCACTGGGACATTGGTTCCCTTTTGCATGGTCATGCTCGCCCCCATCACGAGTCCGCTGCCGAGACCTTTCCGGGTCAACCTAATGCCCGCCGCTCCCGGGGGGTGAACTCGCGCCCGGAGCGCCCGGATCGGGGGGTCCGGGCCCGGGCCAGTGCGGGCCCCGCCGGACGGCCCCGGCCGCGCGATGCTACCTGGCGGTACACGGCACACTCCGCAGAGCGACGCGACCCGCCCGAGCCCAAGCACGGCACCGTGGAAAGCCCTCTCCCGAGCGACTCTTCACCGTTCTTTCACCCGCTCGGACAGCGGGAAACTCAGTCCATATGACAACCGGGAAATTGGGGCTCCCCAATCTGCACATCGTGGGCTTAACTTAGGTGTCATGACCTCCCCCCGCTCCACCTACGGTGGCGGCTACTACGCCGCGCCGTCGTTCCCCGACACTCCGATCTACGACTCCCTGGTCGCGGAGCGGGGCACCCCTCAGATCGCACCGATCCGAGTGCCCGCCGCCTACGACACCGGCAGCAGCTACCTGCCGGCGCTCCCCGCGGCCCTGCCGGCTCTTCCCGCGGCGCCCTCCCCGTCCCAGCCGTCCTACGGCTACCCCCAACCGGCGGCGCAGCAGCAGCAGTACGCGCCGATGCAGCCCTCGCACCTGCAGCACGCGCCGGCGCCGTACATCCCGCAGCAGCCGGCCGGCGGCCGGGGCATGTACCAGGCGCCTCCGCCGCCGCAGCAGCAGCGGCCCGCGCCGGGCACGGGGTACGAGTCGATGCGCCCCGCGGCGCCCCGGCCCGCACCCGCGCAGGCCCCGTACGACCCGTACGGCCAGCAGCCCTACCAGGGTGGCCGGGGCTACTAGGAGCCCTTCCGGGCCCGGGCGGCGGCCCCCTGCCGCCCGTGTCCACACCTCGATCGATGCCTGAACGCGCCCGTCGCGCGGCAACCGTCCCAGGGGAGGGGCCGGCCGCGACGGGCCGTTTCCGGACGCGGTCTCGCGTCCGGGAACTCACGGCGGCGTGCCGTGCGTTGGGGTCGGTGGGCCGCTTCCGACACGCGGTCCGGCCCATCCGTACCAGGTCAGTACGGATACGGAAGGGGGGGTGCGGAACCGTGCGAGCGATGACCGGTGTCCGCCGCTGGCGCCACAACCCGCTGTGCCGGGCCACGGACCGGTGCGAGGCCTGGCTGGCCCTGACCGCGTTCCTGCTGCTGACACTGGCGGCGCCGGCGGTCGGCTGGCTCTGCGGGGCGCGGACGGACGCCTCGCTCCAGGCGGTGGTGCGCGCCCAGCGGGCCGAACGGCATCCCACGACCGCCGTCGTGGTGCGCCGGGTGGCGGGCGCCCGTCTCACCGCCGACCCCGAGATGTCCGGCGACCACGCGCGGCG
>NZ_JAKRGC010000282.1 GCF_022347745.1 Streptomyces sp. OfavH-34-F
CCGCCCCCCGCACCCGGCCCCGACGCGCCCCCGCCCCCCGCACCCGGCCCGCCCGCACCCCGCTACGCCCCCCACCGCCTCGCCCCCGTCGTCACCGCGCTCGCCTGCGCCGCCCTCGCCTGGTCCACCGGGACGCGCCCCGAACTGGCGGTGTGGCTGCTGCTCGCCCCGGTCGCCGTGCTCCTGGCGAGCATCGACCACCGCGTGCACCGACTGCCGGACGGGCTGACGCTGCCCGCCGCCGGGGCGGCCGTCCTGCTCCTGGGCCTGGCGGCGCTGCTGCCCGAACACGCGGGCTCCTGGCTCTCCGCCCTGCTCGGCGGCCTGGTCCTGGGCGGCTTCTACTTCCTGCTCTTCCTCGTCAACCCGAGCGGCATGGGCTTCGGCGACGTCAAACTCGCCCTCTCCCTGGGCACCGTCCTCGGCTGGTACGGCTGGGCGGTCGTCTTCGCCGGAGGCTTCGCCGGCTTCCTGTTCGGCGCGGTGTACGGGGTGGTGCTCGTCGCGCTGCGCCGGGCCGGGCGCAGCACGGGCATCCCCTTCGGCCCGTTCATGATCGCGGGAGCGTTCCTCGGGCTGCTGTTCGGCGGCCTGGGGGCCTGACCCGCGCGCGGAAGGACCGGCGGTACGGGGGAGGGCCCCGGCCCCGGTACGCCCCCCGCCGCGAGCCCCGTAATCCTGTCGCGTCCGTACGCCCGCCCCTGCGACCATGGGGCCATGCCCGCGACACCCGACGACACCGCACCCCTGCCCGGCGAGGACGAACGGTTCGACGCGCTGGTCACCGAGGCCGACACGGTCTCCGTGGCCGGGTGGGACTTCTCCTGGCTGGACGGGCGGGCCACCGAGCAGCGGCCGTCCTGGGGGTACGCGCGGGCCATGGGGGAGCGGATGGGCCGGGCGCGGGCGGCGCTCGACATCCAGACGGGCGGCGGCGAGGTGCTGGCGTCCGTGCCGAAGCTGCCGCCGCTCGCCGTGGCCACCGAGTCCTGGCCGCCGAACATCGCCCGTGCCACCGCGCTGCTGCACCCGCTCGGGGCCGTCGTCGTCGCGGACGAGGACGAGCCGCCGCTGCCGTTCGGCGACGCGGCGTTCGACCTGGTCGTCAGCCGCCACCCGGTGACCACGTGGTGGGAGGAGATCGCCCGGGTGCTGACCCCAGGCGGCACGTACTTCTCCCAACAGGTCGGCCCCGCCAGCGTCTTCGAACTCGTCGAGTACTTCCTGGGCCCCCAGCCGCCCGAGGTGCGCGGGGCGCGCGACCCGGAGCGGGCCCGGGCCGACGCCGAGGCGGCGGGGCTGGCGGTCGTGGACCTGCGGGCGGAGCGGCTGCGCACCGAGTTCTTCGACATCGGCGCCGTCGTCTACTTCCTGCGGAAGGTGATCTGGATGGTGCCCGGCTTCACCGTCGAGCGGTACCGCCCCCAACTCCGCGCACTGCACCACCGGCTGGAGACCCGGGGCCCGTTCACCGCCCACACCACCCGGTTCCTGATCGAGGCCCGCAAACCCGGGTGAGCCCGCCGCCCGCGACGGGTCCGAAGGATGGCACTCTGGTCGCGAGCGCTCGGGGGCGTCTTGCCGAGGGGAAGGAGCAGGCCATGGACCGCGGCACCGACGAGGACGCCGTGAACGGCCCGCGCCGGCGCGGCGCCGAGTGGCTCAAGGGGGCCAGGATCGTCGGCGTCCTCGGCATCTTCTACCGCCCCGAAGGCCGGATGGGCGAACCCGAGGCCGTCTCCTTCGTGCTGGACGACGGCCAGTCCGTCCGGCTGACCTGCGCATCCGACGGCACCCTGCACGTGGGCGCGGGCACCTGGCCGCAGCTGCCCGACTGGTGTGTGCCCGCCGCGCAGTGGGAGTTCGCCGAGCCGGCCGGGCTGCCGCAGCCCCCGGACGGCGGCTGGACCGTCCTCAGCACCGACGAGCGCAGGGACGAGCGGGGCGAGGTCCACGAGGCCGTGATCCGCTGCGAGGGCGGCCGGTTCGTGGTCGTCGGCGGCGACACCGTGAGCATCCGTTTCACCCGCGGCCACCGGGGCGCCGCCGCCGCGACCTGACCGCCGCGCCGAACGGAATGTGGACATCCTGTGGACGTCTCGGCCGCCACTCCGTCGCCGGTCCGCGACACGCGGGCATCGGCGCAGGTCACAGCCGTGCCAAGAGGCGGAGGGCGTCTCCGGAGCGGAGCCCCTCACTCTCGGAGAGTAATTATCGCGCGCCGCGGCGCCCACCATCCCTTACGAAGGGTTATGGTGGAAACCCCCCCTCGGGCCGGTCCGTAACCCCCCCCACGGACCGGCCCGTTTTTTCATGCCCCGTGAGGGGTAGGGCGGTTGGGCGCCCCCGCATCGGCCGGCACTCCCTCAGCCGCGTGCGGCCCAGATGTTGGTGCCCTCGGTGTCCACGGCGAATGTGTCGATCTCCGCCAGCTCCGCCGCCGTCAGCTCCGGTCCGGCCAGAGCCGCCACGTTCTCCTCCAGCTGGGCGACGCTCGACGCGCCGATCAGGGCGGACGTCATCCGGCTGTCGCGCAGCACCCAGGTCAGGGCCAGCTGCGCCAGCGACTGGCCCCGGCGGCGCGCGATGTCGTTCAGCCCGTTGAGCCTGCGGACCACCTCGTCGGACAGCAGCGACGGGTCGAGCGACTTGCCCTGAGTGGCGCGCGACCCCTCGGGGATGCCGTTCAGGTACTTGCCGGTCAGCAGACCCTGGGCCAGCGGCACGAAGGAGATGCAGCCCATCCCGGCCGCCTCCAGCGTGTCCAGCAGCCCGTCCTCCTCGGTCCAGCGGTTGATCATCGAGTAGGACGGCTGGTGGATCAGGGCCGGCACCCCCATCTCGCGCAGCAGCCGCGCCGCCTCGGCCGTCTGCGCCGAGGTGTACGAGGACACCCCCACGTACAGCGCCTTCCCCCGGTGCACGGCGGAGGCGAGCGCCCCCATCGTCTCCTCCAGCGGGGTCTCCGGGTCGAAGCGGTGCGAGTAGAAGATGTCGACGTGGTCCAGGCCGGTCCGCCGCAGCGAGGCGTCCAGCGACGACAGCAGGTACTTGCGCGACCCCCACTCCCCGTACGGCCCGGGGTGCATCTCGTACCCCGCCTTGGTCGAGATGATCAGTTCGTCCCGGTACGGGGCGAAGTCCTGCCGGAACAGCTTGCCGAAGTTCAGCTCGGCGGAGCCGGGCGGCGGACCGTAGTTGTTGGCCAGGTCGAAGTGGGTCACCCCGAGGTCGAACGCGCGGCGCAGGATGGCCCGCTGGGAGGCGAGCGAGCGGTCGTCGCCGAAGTTGTGCCACAGACCGAGCGAGACGGCGGGGAGCTTCAGGCCGCTGCGCCCGCTGCGCCGGTACTCCATGGAGTCGTAGCGCGATCCGGCGGCGTGGTAGGGGGAGGAGGAATCAGTCACGATTCTCTCCTTATCACGGACTTGTGACAGGCCGGGTTGGGTGGGGGCGGGGGCCGCGCAGTAATGTGGTTGCCCTGACGGGACTGCCATGACACGGCGGGGCGATCCGCCCCCTTCCAGTGCGGCGATCCGATCCCCAGGGGACGACCCCGGACCCCTGACGCGGGGGCCGGCGGGCCCGCACGGAACCGAGAGGTGGACTCAGTGAACTTGCGCGACCTGGTGTACAGGCTCTATGCGCGCCGGGTGGAGGGCCGCCTGGACCACACCCAGGTGCCCAAGCACATCGGAGTCATCCTGGACGGCAACCGGCGCTGGGCCAAGGCGTCCGGCGGCACCGCCGCCGAGGGGCACCAGGCCGGGGCGGAGAAGATCAAGGAACTCCTCGGCTGGTGCAGCGAGACCGACGTCGAGGTCGTCACGCTCTGGATGCTCTCCACCGACAACTTCGACCGTCCCGAGTCGGAGCTGATCCCGCTGCTCGGCATCATCGAGAACACCGTGCGCGGCCTCGCCGCCGACGGCCGCTGGCGCGTCCACCACGTCGGCACGCTCGATCTGCTGCCCTCCCACACCCAGACCGTCCTCAAGGAGGCCGAACAGGCCACCGTCGGGGTGGACGGCATACTCGTCAACGTCGCCGTGGGCTACGGCGGCCGGCAGGAGATCGCCGACGCCGTGCGCTCCCTGCTCCTCGAACACTCCGCCAAGGGCACCTCGTTCGAGGACCTCGCCGAGATCGTCTCCACCGACCTGATCTCCGAGCACCTCTACACCCGTGGCCAGCCCGACCCCGACCTGGTCATCCGCACCAGCGGCGAGCAGCGGCTGTCCGGCTTCATGCTCTGGCAGAGCGCCCACTCCGAGTACTACTTCTGCGAGGTCTTCTGGCCGGCCTTCCGCCGGGTCGACTTCCTGCGGGCGCTGCGCGACTACGCGGCCCGCCACCGCCGCTACGGAGGCTGAGGCACCCCGTTCGGCATGGCCGGACGTGTATGAGGGCATATCCCTGACAGGTCGGCGCCCGGTCACCAGCCAGGCGGGCGCCGTGTCCAAGCGAGCGGCACCGAGCCCGCTCGTCCGGGAGGCCCTTTGCACACGAAGGACCGTACGCACAGTGCGGCCGACGCGGAGGGCCGGCGCACGGCCCGCGCAAGGTGGCCGGAGCCCGGCCCGTCCTCTCCCATTGGGATGCTCCGCGACGCCGTCGCACCCCAACCTCTTCCGAGGGGGTACGTCCTTCCGTGGTGACCAGCACAAAGCGCCGCATGCCCGACAGGCGCACCTACGTTCTCGACACCAGCGTCCTGCTGGCCGATCCGAACGCCATGGCCCGCTTCGACGAGCACGAGGTCGTGCTCCCGGTCGTCGTGGTCACGGAACTGGAGGCCAAACGGCACCATCCGGAACTCGGTTACTTCGCCCGCCAGGCCCTGCGCCTGCTGGACGACTTCCGGGTGCGGTACGGCCGGCTGGACGCGCCGATCCCCCTCGGGGACCTCGGCGGGACGCTCCGCGTCGAGCTCAACCACTCCGATCCCGGCGTCCTGCCCGCCGGCTACCGGTTGGGGGACAACGACTCACGGATTCTCGCGGTCGCGCGCAACCTCCAGGCCGAGGGGTACGACGTCACGGTCGTCTCCAAGGACCTCCCGCTGCGGATCAAGGCCTCGTCGGTGGGCCTGCTCGCCGAGGAGTACCGCGCCGAACTGGCGATCACCGACTCCGGCTGGACGGGCATGGCGGAACTGCCCCTCGCCGCCGACCAGATCGACCTGCTCTTCGCCGAGGAGAGGCTGTACGTCCCCGAGGCCGCCGAACTGCCCGTGCACACCGGCCTGGTCCTCCAGTCCGAACGCGGCAAGGCCCTGGGCCGGGTGACCCCCGACGGCAGCGTGCGGCTGGTGCGCGGCGACCGGGAGGCGTTCGGCATCCACGGCCGCAGCGCCGAGCAGCGCATCGCGCTGGACCTGCTGCTCGACCAGGAGGTGGGCATCGTCTCGCTGGGCGGCCGGGCGGGCACCGGCAAGTCGGCGCTGGCGCTCTGCGCGGGCCTGGAGGCCGTCCTGGAGCGCGGGCAGCACAAGAAGGTGATGGTCTTCCGCCCGCTGTACGCGGTCGGCGGGCAGGAACTGGGCTACCTCCCCGGCAGCGAGGCCGAGAAGATGAGCCCTTGGGCGCAGGCCGTCTTCGACACGCTGTCCGCCGTCTCCGGGCGTGAGGTGATCGAAGAGGTGCTGGGGCGCGGGATGCTGGAGATCCTGCCGCTCACACACATCCGGGGCCGCTCCCTGCACGACGCCTTCGTGATCGTGGACGAGGCCCAGTCGCTCGAACGCAACGTGCTGCTGACCGTGTTGTCCAGGATCGGCACGAATTCCCGGGTCGTGCTCACCCATGACGTGGCCCAGCGGGACAACCTCAGGGTCGGCCGGTACGACGGAGTGGTCGCCGTCGTCGAGAAGCTGAAGGGCCACCCGCTCTTCGCTCATGTCACGCTCACCCGCTCCGAGCGTTCCCGTATCGCCGCACTGGTGACCGAAATGCTGGAGGAAGGTCAGATCTGATACGGATTGGGACGTTGACGCCGCCCGGCGGGCCAAGCAGCCTAGCCGGGCGGCGGCGCGTCGCGGTGCCTTTTCCGAGATTCGGGTGCTCCAAACGAGGTGTGACCTTTCACACGCAACGGAGAATTGCTTCCCGGTGTCTCGTTCCGGCAAAGTCTTGCTTCCGTCAGGCCCCGCATACGGCACACCGGCACCTCCAGAGGCGCCACGCACCACACAACTCAACAACCGCCGTCCGTATGCCGCCCGCGAGTACCACGCGGCGCTCCCCCCGGGGAGCCGCCCACCGGGCCCGTGCCTCCCGTGACCCAAGCAGTAGGGAGGCCAGTGCCAGGGGCACGATTGCGCCCGCGAGGTCACCTAAGCGGGCGATGCTGGAAGGACACCGTGTGAGCCGGATTTCGGTCCGGGGGTTCGCCGTGGCATCTGCCACCGCGGTCACCACCGTAGGCGCCGTCGTAGGCGTTGCAGCGGGCAGCACTCCTGCTGTCGACGACAACAACTTCGAGGCGGCCGCAGCCGACACCACGCTGCTCGCAGACATTCCCGCGGGCCAGCAGGCCCAGGTCCAGACCGCTTCGCTGACGCAGCAGGCCGACGCCCAGGCGTCCGCGGCCGACGCGGCCGCGAAGAAGTCCGCGGAGGAGTCCGCCCGCGTCCAGGCCGCCAAGGACGCCAAGTCCAAGAAGCAGGCGGCCGAGGACAAGCTGGAGCGCCAGCGTCAGGCGGAGAAGGAGCGCAAGGAGAAGGAGCGGGCAAGCCGTTCCGAGGTCCGCTCCACCGCGACCTTCGCGCAGCAGGGCTCCTACACGGTGGCCGAGGTCCAGGCCATCGCCCGGCAGATCGTCCCGGCCGACCAGTTCCAGTGCTTCAGCAACATCGTGAACGTCGAGTCGAGCTGGAACTACAGGGCGAGCAACCCGTCCTCGGGCGCCTACGGTCTCGTCCAGGCCCTGCCCGGCTCCAAGATGGCCTCGGCCGGCGCCGACTGGATGACCAACCCGGCCACCCAGATCAAGTGGGGCCTCAGCTACATGAACAGCTCGCGCTACGGCAGCCCGTGCGCCGCCTGGTCCTTCTGGCAGGCCAACCACTGGTACTAGACACCAGGGTTCACCCGCTCAACCACGTGAAGCCCCTCACCGTCCTACGGTGAGGGGCTTCACGCGTGTACCGTCGTGCGGTACCGCTCCGGGGGAGTGGTGGGGAGAGCGGACGGGGGTAGAGGAACGGTTATGTCGAAACTGCCGGGATGGCTCGGACAACTGGGTGCCGAGCTGAGCAGGCTGAGTGAGCGCCTCGAAGAGCGCCGGGTCGGTACGGAGGCGGACGACCCCCTCCTCACGGACCCCGTCGCACCCGCCGCGGCGGGGACGGGGAAGGACGGGACGCCCCCCGTCGACCAGGTGCCCGCCCCGCCCGCGTACGCGCCCACCGTCGCCGCGCGGCCCGATCCGGTCGCGGCGATCCCGTGGGGCATGCGGGTCGCCGCCGAGGCGGGCTGGCGGCTGCTGGTGCTCGCGGGGACGCTGTGGGTGCTGATGCGGGTCATCAGCGCCGTGCAACTGGTGGTGCTGGCCTTCGTCGCCGCACTGCTCGTCACCGCGCTGCTCCAGCCGACCGTGGCCCGGCTGCGGCGCTACGGGCTGCCGAGGGGCCTGGCCACCGCCGTCACGGCGATCTCCGGGTTCGTCATCATGGGCCTGGTCGGCTGGTTCGTGGTGTGGCAGGTGATGGACAACATCGACACCCTGTCCGACAAGGTGACGAAGGGCATCGAGGACCTCAAGAACTGGCTGCTCGACAGCCCGTTCCACGTCACCGACAAACAGATCAACAACATCGCGCAGAACCTCAGCGACACCGTCGGCACCAACACCGAGGCCATCACCTCCGCCGGCCTCCAGGGCGTCACCGTGGTCGTGGAGTTCATGACCGGCGCCCTGCTCGCGATGTTCTCGACGCTCTTCCTGCTCTACGACGGCGCCCGCATCTGGAACTGGGTGCTCAAGCTGGTGCCCGCCCAGGCACGGCCCGGAGTGGCGGGCGCGGGGCCGCGCGCCTGGCGGACCCTGACCGCCTACATCCGGGGCACCGTCATCGTCGCGCTGATCGACGCCATCTTCATCGGGCTCGGGATCTACTTCCTGAACGTCCCGATGGCGGTGCCGCTCGCCGTCTTCATCTTCCTGTTCGCCTTCATCCCGCTCGTCGGAGCCGTGGTCTCCGGGGCGCTGGCGGTGGTCGTGGCCCTGGTCACCGAGGGCGTGTTCACGGCCCTGATGGTGCTGGCCGTGGTCCTCGCGGTCCAGCAGATCGAGGGCCATGTGCTCCAGCCGTTCATCCTGGGGCGCGCGGTGCGGGTGCATCCGCTGGCCGTGGTGCTCTCGGTCGCGGCGGGCGGAATGATCGCCGGCATCGGGGGTGCGGTCGTCGCCGTTCCGCTGGTCGCGGTCACCAACACGGTGGTCGGCTATCTGCGGTCGTACGGGCAGGAGGAGTCGCGCCGCCACTCGCCGCCGCCGCACGGGTCGACCGCGCTG
>NZ_JAKRGC010000283.1 GCF_022347745.1 Streptomyces sp. OfavH-34-F
CTGCCCGGCTGGGCCGCGCTGCTCACCGGGTCCGGCGGCCTCGCGGCGGCGGCCGCCGTGCTGTGGTGGACCGGAGTGGTGCCGGCCGCCGTACTGGCCCGGTTCGGGCTGGGCCCGCGCCCGTACGACGGGCTCGGCACGGGCGCGTGGGCGGCGCTGGTGTTCCTGGGCGCCGCGGTGCTGTTCGCGCTCGGCGGGCTGAGCCGGGGCCGGGTCGGTCACGCCTGGGTGCTCACGCTCTTCGGGCAGTACCGGGGCACCGTGCGGCGGACCGGGCTGATGTGGATCAGCCCGCTGCTGCTGCGCCGCCGGGTGGACGTACGGCTGCGGCACTGGCGCAGCGAGCCGCTGCCCGCCGTGGACGCGAACGGGACCGCGCTGCGGGTCGTCGTCCAGGTGGTGTGGCGGGTCAAGGACACCGTGCGGGCGGCACTCGGGATCGAGGACCACGAGACGTACCTGCGCGAACAGGTCGAGGCCGCGATGGCGCGGGTCCTGTCCCAGCTGCCCGCCGACGCCTTCCACGAGGACGCGCACACCCTGCGCAACGCGGAGGCGGTCGGCGACGCGCTGACGCGGATGCTGAAGGCCGACTGCGAACCCGTCGGCGTCGAGGTGTACTCGGCGCAGCCGACCGGCATCGAGTACGCGCCGGAGGTGGCGGCGGCCATGCAGCGGCGGCGGATCGCGGCCATCGACGCCCAGCACCGGGACAGCGTCCTGACCTCGGTCGTGGACGCGGTGGACGACACCGTGACCCGGCTGACGGAACGCGGCCTGGTCGAGCTGGACGACTACGAACGCAAGCTGCTGGTCAAGGACTTGACGGTGGCGTTCTACACCGGGCGGACCGGAGGGGACGGCGCCTGAGGAGGTGTGGGGGAGGTTCCGGGGACAAGCGGAATCCCGCGCTCATTGGTCTGGACATGTCCACGACGTGTCCCTAGTCTGACCCTGGTCCAGACCAAAGGACATACGTACGCGCACTCCCTTGGAGAACCCCCCTCTCCCCCCACATCGAGGAGCGACATCACATGCGTATGAAGGCAAGCGCGGCCCTGGTCGGTCTCGCGGTAGCGGGCGTCTCGCTGCTCGCGACCGGCAGCGCCAGCAGCCACGGCTACACGGACAACCCGATCAGCCGTCAGAAGCTGTGCGCCAACGGCACGGTGACCGGCTGCGGCAACATCCAGTGGGAACCGCAGAGCGTCGAGGGCCCCAAGGGCTTCCCGGCGGCCGGTCCGGCGGACGGGAAGATCTGTTCCGGCGGCAACGGCTCGTTCGCCCAGCTCGACGACCCGCGCGGCGGCAACTGGCCCGCCACCAAGGTGACGGCCGGCCAGGGCTTCAGCTTCCGCTGGCAGTTCACCGCCCGCCACGCCACCTCGGACTTCCGCTACTACATCACCAAGAACGGCTGGGATCCCACCAAGCCGCTCACCCGCGCCGACCTGGAGCCGCAGCCGTTCATGACGGTGCCGTACGGCGGCAAGCAGCCCCCGGCGACGCTGACCCAGCAGGGCACCATCCCCACCCAGAAGACCGGGAAGCACATCATCCTGAGCGTCTGGAACGTCGCGGACACGGCCAACGCGTTCTACGCCTGTTCGGACGTGAAGTTCTGACGCACGGGCCCCGCGTCCACGTCTGACGTGCTGCCGGCGGGCAGCACGGCGAGCCCCGGAGTGTGGCAGCACACTCCGGGGCTTCGCTGTCGCCGTCACCGGCCGGACCACCCTCAGGCCGCCGGGACCGGAGCCGCCGGGGCCTCGGCGGCGGGCTCCGGGGCGGCCGTCACCGGCCGGGTCGCCCGGCGCAGCAGCGTCGCCGCCAGCACCGCGCCGGTGAGCAGGATCAGCGAACCGGTCACCGAGGCGTACCGCATGCTGTGCACGAACGCGTCCCGGCCGAGCGCGATCAGCGAACCGTCGCCCGTGGCCAGCGCGCCCGGCAACGTCTTGCGGGCGGCCTCGGGGGCGGCGGCGGGCATGTCCGCCCGGTAGACCGCGGTGGAGACCGCGCCCAGCAGGGCCATGCCCAGCGCACCGCCGAACTCCTGCCCGGTCTCCAGGAGCGAGGCGGCCGAGCCGGCCTTCTCCGCCGGGCTGACCGCCATCGCCAGGTCCGAGACCAGGGCCATCACGGCGACGATGCCGCTGCTCATCACGGCGGAGCCGATCAGTAGCAGGGCCAGCGAGTCGGTCCCGGCCAGGGTGAAGACCGCGAACCCGGCCGCCCCGGTCACGAACCCGCCGCAGACCACGGTGGCGCGCCCGGTCCGCTGGGCCAGCGCGGTCGCGGTCGGCGCCGCCGCGCCCACCGCGAGGGACGGGGCCAGGCTCCACAGCGCCGCCTCCAGCGTCCCCATGCCGAGCACCGACTGGAGGTACTGGGTGGTGAAGAAGGCCGAGCCCATCATCGCGAAGGCGGCCAGCGCGTTCAGCCCGATGCCGAGTCCGAAGCCGCGGTTGCGGAACAGCCCGCGGCTGATCATCGCGTCGGAGCGGGTGCGCTGGCGGCGGACGAAGACCCAGCCGACGGCGAGCCCGGCGGCGATGACCAGGGCGCGCTCGGCGTTCAGCCCGTGGGCGGCGCTCTCCTTGACGCCGTAGACGACCGGCAGGACCGTGCCCATGGACAGCGGCACGCTCAGGAAGTCGAAGCGGCCCGGATTCGGGTCCTTGAACTCCGGGACCAGCAGCGGGACCAGGACCAGCAGCAGCACCATCGCGGGCACGTTGATCAGGAAGACCGAGCCCCACCAGAAGTGCTCCAGCATCACCCCGCTGAGCACCGAACCGAGCGCGACCCCGCCGGCCATGGCGCCCGACCAGATGCCGATCGCCTTCGCCCGCTGCCGCTCGTCGCGGAACATGTTGCGCACCAGGCCGATGGTGGACGGCATCAGTGTCGCCCCGCCGATGCCGAGGACCGCGCGGGCCGCGATGAGCATTTCCGGGCTGCTCGCGTAAGCGGCGCAGACCGAGGCGGCGCCGAACGCCAGGGCCCCGATGAGCAGCAGCTTCCGGCGGCCGATGCGGTCGCCCAGCGAGCCCATCGTGATGAGGAGGCCGGCCAGGGCGAACGCGTACACGTCGAAGATCCACAGCTGCTGGGTGGCGCTGGGGGCGAGGTCCCGGTCGATGGACGGGATCGCGAAGAAGAGGACGGACACGTCCATCGACACGAGGAGGAGAGGGAGGAGGAGGACCAGGAAGGCGGTCCACTCCCGACGTCCGGCGAGTGCGCCGGGGGCGGCGGTGGTGCTCGTGGGCTGCGTCATGACAGGGAATATACGGCTGTCTAAAACAGCTGTCTAGTACGGACGTGTAAAACAGATGTACATGTTCGCGGGCAGCACGAAACGCACGAGGCGGTCTCCGTGGATACGGAAACCGCCTCGTGCGTTGTCTGTGCGCCGCCAGGGACTCGAACCCCGGACCCGCTGATTAAGAGTCAGCTGCTCTAACCAACTGAGCTAGCGGCGCCTGCTGACGTGAAAATAATACCTGGTCCGGAGGGGTGCTGATGACACGCCGGTCCCAAGGGCTCCGCCCCCCGTCCTAGAGGGCCAGCGACAGCATCATCGGGGCCGCGCGCCGGTTCAGCGTGTCCGCCGCCGCGCGCAGCCGGTGCGCGTCCTCCACCGGCATCGACAGGGCCAGGCAGCCCGCCGACGCCCCGGCCGTCAGCGGCACCGCCGCGCACACCGTGCCGACCGCGTACTCCTGGAGGTCGAGCACCGGGACCGTGGCCGGCTGGCTGTCCAGCTTGGAGAAGAGGACCTTCTCGTTGGTGATCGTCCGCGAGGTCAGCCGGGCCGGCCGGTGCCGCGCCAGGTGGTCGCGGCGGCCGTTCTGGTCCAGCTGGGTCAGCAGGCACTTGCCGATCGCCGAGGCGTGCGCCGCCGACCGGAAGTCCACCCACTCGTTGACCGCGGGGGTGAGCGGGCTGTCCGCGTACTGCGTGACCCGCACCTCGCCGTCCACGTAGCGGCTGATGTAGACCGCCGCGCCCACCGAGTCGCGCAGCTGGGCCAGGGTCTGCTGGAGCCTGGTCTCCAGGGCCTGACGGCGGGCCGCGCCCGAGCCGATGAGCAGCAGCGAGGAGCCGATCACGTATGCCCCGTCGGTGACCTGCTCGACGTAGCCCTCGCGGCGCAGCGTCAGCAGCAGCGGCGAGAGGTGGCCGGCGGGCAGACCGGTGTCGCGCGAGAGCTGGGCGGCCGTGACCCCGTCGCCGTGCTTGGAGACCGATTCGAGGACGCGCAGGGCGTACTGCACGGAGATGAACGGGGCGGTCGGTTCTGGCTTCAACGCCACGGCTTCCCCCTGCCATTCGGAACCGGAGGCCGGCGCGCGGCCGGAGGTCTCGCACCCACGATAGCCGCCGGGCGCCGGTCCGGGGGGCGGTGCGGCGGACTCGTGGGGGCGTCCCGGCCCCGCCAGCAGGGACGCACCCGATCGGCATATGCCTCTGTCATGACTGCGCCGCGTAAGCCGAGGTCACAGCACCGCGTTGAGGAATTCGCGCGTGCGTTCGTGCGACGGATCGGTGAAGATTTTTTCCGGCGAACCGGACTCCACGACCCGTCCGGCGTCGAACATCAGTACCTTCTCCGAGACGTCGCGGGCGAAGCTCATCTCATGGGTCACGCAGAGCATCGTGATGTCGGTGTTCCGGGCGATGTCCGTCAGCAGGTCGAGCACCCCGGCCACCAGCTCCGGGTCCAGCGCGGACGTCACCTCGTCCAGGAGCAGGATCTCCGGCTCCATGGCGAGCGCGCGGGCGATGGCCACCCGCTGCTGCTGGCCGCCGGAGAGCTGCGAGGGATGTGCGTCGATCTTGCCGGACAGCCCGACGAGGTCCAGCAGCTCCCGGGCCCTGGCCTCCGCCGCGTCCCGGTCCATGCCGAGCACGTTGACGGGCGCCTCGGTGATGTTCTGGAGCACCTTCATGTTCGGGAACAGGTTGAACTGCTGGAACACCATGCCGATCTTCCGGCGGGCCGCCCGCAGGTGCTTCTCGGTCGCGGGCTTCAGCGAGCCGTCCGGCGCCCGCATGTGCGTCAGCGGCTCGCCGTTGATCCGGATCACGCCGTCACTGACCCGCTCCAGCGTCATCAGCAGCCGCAGGATCGTCGTCTTGCCCGAGCCGCTGGGCCCGATCAGGGTGACGTGCTCGCCACGCTCGACGGTGAAGTCCAGCCGGTCCAGGACGGTGTGGTCGCCGTAGCGCTTGACGACCTTGTCGAAGCGGACGAGCGGGTGCCCGCCGTCCTTGGACGCGTCGATCGGCACGGCCGCCTTGGGGGCCGCGCCCGCGTTCTTCCGCAGGGGGAGGGGTTCAGTGGCCAAGGCGCTTCTCCAGCTTTCTCATCAACAGCGAGGTGGGGTAGCTCGCGACCAGGAAGATCAGCCCGGCCAGGGTGAAGACCTCCGTGTAGCGGAAGTGCGCGGTCCCGTAGTCGCGGGCCTGGAAGACCATTTCGTGCACGGTGATCACGGCGAGGTACGGCGTCTCCTTGAACATGGAGATCGCGTAGTTGCCCAGGGCCGGCACCACGTTGCGGACGGCCTGCGGCAGGATCACCGCCTGCCAGGTCCGCCGGGGCGTCAGCGACAGCGCCCGGCACGCCTCCCACTGCCCCTTCGGCACGGCGTCGATCCCGGCGCGGTACACCTCGGAGGTGTACGTGGCGTAGTGGATCCCCAGCACCACGATGCCGACGGTCAGCGGCTCCACCGAGGTGAACAGCGTCGCCGCGCCCACCAGTTGGACCAGCAGCGGGGTGGAGCGGATGAACTCCATCACCGCCTTCACCGGTACGGTCACCAGCCGGCTCGGGGCCCGCCCGGCGATCGCGATCGCCAGGCCGAGGACCGCCGCGACCAGGATGCCGAACACCGTGGCCAGCAGGGTCGTCCAGAAACCGTCGAGGAGCTGCGGGAACGCCTCGCGGACCGCGCCCCAGTCGAAGTCGCTGTTCATCGGGCACCCCCGGTGGTCTGGGCGGCGGCCACCGCGCTGCGGGACTTCAGCAGGCTCCGCCCGCCGGTGGCCAGGCCGAGCCGCCGCTTGGCGGACCGCTCCAGCAGGTTCATCAGCAGCGTCAGCGCGTACGCCAGGACGAAGTAGCAGACCAGCAGCGTGACGTAGGCGGTGAGCGTCTCACCCGTCCGGCTGCGCAGCTTCTCGATCGCGGTCATCAGGTCCGCCGCCGAGATCAGCCACAGCAGCGGGGTCGCCTTCAGCAGCTGGATCAGCAGATTGGTGAACGAGGGGATCATCTGCACCCACGCCTGCGGCAGGATCACCTTCCGCATCCGGTGCAGCGGCGACATGTTCAGCGCGATCGCCGCCTCGTACTGCCCGCGCGGTACCGAGTTGACCGCGCCGCGCACCACTTCGGCGCCGTACGCCCCGTAGTTGAGCCCGAACGCGAGCACCCCGCAGAACAGCGGGTCCAGTTCGTAGCCGGTCAGCGACGGCATCGCGTAGTACAGCCAGAACAGCTGGACGTACAGCGAGGTGCCCCGGAAGAACTCCACGACCACGCGGGACACCCCGCGCGACAGCAGGAACCGGCTCAGCGACATCAGACCGAGGACGAACGACAGGAGCAGCGCGACCAGCGCGCCCAGGACCGTGGCCTCCAGGGTCACCCACAGCCCCGACCGCAGCTGCGGCAGATCGTCGGCGAAGGCCGAGAAGAAATCATTCATGCGGCGGGCCCCGTCCCCGTCAGCCCTTGCACAGGTCGGCCGTCTTCAGGTCGGCCGGCGGCAGCTCCGTCGCGCCGAAGCCGTAGTCGCGCAGCAGCTCCACATAGCGGGACTTGTCGGCGACGATCTTCTTCAGCTCGCGGTTGAAGGCGTCGCGCAGCTCCTCGTTGCCCTTGCGGAAGACGGCGCCGCCGGGGCTGTACTGCTTCACGCCGTCCAGCTCGGGCAGGAACGCCTCGGTGACCTCGGTCCCCTCGTTGGTCTTGGCCAGCCAGCGCAGCGAGATGCCGGTCAGCAGGAACGCGTCCACCCGGCCGCCCTTGACCGCGTCCGCGCCGTCCTGCGGCTTCTGGAGCGTCTTGATCTTCCCCTCGGGGATGCCGGCGCCCTTGGCGTACGACCCCTCGACCGCGCCCGCCATCACCCCGATGGTGATGCCGGCGGCCTTGGCGGAGGCCAGGTCGGTGACCTTCTTCGGGTTGCCCTTCTTCACCATCATCGCGGTCGGCGATATGAACTCGGGCTCCGAGAACAGGGCGTTGGCGCAGCGCTCCGGGGTGATCGCCATGCCGGCGCTGACCACGTCGTACTTGCCGGCCTGGAGGCCGGGGATCAGGCCGTCCCACTCGGACAGGGTCGGCTTCAGCTCGTCCACGCCCAGCGCCTTGAAGATCTCGCGGTGCAACGTGGGCGCCTCGCCCTTGAGTTCCTTGCCCTCCATGTACCCGTACGGGGCCTCGTCGGCGTAGGCGACCCGGACGAAGCCCTGCTCGCGGAGCTTCTTGAGCGCGCCCTCGCCGTCGGCGGATTCCTCGCCGGTCTTGCTGCACGCGGCGAGCAGGCCCGGAACGACGAGCAGACCGCCCACCGCTGCCGATCGGTTGAGAAATCCCCGGCGGGACAGGTTCGGGAAGTCAGCCATGGTTCGCAATCTCCTGAGGGGTTCGAACAGTCCGGACAGGCTTGGCGCCTGCCCGATCAGGGGCTTCTATGCAGGGAGAAAGCGCATGTGATCGAACGGTGGCCGGAGGGAGACCTTCCCGTGTCCGCAGGTGGGCGGTAGGCGTGGATTGCGCGGGATGTCCCGGGGGCCGGATGCCGTCATGCCCCGGCTGCCCGCCCGGGCGCGGTTCATGCGCGCCGGGCCCGTGGCGGCCGTCCGCTCCGGGCGATATCCGGGACGGATGGCGGAATACTGGAACAGGAGCGGGGAAACCGGTCAGTGCCGCCGCAGCCGGCGGCGCACGCACGCAGGCGCAGGGAAGGGATGGACATGACGACCGTCGGATTCCTCTATCCGGGCCACTTCGCCGAGGACGACTACCCGCGCATGGAGATCCTTCTCGACAGCACCATCAGACTCGTCGTCCACCCCACCGAGAGCCCGGACGGCGCCTACCGCGAGGACGCGCTGCGCGCCCTGGGTGCCCCCGGCCGGCTCGCCGCCGGCATCGAGGAGCTCCAGCGCTCCGGGGTCCAGTCCATCGTCTGGGCCTGCGACGGGGGCAGCTTCCCGTACGGGTGGCGGGGCGCCCACGACCAGGCCGCCGCCCTGGCCCGCGCGGCGGGCGTGCCCGCCTCCAGTACGTCCATCGGCTTCGCGCACGCGGTACGGAAGCTGGGCGCGGCCCGCGTCGCGGTCGGAGCCACCTACCCCGAGGCCGTCGCCGAGCGGTTCGCCGCCTTCCTGGGCGAGGCCGGCGTGGAGGTCACCGGCACCCACGCGGCGGGCGTCGCCGACGCCGCCGAGGCCGCCTCCTGGGACG
>NZ_JAKRGC010000284.1 GCF_022347745.1 Streptomyces sp. OfavH-34-F
AACCCGGAAGCTAAGCCTTTCAGCGCCGATGGTACTGCAGGGGGGACCCTGTGGGAGAGTAGGACGCCGCCGAACTCCTTTTGGAAGAGCCCCGTGCCCTTGTGGCACGGGGCTCTTTCGCGTTTCCAGGACTCTGCCGGCCGGCGTTCCTCCCGGCCCGCCCCGGCCGCCTGCCGGCCCACCTGGGACAGCTCGGCGCAGATGGTTTTGCAGAACCCCCGGATCAGGGTATGCTTTAGCTCGTTGCCGCAGGGCAGCAAGGCCCCAATAGCTCAGTCGGTAGAGCGTCTCCATGGTAAGGAGAAGGTCTGCGGTTCGATTCCGCATTGGGGCTCCGAAAGAAAAGAAAGGCCCCGCCAATCGGCGGGGCCTTTCTTCATGTGCGGGGGAGAGAGCGCGCCTCCCGCCCGGGCCGGATCAGGCCGGGCGGGGTTCCGGCACACGCATCGTCAGGATGGCCATGTCGTCCGAGGGCGGGTCCGCGGCGAAGCGCTCGACCGCCCGGAGGATACGGGCGGCCACCGCACCCGCCGTCAGCCCCGTGCAGTGCGAAAGCACCTCCGCCAAGCCGTCGTCGCCGAGCATGCGCGTGCCCTCCCGGCGCTCCGTCACACCATCCGTCACGCACAACAGCACATCGCCCGGCTCCAGCGTGAACTGCTGCTCGTACAGTTCCAGGTCCTCCATCACGCCCAGCAGCGGCTGCGGGTCCGCCGCGGCCTCCACCGAACCGTCCTGGCGCAACCGCAGCGGCAGCGGATGCCCCGCGCAGACGACCTTCAACAGCGCGCTGCCGTCCTCCTGCGGCCACAGCTCGCCGTACAGCAAGGTGAGGAAGCGGCTCCGGGCCCCCTCGTCGAGGATCGCCGCGTTCAGGCGCTCCAGGACCGCAGGGCCGCCGAAGCCCTCCCGGGCCAGCAGGCGCAGCGCGTGACGGGCCAGGCCCGTGACGGACGCCGCCTCCGGCCCCGTACCGCACACGTCGCCGATGGCGAAGCCGTACGCGCCGTCCCGGATCGGGAAGACGTCGTAGAAGTCGCCGCCGACCTCGTTGCCCTCACCGGCCGCCCGGTAGATGACATCGACCTCCACATTGGGCACGGCCGGCAGGCCCGGAGGCAGCAGGCTGCGCTGGAGGGACTGGCTGATCGCCGTGCGCTCCGAGTACAGGCGGGCGTTGTCCAAGGCCAGGGCGGCCCGGCGGGACAGGTCCTCGGCCAGCTCCAGGATCTCCTGGCGGAAGTGGTCGTCGGACGGCTTGCCGAGCGTCAGCATGCCGATCACCCGGTTCCGGGCGACGAGCGGCAGGACGACGGTCTCGCCGCCCACCGCGGCCGCGGTCGCCAGCGTCGTCCGCGTCGCCGACCCCGGGCCGTCCGGCCCGCCCATCGTGATGGTGCGCATCGAGGTCCGAAGCGCGGCCTCGTGGGCGGCCCGGGACGGAGCGCTCCAGACCCTGGCGCCTGGCGTGGGCACCGGCTCGGGCGGCGAGATCCGGGTGAGCAGGGCCTTGAGCCCGTCGATGCGCTCCTCGTCCTCGTGCAGCACGTAGGACAGCTCCGGTTCCGACGACTGGTCGGCGATCGTGTAGACCGCGCACCACGTCGCCAGCGTCGGGACCGTCATCTGGGCCATCAGCGCCAGCGTCTGATCCCGGTCCAGCGTGCCCGCCAGCAGGTCCGACGCCTCCACCAGGAAGGACAGCGAGCCACGGCGCAGCCGCTCCAGCTCGCCGAGCCGCGCCGACTCGACCGCCAGAGCGATCCGGTCCGCCGCGAACTGCAGGCGCAGCGCCTCCTCGTTCGAGTAGCGCCCCGCCGCTTCGGCGGCGACGCCCAGGGAGCCCGTCAGCCGGCCCTCGACCTTCAGCGGGACCGTGACCACCGAGCGCATCCCGGTGTTGCCGAGCAGCGGGACCGCGCCCGGAACGGCGTCCAGGTCCTCATGCACGGCGGGCATCCGCGCGGAGCCGTACCGTCCCGTGCCGGCCTCCACGGGGACACGGGCGAAGCGCTGGCGGGCGGAGGGCAGACCGGTCGTGGCCCGGACCTCCAGCTCCGTCTCGTCGTCCGTGGCCAGCAGCAGGAACGCGGCGTCCGCGTCGAGCATGTCGCGGGCCCGTTCGACGGTGCGCTGGAGCAGGCCGTCCAGGTCGTCGGGGGCGGGCGAGCCGATGAAGACCTCGAAGGGGTCCGTCTTGCGGCTCTCGGCGGTATCGGAGGCGGGCGCGCGTACAGGAGTCTGGAGCACGGCGCGCTCGTAGTCGCGCACGAGCAGGCAGACCGTCGACGGCTCGCCCTGGGTGTCGCGAACCCGCAGGTGGGAACCGTAGACCGGGATCGTACGGCCGTCGGCGCCGCGGACGCCGTAGCTGCCCTCCCAGCGGGAGAGGCGCAGCGCGTCCGCGAAGCCGGTGCTGGTCCCGGGGGTCTGCGGCCAGGCGGTGAAGTCCGCGAGCTGCTTCCCCATGACCTGCTCCGCCGTGTAACCGAACAGATAGGCGGCGTCGTCGTTCCAGGCGGCGACCGCGCCCTCGCTGTCGATCTGCACGACGGCGACCCGGACGCGCTCGTCCGTGACCGGGAGCATGTCCACCGGCAGCAGCGGGCCGGACGAGCGGACGCCCACCGGGCGGTCAGGAAGATCGAGCTGGAACCAGACATGTTTGCGGGTGGGGGAGTAGTCGACGCCCCACCGGGAAGCGAGCGCCGCACACAGCAGCAGACCCCGGCCGTTCTCCCGCTCGGGACTGCCCAGGTCGAGCCCGGCCGACTGGAGCGGGATCTCCCGTTCCGGGTAGCGGTCGGAGATCTCGACGCGTACGCCGTCCTCCGTGCGCAGGCACAGGACGTCCGCCGCGGTGCCCGCGTGGACGACGGCGTTGGTGACGAGCTCGCTGGTCAGGACCACGGCGTCGTCCACGACGTCGGTGTATCCCCACCCCTGGAGCGTGTCGCGGACAAAGGCGCGGGCCGTCGCTACGGAGCGCGCCACCGGGTCGAAGGTGGCAGCCGCACGCGCCGTGATCACAGCACTCCCCATATGGTGTCTCGTCGCTTCCCCGAGTCCTCTGCCCGTTTGTCGCCGCTTCGATTCGCCTGCCAGGCTAGACGTTCCGCCGGCGCACCGGGCACGCGAGGGCCGACTTCGGACAGGTACGGGCGGGAACCGACGAGGGAGCGACAAGGACGGGCTTCCCCTTGAGGGGATGGGGGACAACCATGGGAGGTTCCACCCCGACCGGTTCCCGCCTGATACGTTTCAACGATTTGACGTCCGCATGGTCACCCGTCGACGGTGGTCTGCGGCGATGAGTCCCGGAAGTTCTGGGAAAGCTCTGGGACGAGGTCCTAGCGAGATGGTCACACCCCTGCGGGAGGGACACGGTGGAGTCTGACGTGGCGGCGCGGGGTTCAGGTGCGCGCAGTAGAGGCGGTCAGTCCGTGAGGAAGCAGCGCCAGGGAACCGTCGAGGTCGACGCCGCGGCGCTGCACAGACTGCTCGCCGGTCTGGTCGCCATGCGCGACGGGAACTTCCGCAGGCGCGTCACGGTCTCCGGCGAAGGGGTCATGGCGGAGCTGGCCGCCGTGTTCAACGAGGTCGCCGACCGCAACTTGCACCTGACGGGCGAGCTGGCGCGGGTGCGCCGCGTGGTCGGCCGCGAGGGCAAGCTCACCGAGCGGCTGGAGACGGGCGCCTGCGAGGGCGCCTGGGCCGCCGCGATCGACGCGTCCAACGACCTGGTGGACGACCTCGCCCGGCCCGTCTCCGAGGTGGGCCGGGTGCTGTCGGCGGTGGCCGACGGCGACCTCGAACAGCGGATGGAGCTGCGCTCCCACACGGCCGATGGGACGGTCCGCCCGCTCCGCGGCGAGTTCCTGAAGGTCGCCCGTACCGTCAACAACCTCGTGGACCAGCTGTCGGCGTTCACCGAACAGGTGACGCGGGTGGCGGTCGAGGTGGGCACCGAGGGCAAGCTCGGCGGCCAGGCGCAGGTGCGGGGGATGTCCGGGTCCTGGAAGGACCTCACGGACTCGGTCAACACCATGGCGTACCGGCTGACCGCGCAGGTGCGCGACATCGCGCTGGTGACGACGGCGGTCGCCAAGGGCGATCTGTCGCGGAAGGTCACCGTCCATGTCGCCGGCGAGATGCTCCAGCTGAAGAACACCGTCAACACGATGGTCGACCAGCTGTCCTCGTTCTCCTCCGAGGTGACCCGCGTCGCCCGCGAGGTGGGCACGGAGGGCGAGCTGGGCGGTCAGGCCGTGGTGCCGGGCGTGGCCGGGGTGTGGAAGGACCTCACGGACTCCGTCAATACGATGGCCGGCAACCTCACCTCCCAGGTGCGCGGCATCGCGGAGGTGACGACGGCGGTCGCCAACGGCGACCTGTCGCAGAAGGTGCAGGTGAGCGCGCGCGGCGAGGTGGCCCAGCTCGCCGAGACGATCAACCAGATGACCGAGACGCTGCGCACCTTCGCGGACGAGGTCACGCGCGTGGCCAGCGAGGTCGGCGGGCAGGGGCTGCTCGGCGGCCAGGCCCAGGTGCCCGGCGCCGCCGGGACCTGGAAGGACCTCACCGATTCGGTGAACACGGTCTTCCGGAACCTGACGATCCAGGTGCGGGACATCGCGCAGGTGACCACCGCCGTGGCCAGCGGTGACATGACGCAGAAGGTCACCGTCGATGTGGCCGGCGAGATGCTGGAGCTGAAGAACACCGTCAACACGATGGTGGACCAGCTCCAGTCGTTCGGTTCGGAAGTGACCCGGGTGGCCCGTGAGGTCGGCGTCGAGGGCCGGCTCGGCGGGCAGGCCGAGGTGCCGGGCGCGGCGGGCACCTGGAAGGACCTCACGGACTCCGTGAACACCGCCTTCCGTAACCTGACCGGCCAGGTGCGGGACATCGCGCAGGTGACGACGGCGGTCGCCAACGGCGACCTGTCGCAGAAGGTCACGGTGGATGTCGCGGGCGAGATGCTGGAGCTGAAGAACACCGTCAACACGATGGTGGCGCAGCTCTCCTCCTTCGCCGACCAGGTGACGCGCATGGCGCGGGACGTGGGGACCGAGGGCCGGCTGGGCGGCCAGGCGCAGGTCGACGGCGTCTCCGGTACGTGGAAGGAACTGACCGACTCCGTCAACTTCATGGCGGGGAACCTGACCTCCCAGGTGCGCCAGATCGCCCAGGTGACGACGGCGGTGGCGCGGGGCGACCTGTCGCAGAAGATCGACGTGGACGCGCGCGGCGAGATCCTGGAGCTCAAGAACACCATCAACACGATGGTCGACCAGCTCTCCGCGTTCGCCGACCAGGTGACGCGGGTGGCCCGCGAGGTGGGTACGGACGGGCGGCTGGGCGGCCAGGCGCGGGTGCCCGGCGTGGCCGGGGTCTGGCGTGACCTGACGGACTCGGTGAACGGGATGGCGGAGAACCTGACCGCCCAGGTCCGCAACATCGCGCAGGTCGCCACGGCGGTCGCGCGCGGTGACCTGTCGCAGAAGATCGACGTGGACGCGCGCGGCGAGATCCTGGAACTCAAGAACACCCTCAACACCATGGTCGACCAGCTCTCGAACTTCGCGGAGCAGGTGACGCGGGTGGCCCGCGAGGTCGGTACCGAGGGCATCCTCGGCGGCCAGGCCGAGGTGCAGGGCGTGTCGGGTACGTGGAAGGACCTCACGCAGTCCGTCAACGGCATGGCCAACAACCTCACCCTCCAGGTGCGCAACATCGCGGAGGTGACGACGGCGGTCGCCAACGGCGATCTCTCCAAGAAGATCACCGTCGACGCCAAGGGCGAGATCCTCGAACTGGTGACGACGGTCAACACGATGGTGGACCAGCTGTCGTCGTTCTCCTCCGAGGTGACGCGCGTCGCCCGTGAGGTGGGTACCGAGGGCATCCTGGGCGGTCAGGCGCGGGTGCGCGGGGCGACGGGCATCTGGAAGGACCTCAGCGACAACGTCAACCTGATGGCCAACAACCTGACCAGCCAGGTGCGGAACATCTCCCGCGTCTCGTCCGCCGTGGCCAACGGCGACCTGACGAAGAAGGTGACCGTCGAGGCGCGCGGCGAGGTCGCCGAGCTGGCCGACACCGTCAACACGATGGTGACGACCCTGTCGTCGTTCGCGGCCGAGGTCACCCGCGTCGCCCGCGAGGTGGGGACCGAGGGCGCGCTGGGCGGCCAGGCACGCGTGCCGGGCGTCTCCGGTACGTGGAAGGACCTCACCGAGTCCGTGAACTCGATGGCGTCCAACCTGACGGGCCAGGTGCGCCAGATCGCCGCCGTCACGACGGCCATCGCCAAGGGCGACCTCACCAAGAAGATCGACATCGACGCGCGCGGCGAGATCCTGGAGCTGAAGAACACCATCAACACGATGGTCGACCAGCTCTCGAACTTCGCGGAGCAGGTCACCCGGGTCGCGCGCGAGGTGGGCACCGAGGGCCAGCTCGGCGGTCAGGCGCGGGTGCGCAACGTGGACGGCACCTGGCGCGACCTCACCGAGTCGGTGAACGAAATGGCCGGAAATCTCACCCGTCAGGTGCGGGCCATCGCGGCCGTCGCCACGGCGGTGACGCGCGGCGATCTCAACCTCAAGATCGATGTGGACGCGGCGGGCGAGATCCAGGCCCTGCAGGACAACATCAACACGATGATCGCCAACCTGCGCGACACCACCGCCACCAACAAGGAGCAGGACTGGCTCAAGGGCAATCTCGCCCGGATCTCCGGCCTGATGCAGGGGCGCCGCGATCTCGACGACGTCGCCTCGCTGATCATGAGCGAGCTGACGCCCGTCGTGTCGGCGCAGCACGGCGCGTTCTTCCTGGCCACCCCGGTCGGCGAGACGGACGCGCTGGCCGGCGAGGGGGAGGGGGCGTACGAGCTGCGCATGCGGGGAAGCTACGGCTACTCCGCCGGTTCCATGCCGACGTCCTTCCGGCCGGGCGAGACGCTGATCGGGACGGCGGCCGAGGAGAAGCGCACGATCCAGGTGGACAACGTGCCGCCGGGCTATCTCAAGATCTCCTCCGGGCTCGGCGAGGCGCCCCCGGCGCATGTGATCGTGCTGCCGGTGCTGTTCGAGGGCAAGGTCCTCGGCGTGATCGAACTGGCCTCGTTCCAGCCGTTCACGCACATCCAGCGGGACTTCCTCAACCAGCTCGCGGAGATGATCGCCACGAGCGTCAACACCATCAGCGTCAACACGACGACGGAGAAGCTGCTCGAACAGTCCCAGGAGCTGACCGAGCAACTGCGCGACCGCTCGCAGGAGTTGGAGAACCGGCAGAAGGCCCTCCAGGCGTCCAACGCCGAACTGGAGGAGAAGGCCGAGCTGCTGGCCCGGCAGAACCGCGACATCGAGGTCAAGAACACCGAAATCGAGGAGGCGCGCCAGGTCCTGGAGGAGCGCGCCGAGCAGCTGGCCGTCTCGATGCGCTACAAGTCCGAGTTCCTGGCGAACATGTCGCACGAGCTGCGTACGCCCCTCAACTCGCTGCTCATCCTGGCGAAGTTGCTGGCGGACAACGCCGAGGGCAATCTCTCGCCGAAGCAGGTGGAGTTCGCCGAGACGATTCACGGGGCGGGTTCCGATCTGCTCCAGCTGATCAACGACATCCTCGACCTGTCGAAGGTCGAGGCGGGCAAGATGGACGTCAGCCCGACCCGGATCGCGCTGGTGCAGCTGGTCGACTACGTGGAGGCGACGTTCCGGCCGCTCACCGCGGAGAAGGGGCTGGACTTCTCCGTACGGGTCTCGCCGGAGCTGCCCGCCACCCTGCACACGGACGAGCAGCGGCTGCTCCAGGTGCTGCGCAACCTCCTGTCCAACGCGGTGAAGTTCACCGACAGCGGGGCCGTCGAGCTGGTCATCCGGCACGCGGGCCAGGAGGTGCCGGACGCGATCCGCGAGCAGTTGCTGGAGGCGGGTTCGCTGCGGGACGCGGACGCCGAGCTGATCGCCTTCTCGGTGACGGACACCGGCATCGGGATCGCGGCCAGCAAGATGCGGGTCATCTTCGAGGCGTTCAAGCAGGCGGACGGCACGACCAGCCGCAAGTACGGCGGCACCGGCCTCGGCCTCTCCATCAGCCGGGAGATCGCCCGGCTGCTGGGCGGCGAGATCCACGCCGCGAGCGAGCCCGGACGCGGCTCCACCTTCACGCTGTACCTGCCGCTGCACCCGAGCGAACTGCCGCCCCAGGGCTACCCGCAGATCGCGCCCGGCCCGGCCGACGGGCCCGCGGGCGCCACGGAGTCCGGCCAGGTGTACGTGCCGGGCACCCCGGACGTCGTGCAGGCTTCGTCGCTTCCGGGCGGCGGGCAGGAGGCCGGGGGCGCGGCGAGTTCGCCGCCTACCTCGACCACGACGACACCTGGCGGGCGGACCATCTCCGGGTGCTGCTGACCGCCTTCGAGGCGGGCGCCGAACTCGTCGCGACCGG
>NZ_JAKRGC010000285.1 GCF_022347745.1 Streptomyces sp. OfavH-34-F
CCCGCACCGCCCGCCCGCCCCGCCGGCCCGGAACAGGACGCCGACGCGGCCCGCGCCCGCGAGGCCCTCGCCTACTGGCGCGACCGCCTCGACGGCGCGCCCGGCCTGGAACTCCCCCTGGAACGCCCACGCCCCGAACGCCCCTCACCGGACGGCGCCTTCCACACCCAGCTCATCACCGGCGCCGGCCCCCTGGTCGACGCCCTCGCCCGCACCCGGCGCTGCACCCCGTTCATGGTGCTCCTCGCCGCCTACCAGGCGACCCTGTACCGCTGCACCGGGCAGCGCGACTTCTGCGTCGGCGTGCCCACCGCGGGCCGCAACGGCCCCGACGAGGAACGGGCCATCGGCTACTTCTCGCGCACCCTGGTCCTGCGCTCCGACCTGACCGGCGCCCCCACCTTCGCCGATCTCCTGCGCCGCGCCCGCACCACCGTGCTGGGGGCCTTCGCCCACGACCGCGTCCCCTTCGAGGAACTGGCCGAGTCCCTGAAGCTGGACCGCGACCCGGGACGCACCCCGCTCTTCCAGACGATGCTGACCGTGCACACCCAGGACGCCGGGCTGCTGCGCGACGCCTCGTTCGCCGGTCTCGGCTGCACCGAACTGGACCCCGCCATGCGGGCGTGCAAGTTCGACCTCACCCTGGACGTGCGCCGGGACGGCGAGGACGTCGTCGCGGTCTTCGGCTACCGCACCGACCTCCTGGACGCCGAGTGGGCCGCCAGGCTGGGCCGCCGCTTCGAGACGCTGCTGCGCGCCGCGACCGCAGAGCCGGACACGCCCGTCCACCTGCTGCCCCTGCTGGACGCGGCCGAAGTCACCGCCCTGGAGGCGGCCGGACGCGGCCCCGGGCTGCCCGAGGGCCCGCCCACCGTGCCCGACGCCCTGGCCCGGACCGTGCGCGAGCGGCCCGGCGCCGAGGCCCTGCGCGGGCGCGACACCTCGCTCACGTACGCCGCCCTGTGGCAGGAGGCGGGCCGGCTCGCCGCGCGGCTGGCGGGGGAGGGGGTGCGGCCCGGTGACACCGTCGGCGTGCTCCTGCCCCGGGGCCCGCGCGCCGTCGTGGCGATGCTCGCCGCCTGGCGGGCCGGGGCCGCCTATCTGCCGCTGGACCCCGAGTACCCGGCCGCCCGGATCGCGTACATGGTCGCGGACAGCGGCGCGGGCATCGTCGTGACCTCCCGCGACGAGGGGACGGCCACGGTGCCCGAGGGCGTACGGAGCCTGTACGCGGAGGACACCGGGGCCCCCGCACCGGCCGAGGAGCCTCTGCCCGGGCCGCTGCCCGAGGACCCCGCCTACCTCGTCTACACCTCCGGTTCGACCGGCACCCCCAAGGGCGTCCTCGTGCCGCACCGGGCGCTCGCCGAACGGGTGCGCTGGATGCGCGAGGGATACGGCATCACCGCCGGCGACCGGGTCCTGCACTGCGCCTCACTGAGCTTCGACACCTGCGCCGAGGAACTGTTCCCCGCCCTGGCGGCCGGGGCCACCCTCGTCGTCGCCGACCCCGGCGCCACGCTGCCCGACCAGCTGGCCGAGGACTTCACCGCCGATGTCACGGTCATGGACCTGCCCACCCCGTACTGGCACCACCTGGTCGGCGACCTGGACCTCGTCGCCTGGCCCGAGGGGCTGCGGCTGCTGATCCTGGGGGCCGACCAGGTGCAGTCCGCCGCCGTGGCCGCCTGGCGCGAGCGCTTCGGCGACCGGGTGCGGCTCGTCAACTCCTACGGGCCCACCGAGACCACCGTCATCGCCACCACCGCCGACCTCGGCGAGCCCGACACCCGCCTCCGCCCGCCCATCGGCGCCCCCATCGGCGGCGTCACCACCACCGTGTGCGACGAGCACGGCGGCCCGGTCCCGCCCGGCACCCCCGGCGAACTGCTCATCGGCGGCACGGGAATCACCTACGGCTACACCGGCCGGCCCGGCGCCACCGCACGCGCCTTCGTGCCCGACGCCTACGGCCCGCCCGGCTCCCGCCGCTACCGCACCGGCGACCTCGCGCGCCGCCGGGCCGACGGGGCGCTGGAATTCCTCGGCCGGCTGGACGGCCAGGTCAAGGTGCGCGGCTACCGGGTGGAGCCCGGCGAGGTCGAGAACGCGCTGCTCGCCCAGCCCGGCGTCGCCGAGGCGGTGGTCGTCGCCCGGCGCGACACCCTCGTCGGCTACGTGGTCCCCGCCACCGCACCCGGCCGCCCCGGCACGGAGACCGGGCCCGCGGACCTCGACCCGGCCGGCCTGCGCGGCGCCGTGGGAGCGCTCCTACCCGCCCCTCTCGTACCCGCGTCGATCCTCGTCCTCGACCGGCTGCCGCTCACCCCGAACGGCAAGCTCGACCGCGCGGCCCTGCCCGCCCCCGACCACCGCCCCGAACTCCGCGCGAGCTACCTGGCCCCGCGCACCGAGGCGGAGGAACTCGTCGCCGACATCTGGCGCGAGGTCCTGGACATCGACCGGGTCGGCGCCCTGGACGACTTCTTCGACCTGGGCGGCCACTCCCTCCTCGCCACCCGGGTCATCGCCCGCGTCCGCGCCGCCGCCGACCTCACCGTCCCCCTGCGCACCCTCTTCACCCACCGCACGGTCGCGGCCTTCGCCGAGGCCGTGGAAGCCGCCCTGCTGGCCGAGATCGACGCCCTGTCGGAGGAGGAGGCAGCCGCCCTCCTCGCCGCGGACGGCGACGCCCTGGAAGGAACCCGTACGGCGTCATGAGCGAGACCACCACCCCGCACGCAGGACTCTCCGACGCCAAGCGCGCCCTGCTCAGCCGCCGGCTGCGGACCGGCCGCGCCACCGCGTCCCGGCCCGCCGTCCCCCGCCGCCCGGACGGGGCCGTGCCGCCGCTCTCCTTCGCGCAGGAACGCCTCTGGTTCATGGAGCAGTTCGCGCCCGGCACCGCCGCGTACAACATCCCCGTCGCCCGCAGACTGCGCGGCGAACTGGACCGCGAGGCACTGGCACACGCCCTGGACGCCGTCGTCGCCCGGCACGAGACGCTCCGCTCCCGCTACCCGGCCACCGACGACGGCCGCCCGGTCCTGGAGATCGCCGAACCGGCGCCCGTACCGCTGCCGCTCGCCGAGGCGGCGGACGAGGAACACGCGGCCCGGCTGGTGGACGACGCCGGGGCGGTCCCCTTCGACCTCGCGGCCGGACCCCTGCTGCGCGCCCTGCTCGTCCGCCTCGGCGACCGCGACCACATCCTGCTGCTCGTCGTCCACCACAGCGTCAGCGACGGCTGGTCCAGCGAGATCCTGGTCTCCGAGATCCTGCGCTGCTACGCCGCCCACCGCGCCGGGGACGACCACCCCCTCGGGGAACTCCCCGTACGGTACGGCGACTTCGCGCAGTGGCAGCGCGACCGGCTGACCGGCGACGCCCTCGCCGCCGAGGTCGCCTACTGGGCCGGGGAACTCGCCGGAGTCGAACCCCTCGTCCTGCCCACCGCCCGGCCCCGCCCGGCGCGGCAGACCTTCGACGGCGCCGGCTACGGCTTCCAGGTGGACCGCGACCTGCTCGACCGGCTCGCCGCCCTGGGCAAGACCCACGGCGCCACCCTCCACATGGTGCTGCTCGCGGCCTTCCAGGAACTCCTCGCCCGGTTCAGCGGACAGCGCGACTTCGCCGTGGGATCACCCGTCGCCGGCCGCCCCGAATCGGAACTCGAAGACCTGGTCGGCATGTTCGTCAACGTGCTGCCGCTGCGGGCCCGGCTCGACGGCGACCCCACCTTCGCCGCCCTGCTGGAACGGACCCGCGAGACCTGCCTGGAGGCGTACGCCCACCAGGAGCTGCCCTTCGCCCAGCTGGTCACCGAACTCAACGTGCCGCGCGACGTCTCCCGCTCGCCGGTGTTCCAGGCGGTCCTGGCCGTACAGAACTACGCCACCGGGCGCCAGACCTCCGCCGGTCCGGGACTGGACGTCGAGAACTACGGGCTGCGCGCCTCCGGCACCCGGTTCGACGTCGAGCTGTTCCTGATGGAGTGGCCGGACGGGCTGCGCGGCGCCTTCAACTACAACACCGACCTCTTCGACGAGGCCGACATCGCCCGGCTCGCCGCCCACCTCGACCGGCTGCTGCGCGCGGTGGCCGACCGCCCCGACGCGCCGCTGTCCACGCTCGACCTGCTCTCCGACGACGAACGCGGCCTGGAGACCGAGAAGTTCAACCGCACCGAGCGGCCGGTACCCGACGGGGCCACCCTGGTCTCCCTGATCGCCGAGCAGATCGCGCGCACCCCCGACGCCCTCGCGGTCACCGCCGACGACCGCAGCCTCACCTACGCCGAACTCGACGCCGCCGCCGACCGGATCGCCGCCCGGCTGCGCGCGGCGGGCACCGGGCCCGGCGACGTCGTCGCCGTCGGCGCGCACCGCTCACCGGAACTCGTCGCCGCACTCCTCGCCGTCCAGCGCACCGGAGCCTGCTACAGCCCGCTGGACACCGAATACCCCGCCGACCGGCTCGCGTTCATGCTCGACGACAGCGGCGCCCGGGTGCTCCTCACCCAGCGCGACATCCCGGTCCCCGAGGGCTGCCGGGCCACCGTGCTCCACCTCGACGACACCGACCCGCTCGACGGGAGCGCTCCCATCCCCGCCCCGGACACACCCGAACCGGCGCCCGACGACCCCGCCTACCTCATCTACACCTCCGGCTCCACCGGCCGCCCCAAGGGCGTCCCCAACACCCACCGCGCCGTCGTCAACCGCCTCCTGTGGATGCAGCGGAGCTACCCCATCGGCCCCGACGACTCCGTCCTGCAGAAGACCCCGGCCGGATTCGACGTCTCCGTCTGGGAGTTCTTCTGGCCGCTGATGACCGGCGCCCGCCTCGTCCTGGCCCGGCCGGGCGGCCAGAAGGACGCCGCGTACCTGCACGGACTCATCCGCTCCGCGCCCGTCACCGTCGCCCACTTCGTCCCCTCGATGCTGCCCCTCTTCCTCGCCGAGGAGGGCGCGGGGCGCTGCACCGCGCTGCGCCGCGTCGTGTGCAGCGGCGAGGCGCTGCCCCCCGACACCGCGCGCGCCTTCCGCGAGGTGCTGCCCGGCTGCGCCCTGGCCAACCTCTACGGACCGACCGAGGCGGCGATCGACGTCTCCGCCTGGGAGTGCGAGGACCGGCCCGACACCGTCCCGATCGGCTTCCCCGTCGACAACGTCCGCCTGTACGTCCTGGACCGGGCGCTGCGACCGGTGCCCCCGGGGGCACCCGGCGAGATCCACATCGCCGGGACCGCGGTCGCCCTCGGCTACCACCGCAGGCCCGGGCTCACCGCCCGCCAGTTCGTCCCCGACCCGTACGGCCCGCCGGGCTCCCGGCTCTACCGCACCGGCGACCTCGGCCGGCGCCGCCCCGACGGAGCGCTGGAACACCTCGGCCGCATCGACCAGCAGGTCAAGCTGCGCGGCCTGCGCATCGAGCCCGGCGAGATCGAGGCGGCCCTGCGCGCTCTGCCGCCGATCGCCGAGGCGGCCGTCGTCGTACGCGAGGACACACCGGGGGACAAGCGGCTCGCCGCCTACGTCGTCACCGAGGACGGCCGGCCCGCCCCCGACCCGCAGGACCTGCGCACCGCCCTCAAGCGGGTGCTGCCGGACTACATGGTGCCGGTCTCCTGCACCGCGCTGCCCGCCCTGCCGCTCACCCCCAACGGCAAACTCGACCGCCGCGCGCTGCCCACCCCGCAGATCCACCGGACGAGCGGCGCGGCCTGCGCACCGGCGACCCCGGCGGAGCGGGTGCTTGCCGGCATCTGGTCCGAGGTGCTCGGCCTGGACGAGGTCGGCGCCGACGAGGACTTCTTCGACCTCGGCGGCCACTCGCTCCTCGCCACCCAGGTCGTCGCCCGCGCCCGCGTCCTCCTCCCCGAGGCGGGCGCCCGGCCGGTCAGCGTCATGGACCTGTTCACCTGCCGCACGGTCAGGGACCTGGCCGCGCTCGCCGACCTCCCCGAGGACGCCCGGGGCCCGCGCCGGCTGCTGCACCGCCTCACCCCGCAGGCACCCGCCGGCCGGCTGCGCGCCACCCTGGTGTGCGTCCCGTACGGCGGCGGTAGCGCGGTCGTGTACCAGCCCGTCGCCGACCTCCTGCCCGAGGGCTACGAACTGTGGTCCGTGGCCATACCCGGCCACGACGTCGGGGTCACGGAGGAGCACCTGCCCTTCGGGGAACTCGCGGAGAAGCTGGCCGCCGAGATCCGCGAACGCGTCCAGGGCCCCCTGATCGTGTACGGGCACTGCGGCGTCGGCACCGCCCTCGCCGTGGCGACCGCGCGCCTCCTGGAGGCGTCGGGCCGCGAACTGGAGGCGGTGTACGCGGGCGCGCAGTTCCCCTTCGCCAAGCCGCGCGGCCGGGTACTGGGCGCCCTGTCCAGGGTGGCGTCCCTGGAGGCGCTGCTCGGCAACCGCGTCTACGTCAACTGGCTCACCGGGATGGGGGTGGACACCTCCCAGCTCGATCGGGAGCAGACCGCGTTCATCGTGGGCAACATGCGCCGCGACAGCCAGGCGGCCGAGGAGTACTTCACCGGCGCGATCGCCGATGTGGAGGCCGGGGCGCCGCGCCTGCGGGCCCCGCTCGTGTCGCTCGTCGGCGACCGCGACCCGGCCGCCGACTTCTACCAGGAGCGCTACCGGGAGTGGCTGCTGCTCGCGGAGCGCTCCGCCGTCGCCGTCATCGACCAGGGCGGCCACTTCTTCGTCAAGTACCGGGCCGCCGAGGTCGCCGAAGCGGTGACGACGGTGCACCGGGCGCTCGGCCGGGGCGACACCGCGACCCTGCCCGCCCGTTCCCCGGACGCGGCGTGGTGGTTCCACGCGGAGACCGGACCGCCGGAGCCCGCGGACCCTCCGCGCGAGGCGCGGGAAGCGCCCCGGGCGACGGACCGGCCCGGCGGCGAACCCGGCGACGGCGAGGGCGGCGGTGGCACGGGCAGCGCGAAGGCCGCCCCCGCGCCCGGCGCCGCGCGCTTCGTCGCCGTGGTGCTCGGGCAGCTCGGCTCGATCGTGGGGTCCGCGCTCACCGAATTCGCGCTGCCCATCTGGATTCTCCTGGAGACCGGCTCCCTCACCCGGTTCGCGCTGTACTCGGTGGTGGCGATGCTGCCCGGCATCCTCGTCGGACCGCTGGCCGGCGCGGTCGTGGACCGGTTCGACCGGCGCCGGGTGATGCTCGCCGGCGACCTCGCGGCGGGACTCAGCCAGGTCGCCATGCTCTGCCTGCTGCTCGCCGGCGCACTGGACACCTGGTATCTCTACCTCCTGCTCGGCGGCCTCTCCGTGGCGCTCACCTTCCAGCGCCTCGCCTACAACTCCGCCATCCCGCAGCTGGTCCCCAAGCGCTATCTCGGGCACGCCAACGGAGTCGTCCAACTCGCCTTCGGCGCCGCCCAGTTCGTGGTGCCGCTGGTCGCGGTGGCGCTGCTGGCGGGCATCGGGATGCGCGGCATCCTGATCCTCGACATCGCGAGCTACGTCGTCGCCGTCGCCGTCCTGGTGTGCGTCAAGTTCCCGCGTACGCTGCCCTGGACCCGCCGGGAGCCGGTCGTCGAGGAGATCAAGCAGGGCTTCGCCTACACCTGGCGCCACCGCGGCTTCCGCTCGATGCTCCTCTGGTTCGCCGCGCTCAACCTCTTCCTGTCCCCGCTCTTCCTGCTGGTGACCCCCCTCGTGCTGTCCTTCGACACCCTGGACGGGGCGGCGGCGGTGGCCACGGCCGGCGGCGCCGGCGCCGTCGCGGGCGGCATCGTCATGGGGGTGTGGGGCGGGCCCCGTAGACACCGGGTGCGCGGCATGCTGGCGCTCGCCGGGGTGTTCGCGCTGGCCGGTGCGGTGACCGGGCTGCGCGCCGACCTCTGGGTCGTCGGAGCCGGTGCCTTCGGGATGTCCTGCTGCATCGCCCTGGTGAACGGCGTCTACTCGACCATCGTCCAGGTCAAGGTCCCGCAGCGCTTCCACGGCCGCGTCTTCGCCCTCAACACCATGGTGGCCTGGTCCACCCTTCCCCTGGGCCACGGGCTCGTCGCCCCCCTCGGCGCCCGGCTGTTCGACCCTCTGATGGCCGCGGACGGGCCACTCGCCGGCACCGTCGGACGCGTGCTCGGCACCGGGCCCGGGCGCGGCATCGGGCTGATGTACCTGCTGTGCTGCGTGGCCATGCTGGCGCTCGTGGCCCTGGCCCTGCGGCTGCCCGCGCTCGCCCGCTTCGACCTCGACGTGCCCGACGCCGAACCGGACGACCTCATCGGCCTGCGCGAACGCGCCGCCGCCCTCGCCGCCTCCGCACCCCGCACCGAGGCCGCCCCGGTGGGAGCCGACCGGTGAGCCCCGCCGCGCCCCCGCGCTCCCTCGTCGAACTGCTGGCACACCGCGCCGCGCTCCACCCCGACCGGGTCGCCCTCCGCAACGGGCCGCACCGCCTGGACTTCGGGACCTG
>NZ_JAKRGC010000286.1 GCF_022347745.1 Streptomyces sp. OfavH-34-F
GCGCCGGACGGGCGGCGGCCGGCCGGCCGCTCTACCTGCCCCGGATCGACGTGCACTCGGCGGTCGTCAGCACCGCCCTACTCGACCTGGTCCCCGGGGTCACCGCGATGACCGGCTACCACCCCGACGGCCCGCTGACCGGCGCCGCCCACCACGCGGTGCGCGCCGCCGCCCACGACGCCGTCCCGCCCGCCCAGCGCGCCGAGGCCCAGCGGGCCGCGCTGCGCCACGCCGCCTCCCTGGGCATCGGCACGGTCC
The DNA here is from genome assembly GCF_022347745.1 of Streptomyces sp. OfavH-34-F. Classification (GTDB taxonomy): domain Bacteria; phylum Actinomycetota; class Actinomycetes; order Streptomycetales; family Streptomycetaceae; genus Streptomyces. The sequence continues at coordinate 259 of NZ_JAKRGC010000286.1, forward strand.
ACGAGTGCGGCGGCCCCGACATCTCCGACGAGAACGACTTCACCGGGCTGCTGGAGCTGGCGGCGGAGCAGCCCGGCCCGCGCGTCTTCGGCTACTGGGCCGCCGAGGTGGCCGACGAGAAGGACGCCCGGCGCATCCGGGAACTCGGCGCCGTCGGCGCGGCCGGCGACCTCTTCGTGGACGGCTCGCTGGGCTCCCACACCGCCTGCCTGCACCAGCCGTACGCCGACGCCCCGCACTCAGGCACCGCCCACCTGGACGCCGCGCGGATCGCCGCCCATGTCGCCGCCTGCACGGAGGCGGGGCTCCAGGCCGGGTTCCACGCCATCGGCGACGCCGCCCTCACGGCGGTCGTGGAGGGCGTCCGGGCGGCCGCCGAGAAGGTGGGCCGGGCCCGCGTGCGCGCCGCCCGGCACCGGGTGGAGCACGCGGAGATGCTGACCCCCGAGACCATCGCCGCCTTCGCCGAACTGGGCCTCACCGCTTCGGTGCAGCCCGCCTTCGACGCGGCGTGGGGCGGCGAGGAGGGCATGTACGCCCAGCGGCTCGGCGCCGGGCGGGCCGCCACCCTCAACCCCTACGCGGCGCTCCTGCGGGCCGGGGTGCCGCTGGCCTTCGGCTCGGACAGCCCGGTGACCCCGCTGGACCCCTGGGGGACCGTCCGGGCCGCCGCCTTCCACCGGACCCTGGAGCACCGCGTCTCCGTGCGGGCGGCCTTCACCGCGCACACCCGGGGCGGCTGGCGGGCCCTGGGCCGGGACGACGCGGGGACGCTGGTGCCCGGCGCCCCGGCCGACTACGCGGTCTGGCGCACCGACGAGCTGGTGGTCCAGGCGCCGGACGACCGGGTCGCGCGCTGGTCGACCGACCCGCGGTCCGGGACGCCGGGGCTGCCGGACCTCACACCGGGGGCCGACCTGCCGGTCTGCCTGCGCACGGTCGTGTTCGGACAGACTGTCTACGTACGGCCGAACGAGTGACGTGCGGGTGTTCCGCTGAGCCGATCGAAGGCGGGCCGGTTCTTTTGCCACCAGGGGATCTTCCGGACTGACCAGGGCATTTCGGAAATCTTCGCAGGTCAGGCGGCTATTGACAGAATGCGCCCATCGGCCGGTAGGTTCGGCCGAGTCCACCACAGGACGTCCGACCGGTTGGACCTCCACGCAGTCGTCGAACGCCGCTGGGTCACGGGGTGGTGTGCCGCACCGGCGCACCACCACTGACAGCCAGGTTCAGCGCCCGCGCCTCGGGGGCGAGGGAAGATCCCAGCCGGTCGGAGGGTGTGACTCGGGTGGGGCCCGGACGTTCAGTAGACAACGGCTCTAGGTCGACCCGCAGCCAGCGGGCCCCAGGTCGGCCCGAAGGACGCCGGGCCCCGATCCGCACTTCTGTCCCTGATTCCGCTCTTCTGTCCGCCGCGGCTCCCGCGCCACCCCCACCGGGTCGCCGTCCCGGGCCGCCGCGCTCGATATGGTGTGCACCTGTGTACGGACGTGAGGGGCAGTAAGTGAACGACGGCGGTCAGCGGCAATTCGGCCCGCTCGGCAGTGTCTTGGTGATCATCCCGACCTACAACGAGGCCGAGAACATCAAGCCGATCGTGAGCCGGGTGCGTGCCGCCGTACCGGAGGCCCACGTGCTGGTCGCCGACGACAACAGCCCCGACGGCACCGGCAAGCTCGCCGACGAACTGGCCGCCGCCGACGACCAGGTCCACGTCCTGCACCGCAAGGGCAAGGAGGGGCTCGGCGCCGCCTACCTCGCCGGTTTCCGCTGGGGCATGGAGCACGACTACGGCGTCCTCGTCGAGATGGACGCGGACGGCTCCCACCAGCCCGAGGAACTGCCCCGGCTGCTCACCGCGCTCAAGGGCGCCGACCTGGTCCTGGGCTCCCGCTGGGTGCCCGGCGGCCGGGTGGTGAACTGGCCCAAGTCCCGCGAGTTCATCTCGCGCGGCGGCAGCACCTACTCCCGCCTCATGCTCGGCCTGCGCACCCGCGACGTCACCGGCGGCTACCGGGCCTTCCGTACCGAGACCCTCAAGGGCATCGGCCTGGACGAGGTCGCCTCGCAGGGCTACTGCTTCCAGGTCGACCTGGCCCGCCGCGCGGTCGAGGCCGGCTTCCACGTGGTCGAGGTGCCGATCACCTTCGTGGACCGCGAGATCGGCGACTCCAAGATGAGCCGGGACATCCTCGTCGAGGCCCTGTGGCGCGTCACGGCCTGGGGCGTCACCACCCGCACCAACAAGGTGCTGGGCCGCCGCACCAGCTAGAGGATGCGCCGGACGCCCCCGGGTCCGGTCACCCCCTTACGGCGTACGCACGCACGGCCAGGCACACTGGGGGCATGACGACCGGCACACCGCCTCCGACCGCCCGCAGGCGCTCGCGCGCCCGGACCTTCGTACCCCTCGCCGTCGCCGCCTGGGCGGTGCTGGAGATCTGGCTGCTGATCCTCGTGGCCGACGCCGCGGGCGGCCTGGCCGTCGTGATCCTGCTGGCCGCCGGCATCGTGTTCGGCGGCGCGGTCATCAAGCGGGCCGGCCGCCGCGCCTTCGCCAACCTCACCGAGACGCTCCAGCGGATGCCGGGGCAGCCGGGCGCGGACGGCTCGGTCCCCACCGCCCCGGAGAGCGGCCGCGGCAACGGCTTCCTGATGCTCGGCGGGCTCCTCATCATGATCCCGGGCCCGCTCTCGGACGTGGCCGGGCTGCTGCTCCTGGTGCCGCCCGTCCGGACCGCCCTCAGCCGGTACGCGGAGCGCTCCCTGGACCGGCGCATGCGCAAGGCGGCGCCCGGCGGCTTCTCGGACGCCTTCCAGCAGGCCCGTATCCACCGCCCGGACGGCAAGGTCGTCCAGGGCGAGGTCATCCGCGACGAGCCGTCCGGCCCGGACGCGGGCCCGAACGACGAACCGCGCCCCCCGCTGACCCGGTGAGCGGAGCCCGCCCGCAGCAGCAGAACCGCGGGCCGCGACACACAGTGCGTGTGTCGCGGCCCGCGGTTCTGTCGCTGTGCCGTACCTACCCGGTCAAGCAGACTTCCTGCTGTCCCGGGGGTGTACGGCGATGTTCATCGCCCCGGAGCGCAGGACGGCCAGCCGCTCGGCCAGCACCTCCTCCAGCTCCTCACGCGTGCGCCGCTCCATGAGCATGTCCCAGTGCGTACGCGCAGGCTTGCCCTTCTTCTCCTCGGGGCCGTCCCCGTCCACCAGGAGTGCCTGGGCGCCACACGCCTTGCACTCCCACTCCGGCGGAATTTCCGCCTCGACCGAGAACGGCATCTCAAATCGATGTCCGTTCTGGCATGCGTACTCCACCGCCTGGCGCGGGGCCAGATCGATGCCGCGGTCCGTCTCGTAGCTGGTAACCACGAGTCGCGTGCCGCGGAGAGCTCGCTCACTCATGAATCGTGCCTCCCGGGCTGGTCGCCCACAGGACAGGTGTCGCTGTCGTCGTCAAATCGGTCAACGTACGGTCGCCGGCAAAGATTCCCGTCGCCGGTCATGCGTCGCCCGTCGTGCCGCTGATCTTTCAGGTTTCCCAGGGTTCAAGTACCCGCCCTTACCCGGTTTGTCACATTTGACGGAGGACGTCACCCAACGATTCGGTGACTTCCACTCGAAGCAACGGTTATCCGGGGCAGGCCAAAGGCGTACACTACCGCCCTTTGACTTCAACGTCTAAATCCGATCGGGTACGGGGTTTCCCGCCGCCGCCACCGCCCGCTCGACCGGAACCCGCGCCAGCAGCACCGAACCCACCACGAAGAAGACCACCAGCGAGATGATCGCGTCCCGGTAGCTGCCGGTCAGCTGGTAGGCCAGCCCGAACACCAGGGGCCCCAGCCAGCTCAGCCCCCGGTCGCTCATCTCGTACGCCGAGAAGTACTCGGCCTCCTTGCCGCGCGGCACCAGATGGGAGAACAGGGACCGCGACAGCGCCTGGCTGCCGCCCAGCACGAGCCCGATCGCCGCCGCCAGCACATAGAAGAAGACCGGCGAACCGGCCGGCAGGAAGTACCCGGCGACCAGGATCAGCGTCCACACCGCCAGCGAGCCCAGGATCGTGCGCTTCGCCCCGTACACCCGGGCCAGCCGCCCCATCGCCAGCGCCCCGGCCACCGCCAGCACCTGCACCAGCAGCACCGCCGTGATCAGCGTGGACTGCCCCAGGCCCAGCTCCTCGGAGCCGTACACCGACGCCTGCGAGATCACCGTCTGCACGCCGTCGTTGTAGACGAGGTACGCCAGCAGGAAGGACAGCGTCAGCGGATGGCGCCGCATGTCGGCCAGGGTCGCCCGCAGCTGCCGCCACCCCGAGCCCACCGGCGCGCCCCGGCTGCCCGGGGCCACCTTCCGGTCCCGCAGCCGGCGCAGCGGGATCACCGTGAACACGCCCCACCACACACCCGCCGACGCCAGGCAGATCCGGACCGCCTCGGACTCGGAGAGCCCGAACGAGTCGTGGCCCGAGTACAGCACCAGGTTCAGGACCAGGACCAGCGCCCCGGAGGTGTAGCCGAACGCCCAGCCCCGCGAGGAGACGTCGTCGCGCTCGTCGGGCTCCGCGATCTGCGGCAGATAGGCGTTGTAGAGCATCATCGCCACCGCCGTCGCCGCGTTCGCCACGATGAGCAGGAAGGCGCCGAGCAGATAGCGGTGGCCGTCCAGGAAGAACATCGCCGCCGTCGCGGTGGCCCCGGTGTAGGCCGCCACCGCGAGCAGCGGCTTCTTGCGCCCCGTACGGTCGGCCGCCGCGCCCACCACGGGCATCAGCACGATCGCCAGGACGAGCGAGGCGGACACCGAGTACGCGAACAGCGACCCGGCGCGGACCGGGATGCCCAGCGGGTGCACGAAGCCGTCCGGGTCCGCCGCGGCCTTCGCGACCGACGTCAGGTACGGGCCCAGGAAGACCGTGAGGACGCTCGTGGAGTAGACGGAGCACGCGAAGTCGTAGAAGTACCAGCCGCGCTGCTCCCTGCGCCGCGCCGCCGCGTCCTGCGGGCCCGGCGTGCCGCCGGCCGGCTCGGCGGTGTCTGCGGTTCCGGCCGTCATGGTGCCCCCTGCGATCTCCCCGTGCGGACGCCGGCCGCACGGCGGCGGGTCAGACCCAGGCCCCCCGCTCGCTCAGCACCGTGCGCAGCGTCCCGATGTGATCGGTCATGATGCCATCCACGCCGAGGTCCAGGAGCGCGGCCATCCGTTCCGGTTCGTTCACCGTCCACACGTGCACCTGGAGCCCGCGCGCGTGGGCCGCCCGCACGAAGCGGCGGTCCACCACCCGGACGCCGTTCTGCCGCTCCGGAACCTGCGCGCACACCGCCCCGGACCGCAGCGCCGCCGGGATGCCGTACGAGCGCAGCCGCAGCCCGAGGACCCCGCGCACCCCGTACGAGGTCGCCAGGCGCGGCCCGGCCAGCCGCTGGGCCCGCGCGACCCGCGCTTCGGAGAACGAGCCGACGCACACCCGGTCCCAGGAGTCCGTCGCGCGGATCAGCGCCAGCAGCGGCTCCAGGGCGGCCTCCGCTTTGACGTCCACGTTCCACCGGGCCTGCGGGAACGCCTCCAGCAGCTCCTCGAACAGCGGCAGCGGCTCGCGCCCGGCGACCCGCGCCCGCCGTATCTCACTCCAGGGCAGCTCCGCCAGCCGGCCGCGGGCGTCCGTCACCCGGTCCAGCGTGGCGTCGTGGAAGGCCACCAGCCGGCCGTCCGCCGAGGCGTGCACATCGGTCTCGAAGTAGCGGTACCCGGCGTCGGCGGCCCGGCGGAAGGCGGCCGCCGTGTTCTCGATGCCGTCCGCGGCGCCGCCCCGGTGGGCGAAGGCGAGCGGAGCGGGGTGGTCCAGGTAGGGGTGGCGTTCGGAAGTCACCGGGGCAGTATGGACCGCCCGGGGCCGGCGGTCGCGGGGGAGCCGGGCTCCGGAAGCGCGAAGACCCGCAGGAAGACCTGCGCGAGCGGGCCGATGGCCAGGGCGTACAGGACCGTGCCGGCGCCGACCGAGCCGCCGAGCAGGAAGCCGCTGACCACGACCGCGACCTCCAGCACCGTGCGCACCAGCCGGATCGAGCGGCCGGTCCGCCGGTGCATCCCGGTCATCAGGCCGTCGCGGGGGCCGGGCCCGAACCGGGCGCTGATGTACAGGCCCGTCGCCACCCCGTTCAGCACGATCCCCGCCGCCATCACCCCCGCCCGCACCGCGAGCCCGTGCGCCTCCGGGACGAGCGCCAGCGTGGCGTCCATCGCGAGCCCCACCGCGAACACGTTGGAGACCGTGCCCAGGCCCGGCCGCTGCCGCAGCGGTATCCACAGCAGCAGCACGATCGCGCCGATGATGATCGACACCACGCCGATGCTGATGCCGGTCAGCTCCGCGAGCCCCTGGTGCAGCACGCCCCACGGCTCCAGGCCGAGACCGGCGACGACCAGCAGGGCCGAACTGGCCCCGTACAGCGCGAGCCCCGCGTACAGCTGGACCAGCCGCCGGACGAGGTGCGCCCGCTGCGGGGCGGCGGTCTCGGACAAGGGGTGCCCCCTGAAGTGGTGTGGGTGGACTGCTCCGTGTCACTCTGTGGCAGGTGATCGGCCGCCAACCATGGCCAATCCGAGGAAGGTGGACTGATTCTCATGGCGCAGTGGACTTCGGCGGTGGGGGCGGCGCAACTCGCCCGGCAGCTCCAGGCCCAGCAACAGCGGCCGGCCGGACCCGGCAGCCGCCGCCCGCCCGCCTACCGGGCCCTCGCCGACGGTATCCGGCTGCTCGTCCTGGAGGGGAGGGTCGCGGTCGCCGCCCGGCTCCCCGCCGAACGCGAACTGGCGCTGGCCCTCTCCGTCAGCCGCACCACGGTCGCCGCCGCCTACGAGGCGCTGCGGGCCGAGGGCTTCCTGGAGTCCCGGCGCGGCGCCGGCAGCTGGACGGCCGTCCCGGCCGGCAACCCGCTGCCCGCACGTGGCCTGGAACCGCTGCCGCCCGAGGCGCTGGGCTCCATGATCGACCTCGGCTGCGCCTCGCTGCCGGCCCCCGAGCCCTGGCTCACCCGCGCCGTCCAGGGGGCCCTGGAGGAGCTTCCGCCGTACGCCCACACGCACGGCGACTACCCGGCCGGGCTGCCCGCCCTGCGCCAGATGATCGCTGACCGGTACACCGCCCAGGGCATCCCCACCATGCCCGAGCAGATCATGGTCACCACCGGCGCCATGGGCGCGATCGACGCCATCTGCCACCTCTTCGCCGGGCGCGGCGAGCGGATCGCCGTGGAGTCCCCGAGCTACGCCAACATCCTCCAGCTGATGCGCGAGGCGGGCGCCCGGCTGGTGCCGGTGGCCATGGAGGAGGGGCTCGGCGGCTGGGACCTGGGCCGCTGGCGCCAGGTGCTGCGCGATGCCGCGCCCCGCCTCGGCTACGTCGTCGCCGACTTCCACAACCCCACCGGGGCCCTGGCCGACGAGGACCGCCGGCGGGCGCTGGTGGACGCCGCGCGCGCGGCCGGCACGGTCCTGGTGGTGGACGAGACGATGCGCGAACTGCACCTGGACGACGACCTGGAGATGCCGCGCCCGGTCTGCGCGTTCGACCCGGCCGGCAGCACGGTGCTGACCGTGGGATCGGCCAGCAAGGCCTTCTGGGCGGGCATGCGGATCGGCTGGGTACGCGCCGCCCCGGACGTGATCCGCAGCCTGGTCGCCGCCCGCGCGTACGCCGACATGGGCACCCCCGTCCTCGAACAGCTCGCGGTCAACTGGCTGATGCGCTCCGGGGGCTGGCAGGAGGCGGTGCGGCTGCGCCGCGAGCAGGCCCGCGACAACCGCGACGCGCTGGTGGCGGCGGTGCGCCGGGAGCTGCCGGAGTGGGAGTTCTCGGTGCCGGACGGCGGGCTGACGCTCTGGGTGCGCACGGGCGGCCTCTCCGGCTCGCGTCTCGCGGTGGCCGGCGAGGGCGTCGGCGTCCGGGTGCCGTCCGGGCCCCGGTTCGGGGTGGACGGTGCGTTCGAGGGGTACGTGCGGCTGCCGTTCACGGTGGGCGGCCCGGTGGCGGACGAGGCCGAACCGTTCGGACGAAACGCGGGGCCGCTACTTCCCCGCGGCCGAGGCCGCTACTTCCCCGCGGCCGGGGCGTCCTTCGCCAGGAAGGCGAG
>NZ_JAKRGC010000287.1 GCF_022347745.1 Streptomyces sp. OfavH-34-F
TCCGGGCGCTTCCCTTCGGTCTTGCGTTTCCGACTCTATCAGACTCTTTCGTGTCCGATTCCCGGTCGAAGCGGGTCAAACGTTTTTCGCTTTCCAGGTCTTCGCTTTCGCGTTTCCCTTTCCGGCGAGTCCGACTCTATCAGATCCTTTCGGGCCTGATTCCCAGTCAGCGGGGCTTGTCCTCCCGGCCGTTGGGCCGTTCCGACGTCCAAAACCTTAGCGGATTCTCCCGGCGACTCATAATCGAGTCTTTCGAAATGAATTTCGGCATGCCGAAATTTTCCCGAGCGGGAGATCGTGCAGAGTTTTGGTTGGCCGCTGTTGCGGCGGGATCGGTTGCCGCAGAACCGTTCAGGCCCCGTGGCAACCCGGAGAACACTACGGATCGCCGAGGGGCGTGTCAACCCCCGCCCTCGCCCCTCCCGAGGCCCCCTCAGTCCAGGTCGGTGAGGCGGCCGCCGGCGTCCGGCTGGGCGTGCTCCACCCGGCGCAGCAGGCAGGTCAGCATCTCGCCGAGCCGGCCGCGCTCCTCGCCCCCGAGATCCTGGAGCAGGTCCGCCTCGAAGGCGGTGGCCATCCGCATCGCCTCCATCCACTTCGTCCGCCCCTCGTCCGTCAGCTCGACGATGACGCGGACCCGGTTGTTCTCGTCCCGGTCGCGGGTCACCAGTCCCTCACCGGCCATGCGGTCGATGCGGTGCGTCATGGCGGCCGGGGTGAGGCCGAGCCGCTTGGCGAGTTCGCCCGGGCCCAGGCGGTACGGCTCCCCGCCGAGAACCAGGGTCTTGAGGACCTCCCACTCCGCGTTGCTGATGCCCAGGGCGGCGAGCTGGCGCCCGTACGCCACGTTCATCCGGCGGTTCAGCCGGCCGAGGGCGGAGACGACCTGCTCGACCTGCGGGTCGAGGTCGCGGAACTCGCGCTGGTAGGCGGCGATCTGCTCGTCGAGGCTCGGCTCTTCGAGTCCGGGCTCGGTGGTGTCAGACATGGCGCGCAGTATGGCACGCCGCCCGTAGCCGTCGAAGTCCTTCGAGTCGTAGTTTTCGATGTCGAACTTTAGTGATAAAGTCTTCGGGTTCGAGTCGTTCACTTGGGTACGGCTCAGAGGCTTCGAGAGCTTGAGGTAGGTGAGTGTGACCAGGGAAATGGGCGCAGCGCTCCGGCGGATTCAGCTGGGGAGCGCGCTGAGCGCGTTCGGGCTCGGGTTCACGGTTCCGTATCTGTACGTCTATGTGGCGCAGGTACGGGATCTGGGCGCCGGTACGGCGGGGATCGTCCTGGCGGTCTTCGCCATGGCGGCGCTCGCCGTCCTGCCGTTCACGGGCCGGGTGATCGACCGTCGCGGGCCACTGCCCGTCCTGGTCGTCGCCTCCGCCGTCGCTTCCCTGGGCGCCGTCGCGCTCGGCTTGTCCTCGCAGGTCACCGCCGCCGTTCTCGCGGCGGCCGTGCTCGGCGCCGGCACCGCCGTGATGCAGCCGGCGCTCGCCACGATGCTCGTCCGGTGCACCGGCCCCGCCACCCGTACGCGGGCCTTCGCCATGCAGTTCTTCCTGCAGAACCTGGGTCTGGGCATCGGCGGTCTGGTCGGCGGGCAGATCGTCGACACCAGCAGCCCGGCGTCGTTCACGCTGCTGTTCCTGATCGAAGCGGTGATGTTCCTGGTGCTCGGCGCCATCGCGGCGACCGTGCGGATGCCGCGTACCCCCGCGGCGGCGCCGGAGAGTGCGGCGGGTGCGCCCGGCGGACGCGGCGGGCTGCGGGCGCTGCTGTCGCACCGGGCGATGGTGCAGCTGTGCGTGCTGGGCTTCGTGCTGTTCTTCGCCTGCTACGGGCAGTTCGAGTCCGGGCTCGCGGCGTACGGCACCGAAGCGGCCGGAATCGAGCCCTCCACGCTCGGCGTGGCCCTGGCGGCCAACACCGCCGTCATCGTCGTCGCGCAGTTCGTGGTGCTGCGGCTCGTGGAGCGCCGCCGGCGCACCCGCGTCATCGCCGCCGTCGGTCTGATCTGGGCCTTCGCCTGGATCGTGGCCGGTTACGCGGGGCTCGGGCACGGCAGCCAGACGATGGCGACGGCCGCGATGATCTCGACGTACGCGCTGTTCGGGCTCGGCGAGGCGATGCTGTCGCCGACCGTCGCGCCCCTGGTCGCGGACCTGGCGCCGGAGTCGATGGTGGGCCAGTACAACTCGGCGTTCGCGCTGTGCAAGCAGCTCGCGCTGGCGGTCGGACCGGCGGTCGGCGGCCCGATGGGGGCCTCGCTGCACGGCCCGTACATCGTGACGTTCGTGCTGTTCTCGCTGGGGATCACCGCGCTCGCCCTGCGGCTGGGCCGGCGGCTCACCCCCGTACAGGACCAGCCGTCGCTCGCGAACGCGCCGTCCCGGGTGGTGGCCGTGTCCCTGCCGGAGAACGTGCCGGCCCCCGTGGCCACCGCGCGCTGACCGCGCCCTCTATCGCGGCAGGGCGAACTCGCACCACACCGACTTGCCGCCGCCCGGCGTGCGGCGGCTGCCCCACGACGTGGCGATCGAGGCGACGATCTCGATCCCCCGGCCCGCCTCGTCCCCCGGATCGGCGCGGCGGCGGCGCGGCAGGTGGTCGTCGCCGTCCGTGACCTCGATGATCAGGCGGCGGTCGGTGCGGCGCAGGCCCAGCCGCATGGGCGGGGTGCCGTGCTGAAGGGAGTTGGCGACCAGCTCCCCCGCCGCGAGCACCCCCAGGTCACGCAGCTCCACCGGGAAGCGCCACGAGGTGAGCACCCCCGTCGCGAAGGAGCGGGCGCGGGGCGCCGCCTCGATGCCGCCGAGCAGGTCGAGCGAGGCGTTGTGGAACAGCTCGGCGGCGGCGCCCGTGCGGGCGGGGTGCTGGACGACCAGGACCGCCACGTCGTCGTCGTGCTCGGCGGTGACGTTCAGGGAGCGGATCAGCCGGTCGCACACCACCTGCGGTGCGCCGCGCGCGCCGGACAGGGCGCGCTCCAGCGCGGCGACGCCCTCGTCGATGTCCTCACCGCGGCGCTCGACGAGCCCGTCCGTGTAGAGGACCGCCGTGGAGCCGGGCGGCAGCGGGATCGTGCCCGAGGTGTGCAGCCAGCCGCCGGTGCCGAGCGGAGGCCCGATGGGGTCCTCGGCGCGGTGGACCGTGCCGTCCTCCTCGCGCACCAGGATCGGCAGATGGCCGGCGGAGGCGTAGACGAGCCGGCCCTCGTTGGGGTCGTGCACGGCGTACGCGCAGGTGGCGATCTGGCTGGCGTCGATCTCGGCGGCCAGTCCGTCGAGCAGTTGCAGGACCTCGTGGGGCGGCAGGTCGAGGCGGGCGTACGCGCGTACGGCGGTGCGCAGCTGTCCCATGACGGCGGCGGCGCGCACCCCGCGCCCCATGACGTCCCCGATGACCAGCGCGGTGCGGCCGGCGCCGAGGGTGATGACGTCGTACCAGTCGCCGCCGACCGCGGCGTCCGTGCCGCCCGGCTGGTAGGTGGCGGCGATCCGCAGGTCGTCGGGCTGTTCCAGCTCCTGCGGGAGCAGTGAGCGCTGCAGGGTGACGGCGGTTTCGCGGTGGCGGCCCTCGCTGGCGCGCAGCCGTTCGGCCGCCTCGGCGTGGTCGGTGACGTCGGCGGCGTACACGAGGACTCCGCTGTCGCGGCCCTTCTCCTCGTCGGGGCGCACGGGCGTGCAGGTCACGGTGTAGGAGCGGCCGTCGGTGGCCTTGCGGGACTTGACCGTGCGCGGGGTGCCGCTGCGCAGGACCTGGTCCATGAGGGGGATAAGGCCGATCGCGGTCAGTTCGGGCATCACCTCGGCCGCGGGGGCTCCGCAGGGGCGGGGGCCGAAGGCGGCGGTGTAGGCGTCGTTGACGTAGGCGATGCGGTGGTCGGAGCCGTGCACCAGGGCGACGAGGGCGGGCAGCCGGCCCAGGATCTCGCGGGCGGAGAGGTCCTCCAGGTCCGGCGCGGTGGGCAGGGGGTCGCCGTCGGGCCCGTCCTGGGGCGGGACCGTACCCGGTTCGGGCCGGTTGTACTCGGCGCGGGCCGCCGGTACGGAGCTGTGGTCCTCTCGGGCGGCGCGACGCTGCGTACCGGGGAGGCGGGCGCTCCAGCGCGTGAAGTTCACGGAATTTCTGGCCTCGTGTGTCGGTCTGGTCCGCTCGGGCGGGCTGCTTCCTCTGCCGGGGGCGTCCCACCCCGCCGGGGTGTTCGGCGCCCCTGGGGGCGGTCTTCGCTGGTCACTGTCGGTTGCTGCCGGCCGGGTCACTCTGTGCAGATCTGGGCCCACCCATGGTCACACGTCCAGTGTGTCGGACCCTACTGACAGTCGTCCCCGTCGGGCCGCGGCCGGCGGCCTGCGGCGCGTTCGAATTCGGCCCTGGGATGTTCCAGGGAGCCGAGGGAGACGATTTCGCGTTTGAAGAGGCCCGCGAGTGTCCATTCGGCAAGGACGCGTGCCTTCCGGTTGAAGGTGGGCACCCGGCTCAGGTGGTACACGCGGTGGATCAGCCAGGCCGGACGGCCCTTCAGCCGGCGTCCGCGGATGTGCGCGACGCCCTTGTGGAGACCCAGCGAGGCGACGGACCCCGCGTAGCTGTGGCGGTATCCGGTGAGGGGTGCGCCGTCGAGCGCGGCGACGATGTTGTCCGCGAGGACCTTCGCCTGGCGGACGGCGTGCTGGGCGTTGGGTGCGGTCGTCCGGCCGGTTTCGGCGGCGGTGAGGTCGGGAACGGCGGCGGCGTCGCCCGCCGACCAGGCGTGCTCGGTGCCTTCGACGGTGAGGCGGGCGGTGCAGACGAGTCTGCCGCGGTCGTCCAGGGGGAGGCCGGTCGCGGCGAGGAGCGGGGCGGGCTTGACGCCGGCCGTCCATACGAGGGTGCGGGTGGGGAAGCGGGAGCCGTCGCTGAGGACGGCGATCCGGTCCTCGCAGGAGTCCAGCCGGGTGTCCAGCCGTACGTCGATGTTGCGGCCGCGCAGTTCCCGTACGGCGTACCGGCCCAGGGATTCACCGACCTCGGGCAGGATGCGGCCGGTGGCCTCGACGAGAATCCACCGCAGGTCCTCGGCCTTGATGTTGTGGTAGTACCGCGAGGTGTAGCGGGCCATGTCCTCCAGTTCGGCCAGTGCTTCCACGCCCGCGTAGCCGCCGCCGACGAAGACGAAGGTCAGGGCCGCGTCCCGGACGCCGGGGTCGCGGGTGGCGGAGGCGATGTCCATCTGCTCGATGACGTGGTTGCGCAGCCCGATGGCCTCCTCGATCGTCTTGAATCCCACGCCGTGCTCGGCGAGGCCGGGGACGGGCAGGGTGCGCGACACGGAGCCGGGGGCGAGGACGATCTCGTCGTACTCGATCTCCAGGGCGCCGGTGCCGTCCTCGCCGCTCGCGAGCGTGGTGACGGTGGCGGTGCGCTTGGTGTGGTCGATGCTCCGGGCCTCGCCGATGACGATGGTGCAGTGCGGCAGGACCCGGCGCAGCGGTACGACGACGTGCCGGGGGGAGATCGACCCGGCGGCCGCTTCCGGGAGGAACGGCTGGTACGTCATGTAGGGCTCGGGCGTGACGACGACGATCTCGGCCTCGCCGCTTCTGAGTCGCCGCTTCAGCTTCCGCTGGAGACGCAACGCTGTGTACATCCCGACGTAGCCTCCGCCGACGACGAGGATGCGCGCATTCGGCGGGGGGCCGGGGGGTGTGCCCCCGGAAGCTGAAGCCATCACCACCCCATGACGCAACGTGCACCGGAGTTTGTCCACAGCCCCGGCAAATTGTGTGACCGGACGGGGCGGACGGGTCGCTTCCGCGCGCCGGACCGTTGGGGCGCAAGCCCCGCAGGTCAGGCATTGCGGTACGGGGCAGGGCTTGGGATCAACTGGTGACCAACCGGTCCTTGCTCCGATCGGGGGGCGCTCCGGGCGGAACTGCCCTCTTCTGAATTGACCCTGGCTCAACTATGTTCGTATGTCGTCAGGGTGTCGGACGGTGACCATCGGTCCGCACCCGACGGACACGGCGGGAGTCTCCGGGGGGAGACGTCATAACCGGGGGAACAGTTATGGATATTCAGGAATCGCATTGGCCGACTACTGCTGTCGCGCCTGAAGAAAGCGGACACATCGGGGCAGTCGGCACCCTCAACGGGGTGGGCGGCACGGCGACGACCACGCCACCGGCGACGGTGGGCGCTCTGGGCAACGGCCTCGGTTCCGCATCGTCGCATGTGCGGTCGGCCCCTCTGCGGGTGGACGCGCAGCGCAATCTGGAACACGTGCTGCGAGCCGCGCGCGAGGTGTTCGGGGAGCTGGGTTACGGCGCTCCGATGGAAGACGTGGCCCGCCGCGCCAGGGTCGGTGTCGGGACGGTCTATCGCCGCTTCCCGAGCAAGGACGTCCTGGTGCGGCGGATAGCCGAGGAGGAGACCTCCCGGCTGACCGATCAGGCCCGGTCCGCGCTCGGGCAGGAGGACGAGCCGTGGTCGGCGCTCTCCCGCTTCCTGCGGACGTCGGTGGCGTCGGGGGCCGGGCGGCTGCTGCCGCCGCAGATACTGCGGGTCGGTGTGGAGCCCGAGGACGCGCCGGTGTCCGGCGAGGCCGGGGAGGCCGGGGGCGACGAGCCCCGGGTGCCCCAGCAGCGTCAGGAGGCCGGTGCGCCCCGGGTGGCCGGGCAGCGGTCCGCGCCGGACGTGGGCGGCGAGGACCTGGGCGCCGGTGCGGTGGAACTGCTGGAGGTCGTGGGGCGGCTGGTCGAGCGCGCGCGGACCTCGGGTGAGCTGCGCCGTGATGTGACGGTGTCGGACGTGCTGCTGGTCATCGCGACGGCGGCGCCTTCGCTGCCGGACGCGGCTCAGCAGGCGGCGGCCTCGTCCCGGCTGCTGGACATCCTCCTGGAGGGTCTGCGCTCCCGCCCCGAGTGACGGGTGCGCGCCCGCGGCCCGGGGGACGGGCCGCGGGCGCGCGGTGCGTGCGGATGCCGGTTCCGGTGCCGGTGCCGTTCCGGTGCCCTTCCGGTGCCGGTGCGGGTCCGGGTGCGGGTCCGGGCGTCAACTTCGAGGGGTGGCCCCTTCCCCGAATGAGTGCCGCCCGGCGCTCATGTGCGGGGAAGGCGTCCCCGGAGGAGTGGTTGACGGGACTGTGGGCCCGCCGCCTCGGCGCTCTGTGGCACGCTTGCCCGGTATTCGGGTCCGATGGCGCATACGGGGGCGTCCGCGATGAGCGGTGACGGGCAGAGGGAAGAGTCGTACGACGGCGTGTCCGCCACGGGCGACGGCGCGGGAGCGGTCGGCCTGCCCGGCCACCAGGTGCCGAGCCAGGCCGCCCCCGGGCAGCCGGCCGTCCCCGGCGACCGCGGTGTTCCCGGGCAACCGGACGACGACGAGGACGACGGTGGCGGAACGGTCCTGCCGGGCCCCTGGCCGCCCGCCCCGGCGGAGGATGCGCCCGACGCCTCCGGGGGTTCCGGCGCGGCAGGTGAGCAGACGGCCGCCGTGCCGATGCAGCGGGCGGGGCGCGGCTCGGACGCGGAGCTGATCCAGCGCATGCGCGAGGGCGACGACCTCGCGTACGACGAGCTGTTCCGGCGCCACTCCCAGGCCGTCCGCCGCTACGCCCGCACCTGCTGCCGGGACGCGCACACCGCCGACGACCTGACGGCCGAGGTCTTCGCCCGCACCCTCCAGGCGGTTCGGGGCGGCAAGGGGCCCGAGGAGGCGGTGCGCGCCTATCTGATGACGGCGGTCCGCCATGTGGCCGCCGCCTGGACGAAGACCGCCAAGCGCGAACAACTGGTGGACGACTTCGCCGCGTTCGCCGCCCAGGCCGCGCGCTCGTCGGAGGTGGCGGACGCGGACACCCTGGACCTCGGCGCGGATGTACTGGCGATGCACGAGGCCGAGCAGTCGATGGCCATGCGGGCCTTCCGCAGCCTTCCCGAACGCTGGCAGGCGGTCCTCTGGCACACCACCGTCGAGGAGGAGTCGCCGAGCGACATCGCCCCGCTCTTCGGGCTGACCGCGAACGCCACGTCGGTGCTGGCCAGCCGGGCCCGCGAAGGGCTCAAGCAGGCCTACCTCCAGGCCCATGTGAGCCAGGCGCTCACCTCGGGCGGCGACTGCGCCCGGTACGCGGACCGGCTCGGGGCGTACGCCCGCGGCGGGCTGCGGATGCGGGCGGAGCGCGGACTGCGGAGTCACCTCGACGCGTGCGCGAAGTGCCGGGTGGCGGCGGGCGAGCTGGCCCAGGTCAACGCCGGTATCCCCGCGCTGCTTCCGGTCGCGGTCATCGGCTGGTTCGCCGCCGGGTACGCCCTCAAGGCCGCAGGAGTGGTGGCCGGCGGCGCCGCCGGGGGGGACGTGCCGC
>NZ_JAKRGC010000288.1 GCF_022347745.1 Streptomyces sp. OfavH-34-F
CCTCGTCGGCCGGTCCCTCGTCGGCCGGCTCCCGCCGGGGCGTGCCCGGCCGGGGCGTCCCGGTCCAGCGCCCGCGCAGCGCCAGCAGCACCGCCATGGCGATGACCAGGAGCAGCAGGGAGACCGAGGTGGCGGCCTGCGGGCTGTCCTGGAGCAGCAGGTACACCCGCAGCGGCAGCGTCTGCGTGGTGCCGGGGAGGTTGCCCGCGAAGGTGATGGTCGCCCCGAACTCGCCGAGCGCCCGCGCCCAGGTCAGTGCCGCGCCCGCGGCCAGTCCGGGGGCGACCATCGGCAGCGTGACCGTGCGGAACACCCGTACCGGCGAGGCGCCCAGGGAGGCCGCGGTCTCCTCGTACCGGGGCCGCAGTCCGCCGAGCGCGCCCTCCAGGCTGATGACCAGGAACGGCATGGCGACGAAGGTCGCGGCGAGGACCGCCCCGGAGGTGTGGAAGGGCAGCGTGATCCCGAACCAGTCCTCCAGCCACGGCCCGAGGAGCCCCCGCCGCCCGAAGGCCAGGAGCAGGGCGACGCCGCCGACCGTGGGCGGCAGCACCATCGGCAGCAGCACCAGCGAGCGGACGACGGCCTTGCCGGGGAAGTCGACCCGGGCCAGCAGCCAGGCCAGCGGCACCCCGAGCAGCAGCGAGAGGACCAGCGCCCAGCCGGAGACGACCAGCGACAGGGTCAGCGCCTCGACGGTGCCCTCGCCGGTCAGATGCGTGCCCAGCTCGCCCCACGAGGTGCGGGCGAGGACCCCGGCCAGCGGCAGCAGCAGGAACGCCACGGCCAGCAGCGCGGGCAGCGCCAGCACCAGCGGCGCGCGGGATCGGTTCATGGGCGGGGCCGGTTCACGGGCGCGCTCGGTTCATCGGGGTTCCCCTGCTGACGGATCGGGCTTCCTGGTTCACGTTACGGCTGCTGGAAGCCGGCACCGGTCAGGATCTTCCGTGCCGAGGGCGACGACAGCCACCTCACGAACGCGGCGGCGGCGTCGCCGTGCTCGCTGCCGTCGAGCGTGGCGGCCGGGTAGGAGGCGACGGCGTTCCGCGCGTCCGGGATGTCCACCGAGTCCACCTTTCCGGCGGCGGCGGTGACGTCGGTCCGGTACACCAGCCCGGCGTCCGCCTCGCCCAGTTCGACCTTGCTCAGCACCGCGCGCACGTTCGGCTCCTGCGACACCGGCTTCACGGTGAGCCCCTGGGCGTCCAGGATCTGCTCGCTGTAGCGGCCCACCGGCACCTCGGGCGCGGCCAGGACCACCTTCAGCTCCGGGTCGGCCAGGTCCGCCAGGCCGCCGACCTTCTCCGGGTTGCCGGGCGCGGTGGCGATGACGAGCCGGTTCTTCGCGATGACGACGGGCGTCCCGGTCTCCGCCCGCAGCCCGTCCATGGTCGTGGTGTCGGCGGTGACCAGGACGTCGGCGGGCGCGCCCTGCTTCACCTGGGCGGCCAGCTCCTGCGACCCGGCGAAGGAGAACGTCACCTCCGTCCCCGGGTGCTCCTTCTCGTACGCGGCGCCCGCCTCCGTGAACACGTCGGTGAGCGAGGAGGCGGCGAGGACGGTCAGTCCGGTGGCCGCGTCCCCGGCGCCGTCGTCCCCGCCGCAGGCGGTCAGGGGCGCGAGCAGGCCCACGACGAGGAGGGCCGCTGCGGCGCGCCCACGGGCGGAGGACCGGGTGAAGGGAGACAGCATGTGCCGAAGAATAGGCCCGATCGACTGGCATGTGCAGCTTTCCATGGGAAAACACATGGCAGATGCGGACGCTGTCGGAGGATCGTCCCAACGGCTTCCCCGGGGACTCCCGGGCCCGCCCCGCACCGGGGACCTGTTCGAACACCGCCGCCGACCGGCCAGTAGAGTGCGGAGGCGCCCGCCCCCGAGCCCCGAGGTACCGTCCGTGACCCCCGAGCACCCCCTCCCGCCCGCAGTGACCGTGGCCGGGATCGGCGCCGACGGCTGGACGGGCCTCACCGACGCGGCGCGCACCGCCCTGCGGGACGCCCAGGTCCTCATCGGCGCCGGCCGCCAACTCGGCCTCCTGCCACCGGAGTGCGCGGGGGAACGGGTGCCCTGGCCCACGCCGCTGCGCCCCGCCGTGCCCGGCCTGCTCGCCGCCCACGCCGGCCGCCGGATCGCCGTCCTGGCCAGCGGCGACCCGATGTTCTACGGGATCGGCCGGGCCCTCACCGAGGTCCTGGGCGCCGGCCGGCTGCGGGTCCTGCCACACCCCTCGTCCGTCTCCTACGCCTGCGCCCGGCTCGGCTGGCCGCTGGAGGACACCGAGGTCGTCACCCTCGTCGGCCGCCCCGCCGCCCGGCTCGCCGCCGCCCTGCACGACGGCCGCCGGCTGCTCGTCCTCAGCGCCGGCGCCACCACCCCGGCCGAGGTCGCCGCCCTGCTCCGGGACCGGGGCTTCGGACCCAGCCGCCTGCACGTCCTCGAACAGCTCGGCGGCGAGGACGAGGCGTGCGCCGAGGGCACCGCCGACACCTGGGACCGGCCGCCGGGCGACCCGCTCAACGTCGTCGCCGTCGAGTGCCGCGCCGCCCCCGGCACCCTGCGCCTGGGCGCCGTACCGGGCCTGCCCGACGAGGCGTACGAACACGACGGCCAGCTGACCAAGCGGCACGTGCGGGCCGTCACCCTCGGCGTGCTCGCCCCGGCCCCCGGCGAACTCCTGTGGGACATCGGCGGCGGCTCCGGCTCCATCGCCGTCGAGTGGATGCGCGCCCACCCCTCCTGCCGGGCCGTCACCGTGGAACGCGACCCGGTGCGCGCGGCACGCATCGAGGCGAACGCCGCCCGGCTCGGCGTCCCCGGCCTGCGCGTCGTCACCGGCCGCGCCCCCGAGTGCCTCGCCGGACTCCCCGCCCCCGACGCGGTGTTCATCGGCGGCGGCCTCACCGCGCCCGGCCTCCTCGACACCTGCCTCGACGCGCTCCCGCCCGGCGGCCGGCTCGTCGCCAACACGGTCACCCTGGAGTCCGAGGCCGTGCTCGCCGACCGCTACCGGCGGCACGGCGGCGAACTCGTCCGGCTCGCCGTGGCGCACGCGGCCCCGGTCGGCGGCTTCACCGGCTGGCGGCAGGCGATGCCCGTCACCCAGTGGTCGGTCCGCACCCCCGTCACCCCCGGCAACGCCCCCGTACAACCCTCAGGAGACGACAGATGACCGTGTACTTCATCGGAGCGGGACCGGGAGCGGCCGACCTGATCACCGTGCGCGGCGCGCGCACCCTCGCCTCCTGCCGGGTGTGCCTGTACGCGGGCAGCCTGGTGCCCCGCGAACTCCTCGCCGAGTGCCCGGACGACGCCCGCCTGGTGGACACCGCGCAGCTCGACATCGACCAGATCACCGCCGAACTCGTCGCCGCGCACCGGGACGGTCACGACGTGGCGCGGCTGCACTCCGGCGACCCCTCGGTGTTCAGCGCGGTCAACGAGCAGATGCGGCGCCTGGACGAGGCGGGCGTGCCGTACGAGGTGGTGCCCGGGGTTCCCGCGTTCGCGGCGGCGGCCGCTGCGCTCAAGCGGGAACTGACCGTGCCGACCGTCGGCCAGACCGTCATCCTGACCCGGATCGCCCAGCGCGCCACGGCGATGCCCGAGGGCGAGGACCTGGCGACCCTGGGCCGCAGCGGCGCGCTGATCGTGCTGCACCTGGCCGCCCGCTACGTGGACCGCGTCGTCGCGGAACTGCTGCCGCACTACGGGGCCGACTGCCCGGCCGCCGTCGTCGCCATGGCCTCCCGCCCCGACGAGCTGATCCTGCGCGGCACCCTGGACGACATCGCGGACCAGGTGAAGGCGGCCGGCGTCATCCGCACCGCCGTCATCATGGTCGGCCGCACCCTGGGCGCCGAGCAGTTCCGGGACAGCCACCTCTACTCGCCCGCCCGCGACCGCCACACCTGCTGACACCCCGGCGGGGCGTCAGCGCACCGGGCTGCGCCCCACCACCGTGCCCGCCCGGTCGACGCAGATGACGTCCACCGCCACCGGGGCGCCCCGCAGCACCGACAGCGCCTGGTCCCGCGCGGCCACGGCCACCAGGTCACCCAGCGGAACGCCGTGCGCCTGGCTCAGCCGGAGCGCGGCGAGGCCGGTGTTGGCGACGGCGATCTCGGCGGCCAGGGCCTCGTCGGCGCCGCCGCGCCGGGCCAGTTCGGCGAGATGTCCCTTGTCCACCTGGGAGCGCCCCGAGTGCAGATCGAGATGGCCGGCGGCCAGCTTCGACAGCTTGGCGAACCCGCCGCAGATCGTGAGCCGTTCCACCGGATGCCGCCGTACGTACTTCAGCACCGCGCCCGCGAAGTCGCCCATGTCCAGCAGTGCGATCTCCGGCAGCCCGTACACGGCGACCACCGTCTTCTCCGAGGTGGAGCCCGTGCACCCGGCGACATGGGTGCGCCCGTCGGCGAGCGCCACGTCGACGCCCCGGCGGATGGAGTCGATCCACGCCGAGCACGAGTACGGCACCACGATGCCGGTCGTGCCCAGGATCGACAGACCGCCCAGGATGCCCAGGCGCGGATTCCAGGTGGAGCGGGCGATCTCCTCGCCGTCGTCCACCCCGATCGTCACCTCGACGTCCCCGGAGCCGCCGTGCGCCGCCGCCACCCGCGCCAGATGTTCGCCGATCATGCGGCGCGGCACCGGGTTCACCGCCGGCTCGCCCACCTCCAGCGGCAGCCCCGGCAGCGTCACCGTGCCGACCCCGGGCCCGGCCCGGAACACCACGCCCGCACCGGGCGGCAGCGCCCGCACGCTCACCCGCACCAGCGCGCCGTGCGTCACGTCGGGGTCGTCGCCCGCGTCCTTGACCACGCCCGCCGTCGCGCGGTCGCCGGACAGCTCCTCCACGGCCAGCGCGAACGCCGGGGTCTCGCCGCGCGGCAGCGTGATGGTGACCGGGTCCGGGAAGTCGCCGCTCAGCAGCGCCGTGTACGCGGCGGTCGCGGCGGCGGTGGCACAGGCCCCGGTCGTCCAGCCGGGCCGCAGCCCGGTGTGCTTGAGTTGGGCGCCGCGCCCGCCTTTCGCCTCATTCAAGGATGGTCCTCCCCGTGCACGTACTGATTCTGGGCGGGACGACGGAGGCCCGCCGGCTCGCCGAACTGCTGGTGGCCGGCCTGCCCGCCGGGAGCAGGGTCACCAGTTCGCTGGCCGGGCGGGTGGCCCGGCCGAAGCTGCCGCCGGGGGAGGTCCGCGTCGGCGGTTTCGGCGGCGCCGACGGGCTCGCGGACTGGCTCCGCGCACACCGGGTGCACGCGCTCATCGACGCCACCCATCCTTTCGCCGGGACGATCACGTTCAACGCGGCGGCCGCGGCCGCCGCCGCCCATGTTCCTCTCCTCATGCTGCGCCGGCCCGGCTGGGTGCCCGGTGACGGCGACGACTGGCACCCGGTCGGTTCCCTGGAGGAGGCGGCCGCGGCCCTGCCCGCGCTGGGGCGGCGGGTCTTCCTCACCACCGGGCGCATGGGGCTCGCCGCCTTCGCCGGCCTGGACGACCTGTGGTTCCTCATGCGGTCCGTGGACGCGCCCGAACCGCCCTGCCCGGCGCGGATGGAGACCCTGCTCGACCGGGGCCCCTTCACCCTGGAGGGGGAGCGGGAGCTGCTGCGCCGCCACCGCGTCGACGTCCTGGTCACGAAGGACAGCGGCGGCGCCGCGACCGCCCCCAAGCTGACCGCCGCCCGCGAGGCCGGCGTCCCCGTCGTCGTCGTCCGCCGGCCACCGGTCCCGGCGGGGGGCGCGGTGGCCGGCAGCCCGGAAGAAGCCGCCGCCTGGCTGAGGGATCAGCTCTCCGGGTAGCGGCGCGGGGTCCACACGAGTGACCGCCCCTCGCCGCGCCGCTCCCAGCGGGTCTGCGAGGAACCGACGATCAGGATCGTGCGCATGTCCACGTCGGCCGGGTCCAGGTCCGCCAGGCGCACGGTCCGTACGCTCTCGGCGGGCCCGCCGACATCGCGGCCCAGGACCACGGGCGTGTCCGGCGAGCGGTGCTCGAGGAGCAGGTCCCGCGCCTTGCCGACCTGCCAGGTGCGGCTGCGCGAGCCGGGGTTGTACAGGGCCAGCACCAGATCGGCCGACGCGGCGGCGGCCAGCCGCCGCTCGATGACGTCCCACGGCTTGAGCCGGTCCGAGAGCGAGATCGCCGCGTAGTCGTGGCCCAGCGGCGCCCCGGCGCGGGCCGCCGCCGCGTTGGCGGCCGTCACCCCCGGCAGCACCCGGACCGGCACGTCCGCGTACGCCTCCTGCGACGCCACCTCCAGCACGGCCGTGGCCATCGCGAAGACGCCCGGGTCGCCGCCGGACACCACGGCGACCCGCCGCCCGCGCCGGGCCAGGTCGAGCGCGAACTCGGCCCGCTCCGACTCCACCTTGTTGTCGGAGCCGTGCCGGGTCTGCCCCGGCCGGACCGGCACCCGGTCCAGGTAGGTGGTGTAGCCGACGAGGTCGTCGGCGGCGGCCAGCGCGCCGCGCGTCTCGGGCGTCAGCCACAGCGGCCCGGCCGGGCCCGTGCCGACCACCGTCACCCCGCCGCCGTCCGGGCCGGGTCCGGGGCGGGCGTCCACCCGGCTCGGCAGCACGGCGACCGCGAAGTACGGCACCGAACCGGCGTCGGTGTCCGCCAGGTCGCCCAGCCGCTCCCCGGCCATCGTGGCGCGCTCGACGTAGCGGGCCTCCGGCAGCCGGCCCGACGCCTCGAACGCGCGGCGCACGGCGGGGAAGGTGCGGCCGAGCTTCATGACCACGGCGGCGTCGGTCGCGGCCAGCCGGGCGGTCAGCTCCTCCTCGGGCAGGGTGCCGGGCAGGATCGTCAGCACCTCCTCGCCCTCGGCGAGCGGGGTGCCGAGCCGGGCGGCGGCGGCGCTGACCGAGGTCACCCCGGGGATGACCTCGGTGGGGTAGCGGTCGGCCAGCCGCTTGTGCATGTGCATGTACGAGCCGTAGAACATCGGGTCGCCCTCGGCGAGCACGGCGACCGTGCGCCCCGCGTCCAGATGGGCGGCGAGCCGGGCCGCCGCCTCGGTGTAGAAGTCCTCGATGGCGCCCCGGTAGCCGCCCGGATGGTCCGTGGTCTCCGTGGTGACCGGGTAGACGAGGGCTTCCTCGATGTGGTCGGCGCGCAGGTGCTCCGCCGCGATGGACCGGGCGATGGACCGGCCGTGCCGGGCGCTGTGGTAGGCGACGACGTCCGCCTCGGCGATGGCCCGCACCGCGCGCAGGGTCATCAGCTCCGGGTCGCCGGGGCCGAGCCCGACCCCGTACAGCCGTCCCGTTGTCTGCTGGCTCACGGTCACTCTTCCTCGCTGGCGATGGCGTTGAGCGCGGCGGCGGCGATGGCGCTGCCGCCGCGCCTGCCGCGCACGATCAGGTGGTCGAGCCCGGACGGGTGGGCCGCCAGGGCGTCCTTGGACTCGGCGGCGCCGACGAAGCCGACCGGCACCCCGATGACGGCGGCGGGGCGCGGGGCGCCGTCCTCGATCATTTCGAGCAGCCGGAACAGGGCGGTCGGGGCGTTGCCGACGGCGACGACGGCGCCGTCGAGCCGGTCCCGCCACAGTTCCAGCGCGGCGGCCGAGCGGGTCGTGCCCAGCTCCTTCGCGAGCGCGGGCACGGCCGGGTCAGACAGGGTGCACACGACCTCGTTGTCCGCGGGCAGCCGCTTGCGGGTGACCCCGCTGGCGACCATGGCCACATCGCACAGGATGGGCGCGCCGGCCCGCAGCGCGGCGCGGGCGCGGGCGACCGCGCCGGGCGTGTAGCCGATGTCGCGTACGAGGTCGACCATGCCGCAGGCGTGGATCATGCGGACCGCGACCTGGCTCACGTCCGCGGGCAGGCCGGCGAGGTCCGCCTCCGCCCGGATGGTGGCGAAGGACTGGCGATAGATGGCCGGTCCGTCCTTCTCGTACTGGTGCACAGTGGTGTCGCTCTCTTCAGCGGGCGGGTTACGGGCAGGGGCTTCGGGCGGTGTTCGGGCCGGGTGCGGCGCGAAGGGTTCGGTACGTCAGCGGCGCGGTTCCCGGGCCGCCGCCACGGCGGCGGCCAGCGCGGCCGGTTCGGCAGCGACCTGCACCGGGTCCTCGGGGCGGGCGCCGTCGCGGACGACGGACACCTGGTAGCCGTCCGGTCCGGCGACGACGTCGACCCAGTCGCCGCGCGGATGGCCGCAGCGCCGTTCGCAGCCGGACCAGTACACGGGCAGGGCGTCCCCGGGCGGCGCGGCGGGCAGGGCCGACGCAGCGTCACCTCGCACGTCGGCCAGGGACTTGGCGCATCCGGGGCGGCCGATGCAGGCGCCCGTCCCGGTCCACGGCGAGCGGTCGG
>NZ_JAKRGC010000289.1 GCF_022347745.1 Streptomyces sp. OfavH-34-F
CCCCGGCCAGCACCCGGCCCAGGAACCGCTTGCGGGAGGCGGCCACCAGCAGCGGCCGGCCCAGCCCGTGCAGCGCGTCCAGCCGGGCGAGGAGCGCCAGGTCGTGCGGGGCGTCCTTGGCGAAGCCGAGACCGGGGTCGATCACCAGGCGCTCCGGGGCGACCCCGCCCGCGACCACGGCGTCCATCCGGGCGCGCAGCTCGGCGACGACCTCGGCGACCACGTCCCCGTACACCGCGCGGCTGTTCATCGACTCGCTGAAGCCGCGCCAGTGCATGACGACGAACGGCGCCCCGGCGGCGGCGACCACGGGGACCATGTCCGGGTCGGCCTGGCCGCCGCTGACGTCGTTGACGAGGACCGCCCCGGCGGCGAGCGCCCGCTCGGCGACCCGGGCGCGCATGGTGTCCACGGAGACCGTGACGCCCTCGGCGACCAGGCCGCGGACGACCGGGATCACCCGGCGCAGTTCCTCGGACTCGTCCACGCGGCTGGCGCCGGGGCGGGTCGACTCCCCGCCGACGTCGACGAGGTCGGCGCCCTCGCCGACCAGGTCGAGGCCGTGCTTGACGGCCGTCGTGGTGTCGAACCAGCGGCCTCCGTCGGAGAAGGAGTCGGGGGTCACGTTGACGACGCCCATGACCGCGCAGCGGTCCCACTCCGGCAGCCCCTGGACCGTTCCGCGCAACGTACTCATATGACCAGCGTAGGCCCGGAGGGGGAAGGTTTACGCCATGCGTGCGCCCTGGTCTCCGGTCGGCGGGGAGACGTGGGCGCAGGGCCGGCGCGGGGCGACGGGGAGTCGGCGGGCCAGCGGGCGGGGGAGCGCGAGGGTGACGAAGCCCTCGGCCTGCATCGCGGCGAACGAGATGCGGGGCAGGTCGCGGGCGGTGCGGTAGACCACGAAACGCGGCTCCCAGCGTGGCCGGAACTTGGCGTTGAACTTGTACAGCGACTCGATCTGGAACCAGCGCGAGAGGAAGATCAGCAGCCCGCGCCAGACCCGCAGGACCGGGCCCGCGCCGAGTTTCTCGCCGCGCGCCAGGGCCGAGCGGAACATCGCGAAGTTCAGCGAGACGCGCTCGATGCCGAGCCGGGGCGCGGCCTGGAGCGCGGCGACGATCAGCAGCTCGTTCATGCCGGGGTCGGCGGCCCGGTCGCGGCGCATCAGGTCGAGGGACATGCCGTCGGTGCCCCACGGGACGAAGTGGAGGACGGCCTTCAGGTCGCCGTACGGGGAGTCGGAGCTGTGTTCGTCGGTCTTGTGGGCGGTGGCGAGGAAGCAGTCCCGGTCGGCGGGGTCGCCGATCCGGCCGAGCGCCATGGAGAAGCCGCGTTCGGTGTCGGTGCCGCGCCAGTCGGCGGCGGCGCGGCGGATGCGGGCGAGTTCGGCGTCGCCGATGTCGGCCACGCGCCGGACGCGGGTCTCGTAGCCGCCCCGCTCAATGCGCTTCACCATCTGGCGTACGTTGCGCATCGCGCGTCCGGCGAGGGAGAAATCCGCGACGTCCACCACCGCCTCGTCGCCCAGCTCCAGGGCGGTGAGCCCGGTCTCGCGGGTCCAGACCTCGCCGCCGGTCTCGCCGCAGCCCATGACGGCCGGGGTCCAGGAGTGGGCCCGCGCCTCGTCCATGAAGCGTTCGATGGCGCCGGGCCACGCCTCGACGTCCCCGATGGGGTCGCCGCTGGCCAGCATCACGCCGGAGACGACGCGGTAGCAGACGGCGGCCTTGCCGCTGGGCGAGAAGACGACGGCCTTGTCGCGGCGGAGCGCGAAGTGGCCGAGCGAGTCCCGCCCGCCGTGCCGCTCCAGCAGCGCGCGCAGCCGGCTCTCGT
Organism: Streptomyces sp. OfavH-34-F; assembly: GCF_022347745.1. Classification (GTDB taxonomy): domain Bacteria; phylum Actinomycetota; class Actinomycetes; order Streptomycetales; family Streptomycetaceae; genus Streptomyces. The sequence continues at coordinate 1,837 of NZ_JAKRGC010000289.1, forward strand.
CGTCCTCGGTGAGCCGGGCGGCCGGGTGCTCGGGGCGGAAGGCCAGGTAGATGGTGGTGACGGCGGTGAGCAGGCCGAGGGCGCCGAGCGAGTAGGCGACGGTCCAGGAGGTGTCTCCCGCGTAGTCGACGGGCCCCTCGAAGCCGAACAGGCCGTACAGCACGTGCTGGAGGCGGTCGGCGATGCTGGGGCTGCCGACCAGGCGGTTGGGGTGGGCGCTGACGATGATCAGGCCGAGGCCGAGCGATCCGGCGCCCAGCAGGACGAAGTTGGCCAGCGCCCGCCACCGGCTGCGCGGGTCGGGCAGGGCGGCGAACTCGTTCCGGTGGCGCAGCAGCGGGTAGCACAGCGCCAGCGAGAGCACGGTGCCGATGACCGAGTGCCGGTAGGCGAACTGGGCGAGCGCGCCGGCGGGGAGGAGCAGGACGGCGGCCCGCCAGGCGCGCCGCTTGCGCCGTTTGAGGCCGTGGGCCAGGAGGAGCAGCAGGACGCCGGCGCTCAGCGAGAGCGCGGCGGCGAAGGGGCCGAGGGCGCCGGGGAGCACTTCGGCCAGAGTGTGCATGCGGCTGTGCCGGAAGCGCGGGAAGACCCCGGCGGCCACGTCGATCAGTCCGACCACGGTGCAGGCGGTGCCGACGAGCGCCGGGACGGCCTCCGGCCGGGGGCCGCGCAGGGGCGTGCGGGCGCGAACCGGAACCGATCCTGATTTATCCCCATCTAGCGTGACAGACATCGTTTCCCGTGGCTCCGCGAAAGGTTTCCTGGCGTCCGGTGGCCGTAGCGCTGCGGACGATGTGCGCCCTTTAGGACGAGGCTTCCGGGCCGCGGGTTCACCCGCCGGCCGGAAATTTCCTGACAGAAAGTTCATGGTCATGGGCCTTACCGACACGCCCGTGCTGGTCCTCGCGATCGCGCTGGCCGTCGTGCTGTTCACCGCCACCATCTGGTGCTGGCCGCGCCTCGCCCGCCGCAGCGCGCCCGCCGTGCTGGGGCGGGTGGGCATGCTGCTGGCGACCCAGGTCGCGGTGTTCGCCACGGTCGGGCTGCTGGCCAACAACAGCTTCCTCTTCTACGGCTCCTGGGCGGATCTGCTGGGCCGCAAGCAGGAGATGGGGGTGGTCACCGACCACGCGGCCGGGACGCTGGCCGCGAAGAACATCGTCCGGGTGGGCTCGCAGCGGCCCGACGTGCCGGGCGGTGCGGTGCTCACGAGGGGCGGCCGGATCGACAAGGTGGTGATCGCCGGCCGGCGGACGGGCATCGAGACCCCGGCGTACGTGTACCTGCCGCCGGAGTACTTCCAGCCCGCGTACGCCCACCGGAAGTTCCCGGCGGCCGTGGTGCTGACCGGCTATCCGGGCACCGCGGAGAACCTCATCGAGGGCCTGCGCTACCCGCGCCTCGCGCACGACCGGGTGCGGGCCGGCCGGGCCCAGCCGATGATCCTGGTGATGCTCCGGCCGACGGTGGCGCCGCCGCGCGACACGGAGTGCGTGGACATACCGGACGGGCCGCAGACGGAGACGTTCTTCGCCGACGACGTGCCGCACGCCGTCTCGGCCGGCTACCGGGTCGGCCGGCACGCCCGCAACTGGGGCATCATCGGCAACTCGACCGGCGGCTACTGCGCGCTGAAGATCGGTATGCACCACCCGGACAGGTACGCGGCGAGCGCGGGGCTCTCCGCGTACTACAAGGCGGCCGAGGACCCGACGACGGGCGACCTCTTCCACGGCGACGAGGCGGCCCGGCGCCGCGCGAACCTGCTGTGGACGCTGGACAACCGGCCGCAGCCGGCCGGCTCGTTCCTGGTGTCCACCTCGCGCCAGGGCGAGTCGAACTACGCGGACACGATGAAGTTCGTGGCGAAGGTGAAGCAGCCGGCGCGGGTCTCGTCGATCGTGCTGAAGAGCGGCGGCCACAACTTCAACACCTGGCGCCGGGAGATCCCGGCCGCGCTGGAGTGGCTGAGCAGCCGCCTGAGCGAGAGCTGAGGGCAGGAGGAGCCGGGGCCGGGGGAGGAGCCGGGGCCGGGGTCCGGGGAGGCGGCTACCCGGTCGCCGTCCCCGTCACGCCGGCGGCGCTCTCGACAGCCACCTCGGCGCGCGGCACGGAGCGCCCGTCCGCGCCGATCGAGCGGCGCAGCGCCTCGTGGAGGCGGGCCGGGGTGAGCACGCCGAGGTAGCGGCCGGACCCGTCGGCCTCTTCGGTGACGGCGATCCAGCCGGCGTCGTGCTGGAGCAGGGCGGCGAGGGCCTGTTTGAGCGGGGCGCCGAGGGGAAGCGACGCCTCCATCCGGCGGGTGCGGTCGCGGACGGTGCCCTTGCTCCCGGTGGGCGCGTCGTCGGCGGTCAGCCAGCCGTGCGGGCGCCCGTCGCCGTCCAGGACGACGGCCCAGCGGGCGGCCTCGGTGCGCAGGAGGGCGGTCGCCCCGGACAGCGGGTCGTCGAGGCGGACGACGGGCGGGTGGTCGAGGTCGCTCGCCTCGACGGGCGTGACGGCGAGCCGCTTGAGAGCCCGGTCGGCGCCCACGAAGTCGGCGACATAGGCGTTCGCGGGGGCGCCGAGCACGGCGGCGGGGGTGTCGAACTGCTCGATGGAGCCCTGCCCGTAGACGGCGATGCGGTCGCCGAGGCGCACCGCCTCCTCGATGTCGTGGGTGACGAACAGGATGGTTTTGCGGACCTGTTCCTGGAGTTTCAGGAATTCGTTCTGGAGGTGTTCGCGCACGACCGGGTCCACCGCGCCGAAAGGCTCGTCCATCAGCAGGACCGGCGGGTCGGCGGCCAGAGCCCGTGCCACACCGACGCGTTGGCGCTGCCCGCCGGAGAGCTGTTCCGGATAACGGCCGCCATGAACGGAAGGGTCGAGTCCGACCAGGTCGAGGAGTTCGGCGGCGCGTGCGCGGGCCTTTGCGCGTTTCCAGCCCAGGAGATGGGGAACGGTGGCGGTGTTCTCCAGGACCGTCCTGTGCGGGAAGAGGCCCACTTGCTGGATCACATAGCCGATACGGCGGCGCAGCCGGACCGGATCGATGGTGGATATGTCGTCCCCGTCGAGGAATATCCGGCCCTCGGTCGGTTCGGTCAGCCGGTTCACCATCTTCATGGTGGTCGTCTTGCCGCAGCCCGACGGTCCGACGAGCGTGACCAGTTCACCCTCGACGACCTCGAAGGAAAGGCCGTCGACGGCCGTGGTGCCGTCCGCGTACCGCTTGGTGACGTGCTCGAAACGGATCATGGTTCCCCATTGTCGCGGGTGTTCTGTGAAGGACATGTTGCTGGAATACAACGGCTCCCGCGACGGCCGGTCGTCGAGGATAGGCTCGCCGGACATCCGTGCGAGAAGACGAACGGGAGGTGGGGGAACGGATGGCCGGACAGAACTGCCTGGTGACGAACGACTGGATCTGCGGCGAGTATCTCCGTTCCCGCAGCCACGAGTTGACGGACGCCACCGTCCAGCACATCTGGATCACCGCCGTATCGGTCGCGATCGGGGTGGCCGTCGCCTTTCCGCTCGCGCTCCTCGCCCGCCGGGGCCGGGGATTCGCCGCGCCGGTCCTCGGGCTGACGACGGTGCTCTACACCGTGCCCTCCCTCGCGATGTTCTCGCTCCTGCTGCCCCTGTTCGGGCTGTCCGCCGCGCTCGTGGTCACCGGCCTCGTGCTGTATTCGCTGACCATCCTCGTCCGCAACATCCTGGCCGGGCTCGAAGCCGTGCCCGAGGAGGCGAAGGAAGCCGCGCGGGGCATGGGATACGGGCCGCTGCGCCTGCTGTGGGAGGTGGAACTGCCCCTCGCGCTCCCCGCGCTGATGGCCGGCGTACGCATCGCCACGGTCTCCACGATCGCGCTCACCACGGTCGGCTCGATCGTCGGCCGGGGCGGCCTCGGCAATCTCATCGAGGACGCGCTGCCGAGCTTCTTCAAGGCCCAGGTGCTGGCCGCCTCGGTGCTCTGCGTGCTGCTCGCGCTCGCCGCCGACCTGCTGCTGCTCGGTGTGCAGCGGCTGCTGACCCCCTGGACCCGGGTCCGCGCCCCGCACGGCGGCGCGCCCGCGCCCGGCCCGGCGGAGGCGGTCTGACATGGGAGTCCTCGGGGACGCCTGGAGCTGGCTGGCCACCGGAGCCAACTGGTCCGGCGAGAGCGGGATCGCCCACCGGCTGAGCGAGCACCTGTACGTCAGCGGGGTCGCGCTCGCCCTGTCGTGCGCCCTCGCCCTGCCCGTCGCCCTGTACCTGGGCCACATCCGCAGGGGCGGCGCGCTCGCCGTCAACCTCGCCAACATCGGCCGCGCGGTCCCGGTCTTCGCGGTGCTGGCCCTCTTCATGGTCTCGCCCCTGCGCAACGCGGGCTACGTGCCCACGATCACCGCGCTGGTGCTGTTCGCCGTGCCCCCGCTGCTGACCAACGCCTACGTCGGGATGACCGAGGTGGACCGGGCGGTGACGGAGGCCGCGCGCGGGATGGGCATGTCGGGCGGCCAGCTCTTCCTCCGCGTCGAACTGCCGCTGGCCTACCCGCTGATCATGACCGGGCTGCGGTCCGCCGCCGTCCAGGTCGTGGCCACGGCGACCATCGCCGCCATGGTCGGCCAGGGCGGCCTCGGCCGCATCATCACCGCCGGTTTCAACACGTACGACACCGCGCAGGTGGTGGCGGGGGCGCTGCTGGTGGCCGTCCTCGCCCTGCTGGTGGAGGCGGTCCTGGTGACCCTGGACCGCCTGCTGTCCCCGCTGCGCCGCCGCCGTCCCGCGTGACGGCCCCGCAACGCTTGCCGCTCACCCATCACTTGTCGCATACGGCGTCGCCGCCGTGGACGGAGAAGAACATGACCAGGACCTCACGCACGGCCGGTGCCGTCATCGGCATCCTCGCGCTCGCGGGCTCGCTCGCCGCGTGCGGCGGGGACAGCCTGGAGGAGGACAAGGGCGCCCCCGCCTCCGGGGACTCAGACAAGAAGGGCTCGCTGGTCGTCGGCGCGGCCGCCTTCACCGAGTCCAAGGTGCTCGCCGAGCTGTACGCGCAGATCCTCGCGGACGCCGGATACAGCACCTCCGTCACCACGGTGAAGAACCGCGAACTCTACGAACCTTCCCTCGAGAAGGGCGAGATCGACGTCGTACCGGAATACGCGGCCACCATCGCCGAATTCCTCAACGCCAAGGTGAACGGCGCGAAGGCCGCCGCGGCGAAGCCGGTCGCCTCGGGCGACGCCGGGGCCACTCTCGCCGCCCTCAAGAAGCTCGCCGAGCCGCGCGGACTGAAGGTGCTCCCGGCGGGGAAGGCCATCGACCAGAACGCGTTCGCGGTGACCAGGGAATTCGCCGGCAAGCACAAGCTGACGACCCTTTCGGATCTCGGCGAGGCGAAGATCGGCGTCCGGATCGCCGCCGGCGACGAGTGCGAGATACGGCCGTTCTGCGCACCCGGCCTCAAGAAGACGTACGGGATCGACGTCACCGGAATCGACCCCCTGGGCGTCGGCACCCCGCAGGCCAAGCAGGCCGTCAAGGACGGCAAGGCCCAGCTGGTTCTCACCACCACCACCGACGCGGTGCTGGACAGCTACGACCTGGTGTTCCTGGAGGACGACAAGAAGCTCCAGAACGCGGACAACGTCCTGCCGGTCCTCAACGCCGAGGACGCCGGAGCCCCGGACATCGCGGACGCGCTCGGCAGGCTCACCGGCGCACTCACCACCGAGGACCTCGCCCAGCTCAACCGCAAGGTCGACGCGGAGCGCGTCAAGCCCGCGGACGCCGCCCGCGAATACCTCCGGTCGAAAGAACTGATCAAGAACTAGCGAACACGCCCCGGAATACCGGCCGGAGAAGAGGGCCGGAACACCCGCACGGGGGAGCCGCCGGGTAACTTACCGGGCACGGATTGACGGGCGGCTCCCCAAGTACGCCGCGCACACGGTAAATTTCGGGCCATGCCACGTGGACGCCACCGCCATTCGCCCCCACTGCACAGAATCCTTCCGCCCTCGGCAGTCGCCGGAGCGGCGGTTCTGTGTGCCGCGGGCGCCTGGCTGCCGACCGAACCCATGGTCCTGCGGGCCCTGGTCGCCGTCGCGGCGGCCGCCGCCGTCACCGGCGCGGTCCTGATGCGCAGCTGGGACCGCGAGGCGGGCCGCCGGGTCGCCGAGCTGACGCGCGCCCGCGCCGGCGACGAGTGGCGTGCCGAGGAACGCGCGGCGGAGCTGGAGTCCGACCTGGAGGAGGCGCGCGAGATCCGCGCCCGCCTGGAGACCAAGCTGCGCCGCAAGCGGGTGGAGCTGGCCGGGCTGCGCGGCGAACACGCCGCGCTCCTGCGGCGGTACGCCAACGCCGAGACCGAGCGCGCCAGCGTCCTGGAGAGCCGGCGGCAGCTCGCCATCGAGGCGTCCGCGCCCGCCCGCGAACTGCCCGCCGCCCGCTCCACGCCCACCCCGGACGCGTACGCCCGCGCCGCCCGCGCGCTGGACGACCTCCCGCGCAACGCCGCCCT
>NZ_JAKRGC010000028.1 GCF_022347745.1 Streptomyces sp. OfavH-34-F
GCCTCGGGGGCGGGGGCCGCACGCCGCGCGCGCCTGCGCCCGGTGGGGGCGGCCGCGCCGGTGTCCCCGGGAGCCGGTTGCAGCTCGCCGGAGCCGTCGGAACCGCCCACCGGGCTCTCCAGGAAGGCGTCGGTGGAGGAACGCCGTGCCCGGCGCCGTCCCCTTCCCGCCTCGGGCGCCTCGGAAACAGCCGGAACGGGGCCCGAGTGATCGGAATCCGCGGCGGGAACAGGCCCGGCCGAAACGGGCGCCTCGGCCACGGCCGCAGGAGCCTCGACCTGGGAAGCGTCCACCGGGGGAGCCTCCACCGGAGGAGGAGCCATCAGCGCGGGCACTTCCGGCGGCGCGACCGTTCCCGCACCCGCGCCGATCGGCACCTCCAGCACGTACGCACTGCCGCTCATGCCCGGCATCTCGTGCGTCTGGAGCACGCCGCCGTGCGCGCGGACGATGCCGCTCACGATCGGCACGTGGACCGGGTCGCCCCCGGCGAACGGCCCGCGCACCTCGATGCGGACGACGTCACCGCGCTGGGCGGCGGCGACGACGATCGTGGAGTCCACATAGCCGCCACCCGGCACGAGCCGGGCCTTGCCGGTCGAATCGACGCCGGCGACGTCCGCGACGAGGTGGGCGACGGCCGTCACCAGGCGCCCGGCGTCGACCTCCGCCTCGATCGGCGGGGCGTGCACCGCGAACTGTGCCCGGCCGGGCCCGATCAGCTCGACCGCGGCGTCGATACCGGCGGTGACGACCCCGTCGAGCAGCACCCGCGACTTGATCAGCTCCTCCGCGCCGCTGTCGAGGCGCTGGTAGCCGAGAACGTTGTCGATGAGCGTCGTCATGCGCGCGTAGCCGGCGGCCAGGTGGTGCAGGATCTGGTTGGCCTCGGGCCACAGCTGGCCGGCGGGGTCGGCGGCCAGCGCCGACAGTTCGCCGCGCAGCTCCTCCAAGGGCCCGCGCAGCGACTCGCCGAGCACCGCGGTGAGCTGGGCGTGCCGGGCGGTGAGGTCGGTCAGCCGCTCGGTCTGCTTCTCCAGCTCGGAGGCGTAACGCTCGGTGCGATCGGCCAGCTCCGCGGTGTGCGCCTCCTTGAGGGCGGCGGTCTCGGCGGTGTGCCGTTCGGTGAGTTCGGCGACGGCGGCGGTGTGGTTCGCGGTCAGCTCGGCGATCTCGTCCTTGCGCCGCTGGTCCAGCTCCTCGTAGGGGCGGCGGTCGGTGAACGTCATCACGGCGCCGACGAGCTGGTCACCGTCGCGGACGGGCGCGGTCGTCAGATCGACCGGCACCTGTTCCCCGCTCTTGGCCCACAGAACCTGGCCGCGCACCCGATGCTTGCGCCCCGACTTGAGCGTGTCGGCGAGCGGGGACTCCTCGTACGGGAACGGCTCGCCCTCGGCACGCGAGTGCAGGATCAGCGGGTGCAGCTCCTTGCCGCCGAGATCGCTCGCCCGGAAGCCGAGGATCTGCGCGGCGGCGGGGTTGACGAGGACGACCCGGCCGTCCGTGTCCGTACCGACGACGCCCTCGGCCGCGGCCCGCAGGATCATCTCGGTCTGGCGCTGCGAGCGGGCCAGCTCGGCCTCGGTGTCCACGGTGCCGGACAGGTCGCGCACGACGAGCATCAGCAGCTCGTCACCCGTGTAACCGCCACCGCCGCCGTACGAGCCCTGGACGTCCTTGTAGGCCGCCTGCCCGTCCTCCAGGCTGGCGCTCGTCACCTCTACGGGGTACTCGTGGCCGTCGGTGCGCCGCGCGATCATGCGCGTGGGCTTGGTACGGCCGCGCTCGTCCGCAGCCTCGGGCCTGCGCATCGACCCCGGGATCAGCTTGGAGTCGAACTCCGGCAGCAGATCGAGCAGCCCGCGACCGACGAGCGCGGTGCCCGGCGTCTCGAACATTTCGAGGGCGATGGTGTTGGCGTTGACGACCGTACCGTTGCAGTTGACGAGCAGGAGCCCGTCCGGAAGGGCATCGAGTATGGCTGCGAGGCGAGCAGCGCCTCGGGATGGCCTGCTGCTCACGACGACGGTTCCTCCCTATTACTGCACCTTGCCGACAGCGGCCCCATCTTGCCCCTCGGCCCTCAGGCTGTCACTGGAGGAGTCTAAAGGCAGGGGCGGGGCGCGGGACTGCGGATGAGGGGGAGCTCTCACCAAGGTGTGGTGCGGATCTTGTACGGCTCCGACCCTCGTCGAACCCCGTGCGGATCCGCCGCCGGGGTTCGGGGACGGGTCACCTCACGTTCGGCAGGACCGGGCGGGCGCCGTTCCACCGGGCGATCTCGCAGCCGTTGGTCCGCGCGAACCTGGCGTCGACCCGCTGCCCGTGCCAGGTGCCGGTGACGCGGGCGGTGGCTTCCCCGCCGTACTGCTGCGTACACATCGCACTGCGGGGAACGGGGGCGAACGGGTCCAGCCCTCGCGCCCTCAGCTGCTCCAGCCGGTCGCAGGCCTGTGCCGCGGCCGGGTGGCTCCCGCCGGCCGGCCCGCACTCCAGCTCGTACGTCCCGTCCGCCTCCGGGTTGCCCGAGCCCGCCACGACCACAGTGAGCCGGGTGTCGTCGGCGGGGCCCTGGAGCAACGGCAGCGACAGGGGCAGCGGCAGAGGCCCGGCCGCGGAGGCGGCGGGCGCGGCGGCGGACAGCGCGGCGAGGGACGCGACAGCGGTGAGGGCGAGACGGCGCATCATTTGCGGACTCCTGTGGCGGCTGAACCTGCTGGGGCGGCGCCCCCGCCCTGACTAACGCGCCACCCGCCCCGGCGTTGCGCACGACAACCGCTTTGCCCTCGCGGCCGACTCCCTAGTACCGTAGGCCGCGATTGGTGGCACAGCGTGTAGCTGTGTCATCATCTGCACGCACCACTCGCGCTCGCGCGGGATGTGCGCTGGAGGCGTCGCCTAGTCCGGTCTATGGCGCCGCACTGCTAATGCGGTTTCGGGGTAACCCCCTGATCGAGGGTTCAAATCCCTCCGCCTCCGCACCACACCGAAGCCCCGTGCCCCTGGCACGGGGCTTCGGTCGTTCCCCGGCCCGGTACGGCGTTTACCCACGTCAGGCGGGGTCCGGCTAATGGATTTCGCGTCCCGGCGCAGGTCATGTAATGTTGTTCTCGCAACGCCGACGGGGCAGAAAAGCCCAAGAAGCACAAGCACTCGTAGCTTAACGGATAGAGCATCTGACTACGGATCAGAAGGTTGCAGGTTCGAATCCTGCCGAGTGCACAGCACGCGAGAGGCCCCCAGGAGAAATCCCGGGGGCCTCTCGCGTTGCCCGTACAGCAGCGAAGTACAGCAACCGCGTCAGCCGGTACCGCCCATCGCGTCGGACAGCTTGCCGATCGTCGGCGCGCACCTCCTCGTCAGCCGCGTCCGCATAGACGTCCATCGTCATGGCGATCGGCGAGTGCCGCAGGATCCGCTGGGCGATCTTCGGGTGCACCTTGAGCGCGACCAGGAGCGAGCTGCATGTGTGCCGAGTGTTCCGGAGCGGGATGACCCGGAGGCCGGCGCGACGGGCCCGGAGGGCGAACATGCGGGTGAGGTTCCCCGGCTCGATCGGAGTGCCGTACTTCGTCGTGAAGACGAGACCGTGCGTGTCCTGCCAGAGGTCGCCCGCCGCCTTCCGGTCGCCGATCTGCTGAGCGCGTCGCATCGGAGAGCCTCGAGACAGAGGGAGGGCAGCGGGAGGAAGTCGTCGGAGTCCTCGGTCTTGATCCCGCGGCGGAGCAGTTGACGGGCCCGCTTGATCTGGTGGTCCACGTACAGCTCGCCGGTCTCGAAGTCGATCGACTCCCATGTGAGCCCCACGACCTCACCCCGGTGGAGCCCGAGGTACAGCCCGAGCATCCAGGACGCGAAGAGGTGTTCGTCCCGGTCAGCCGCGTTTGCGAGGAACTGACCCGTCTCGGCGACGGACCACGCTTGATGCATGAAGCGGGTCTCCTTCGAGGTAAGCGGGGCTTGTAGCGGTGGGTGCGGGCAGCGAGCTGGGCGGCCGAGGAGCTGGAGTACTCGATGGACCAGCCGCAGCCGTTGGACGTGCCCACGGCGGCACACTTGGTGCGGCCATGGCGGTTGCGGCGGGTGCCGATCCGCACTGTGCCGATCCGCATCACGGAGTGGAAGTGGTCGCGAGAGGCCATTGCTCAGAACTCCCCGGTGAAGTCGTCGGCGTGGTCGATGGGCCACTGACGGATCTCGGCCGACTCGAACTCGTCGGCCGTGGCCATGGCCTCCACCAGGCGGTTGTGCCGGATCAGGTCGGCGGCGCGCTCCAGGGCGTGCCTGGTCGAGTCGCACATGGTCGATCTCGTTCTCAGGTGACTTGGGCGGCGATGGCGTTGGCCATCTACAGCGGGACGCCGAGGCGGGCGCGCGGGTGTCGATCGGGTAGCCGGTGCTGGCGCGGTAGTCGTCCGCGACCTTCCAGGCGTGAGCGACGAGGGCGGGCGGTACGACCATGGGCGCGAGTGCGGGGTCCGATGCGGGACGACCTCGGCCTTCGTGTACGGGAGTCCGGCGACGACCGGTTCGGCCAGCGCCGGGTCCTCCTGGATCAGGTCGCCGACGAACCGGGCCTCGGGTGCCGAAGCGCTCGCCGAGATGGGCGGCGAGCCCGCCGGACGCGGCCACGGCCTCGGCGTCGTAGCCGGCGCCGCCGAGCAGCGGAAGGTCGGTAGTGCGGCTGCGGGCCCAGCTGCCGAGGACGGTTCGGAACCGGCTCCAGTTCCGGGGGGAGGGAGGGCCGGGGCAGCGGTGGGCTCCGGCTCCGGTTCGGCCACGTCATCCCGCTCGATGACCGCTTCCACAGCCGGGGGCTGCTCGGTGTCTGTGTAGGGTTCCGCAGGCTCGGGGGTCTCCGGATGCCTGGGGGAGTGGACGAGGAGCGTGCCGCCGAGGAACGCGAGGGCGGGCCAGCCCGCGACGAAGATGCGCAGCCAGGCGGGTACGTGGCCGAGGTCGAGAAAGCCGGCGGTGGCGACGTATGCACCGAGCGATGCGGCCAGGGCGACCATGAACCACGTCCAGGCCGAGGGGGTAGGCACACCGGCGGCCCGTGAGGTCCGCAGCCGGTACCAGGCAGCGACGAGCAGGAGGTCCACGGACACGGGGTAGAACCAGGCCTTCCAACCGGACTGTCCGGCAGCCGCAGCCAGGTCGTGGAGGTGAGCGAAGGACAGGGCATCGGCGATCACGGTCTGTACGAGGATGCCTCCGGTCGACGGATGGGACGCATTGGGGGTTTCGGGCATGGGTGGGTGAAGACCTGGCATGAAGCGGTCACGTCGCCGTGGAGCGAGGGGATTCAGGCGATCGCGGTAACGGTGACGGTCGAGGGCACCACGGATTTACCCGAGGGCGGCTGAACCGGGCCGGAAAGCATCCGATGGGGATCTCGGCGTGCGGTGAGCGTGAGAGCTCGCGATGTTCACGGCACGACGGAGCGTGAGGGTGGGGAGTATGGATGCGAATCCATCCACCGGAGGAGTCGCCAGCAACCGCGGTGTCGGGCCGATCGGTGCGGATATGGACTGTGGCAAGAACGGCGTCCGGGGCGATGTCGCCGAAGGCCATGTTGGCGGAGGTCTCGTCGTTGATGTGGTGAGCGGTCCGACCGGTGAGCTGGGCACGGAGCATCGTGATGCGCTTACCGAGCTCGTAGCCGAAGCGCTGCCCGCAGATATCGAGGTAGATGCCGGGGGCACGGCCGAGCTGGGAGAGCCGGACGAGAGAGGTGATGGTCCGGTCCCGCCGCTTCTCCTTCGTAGCGAAGAGGGCAAGTTCGGCGACCTCATCGACCACGAGCACGATCGCTCGCAGGTGATCAGGCAGGTCAGGTCCACAGCCTGTCCGACGCGCCGGGAAGCCTATGGGGCCATGGTCACTCGCCCCAAAGCACCTCCACCGACCTTTTGACCACAGCTAGCTCGCCGCGCTGTCCGTGAATACCTCCTGCAAGCGGTACCGCTCACCGTCAGCGATGTAACCAGGCACCACAACGAAGCTCACATCAGATGTCGGGTCGCAGGTCGACCATGCTTGCTGCCTTGTTTCATCAATTGGTAGCCCAGTACTGAACTCGTAATCCCAGACAAATTCGATCCCGTGAATTCTCGCCGATTCGAGAATCTTTTTTATCTGAAGCGCCGCCTGTCCTGCGGCCTGCCAGACCTCATCACCCTTTCGAGCCCGCAATAGCCTGCGGGCTCGATTAAGTTCCGGCCCTGATGGTGCTAGATAAGCAGAACACAGCTTACTCATGATTTGAGCAATGCGCTTCTTGGTGAGCTGGCTTCCGTTTTGTTGCTGAGCTGACATGTACGACAGAGAAAGCAACTTCTGTCCAACGAACGTCCCGATCTCCTCAGCAAGAGCGCGATGAACCTCATCCTCTGCCCCAGTCAGATCCTCCCTTGAGTATGCCAACTGGGAGAGGACATCGTGAAGCTTTTCGCTCAAATCGCTCATGTGAGAGTCGAGATCAGTCAATCGATGCAGGATCATTTCCAAAAGCGCAGCATTGCTCGCACTAGATAATTCGTTGTCGCGCATGGGCTTTCTCCTCGAAAGATTCGAGTAAGGATCAGTTCAGTGGAGTGAAGTCGAGGTTGGTGGTGGCAAACTTACCCGTCTTTGCAACGACTGCCATAACCTTCATCTTCACCTCACCGAAGACGAATGATAATCTGACTGCCCTCTGGTCTCGTGGAAGCTTCATCGCGTCCGAGAGGTCAACCGTGAGTTTCCCGATTAGTCTACAGCCCTCTTCTGTTACGTAAGTCGGATATTTCCCCGGAGAGCTGTAGATCTTGAATTCTATCTGCTTCTGGTCCTCGTATAGGGGGTAAAAGGTGTGCGTCACCAGTTCATCCACCGGGACGCTCTGACCGACCTGGACGTATCGCGAAAAGCGATTATTGCAGCGCCTCTCGCCATCAGGAAGGACAATTAGGTGGTCCGCGGGATCGATACCCTCGCGGAAGGTGTCATTCGCTGCGCATCCATAAGTGTACTTGGTGCGTCGCGACTTTGTCTGTGGGTCATATGTGTAGTGCACGGCTCCGAGGAGGACGGCCACCTGAGGATCAGGGGGGACCAGTACGTCAGCCCGCCCATCCAAATGTTCTTGCAATCGCTCTTGAAGATAGGGGGAGTTACCGAAACCCCCGACCAGAATAACCAGTTCCTTTCCGGGAGAATTCCGTCGCTGCAGACGCATCTCGTCTAGCTGCTTATCCACAAGGCCCAAAATTCCAGGAACAACTGCTTCAAATACTTCTCTGGCTTCTTGTGCAGTTACTACCAAGAAGTCGACGATTCCATCCTGGCTCTTGACGAGGTTATCCCGGGCGTCGCTATCCAGGAGCCTATCGAGAGCTGCTGGAATCGGCAGATAAATGTCATCATCCTCCAGTTTGGTGATGCTGACTTTGGCCTTCTCCCAGGAATCCATCAAGTCGATAATTGCTGCCGGAGATTGCATCCCGATCTTGTCGACAACATCGTATGACCCCAGCCGCTTCGCCAGTACGCGCTCAAGGAATGCCTGATTTACATACTCCGAACCGAACTTTCCGCCACACTCACGGCCAATCTCTTCCAGGCGATTCCGTGAGTCGGTCTTGTAAGCAGTTATGTCGACGGTTCCGCCACCGCAGTCGGCTACAAGAAATCGGGATCCCTTTGACATCAACGATGCGCGACGACCACTAGCATTGATCGTGCGAACCCCAGATACCCTGGCGTGGTAAGCGGCAGCCTCCGGCTCGATCACCAGCTGAAGACGCCTCTCATCGTCAGGGAGGCCGGCGGCTACAGCAGCCTCCCACATCAGCTGCTTTTGATAGTCATCCCAGATCGCGGGAACTGTGAGGCACCATCGCACCTCATCGCTCGAGTAGCCGCTCTTGGAAATCTCCTCCATGGCAGTGGATCGCATCTTATCGAGAAAGATGGTCGCCAACTTCTTTGACTTGTCGTAGCCCAGGCGGCCGCCGGTAATTTCTTCGCTCTCAGGCTTCGCGTCCATCGATAGTGACATTTTGAACCCGAGGTGGAAATCATAATCGCTTGCATCCCCTCGTGCCGAAATAGCAGCCCACTTACGTCGAGCCTCGTAACCCCAGGCAACTAACTCCCCGTCACGGGATAAGAGAATGGCGCTCAGGTTCTTCGGGTAGGGAGTCGGGTGGTTTGGCCATCGGGTTCTAAACCAAACCTGCCGACGCTTGGGGTCCTTATGCCGATCGTCGATTGTCGTCCACGCGAAGCCAGTTCCATGAGTTCCGAAGTCAATTGCGGCAATAACCCGTTGCTTCTTCATTGATTCCCCCAGCCAAAATTTCGGAGAATGGCCCTCCTGGCAACAGACTCTAGGGCTATTCGAGCGCGCCTAGCCTCTTCAGTTAGACCCAGAGAGTCCAGGATCTGGGCCAATTGGCGAATCGAGTGGGTGGGAACTTGATCTTCACTGGATTCTGCCGCGATCAGTGCCTGGGAGGCCGCAGAAATTGCTTGTTCTCGAAGTCCCGCATCGAGGTAGACCCTGGCTTGTCCGAGACGGGCAGAAACGACATCAACGCGGTTTCGTTCCAGGGCGACATCAAACGAGGCTGCCAGTCCTGCAGCAATAACTCTTCGTTCGGCCTCCAGGGCTGCTGGTATTAGCGTGTGTAGCCTGGGGATTCTTCCGTGTCGAACGAGATGGAACCATTCAGCGATGAGCCCCGCAGTGATAGCTGTTGACCCACCTAACTCATCCTCGAACGCAAGGATGCTGTCGGAGTTATGTGAGCTTTGTGGGCTGGCAGGCGGCAGAGCGACTGGAGGGAAGTTTACTTGAACGGAACGCAGGTCAGGTGAGTCGACGATGTTCCATGCGCAAAGCGCTGGCCAGACTCTGCTGCTCGATTGGACTTCTCCGTAGATTAAGATGACAGGCAGGTCGTGCAGTGCCTTTTGGATGTGGAAAATGTCTACATCCGTGGCGATGAGTGGACGTTTGAGGGCGCCATCCAAAGAGACAAGGTCGTTCGACCAGGGAGACTGTAGCCACTTCCGCCGAATGGCGACGCGAAATGAGTGTGGGCCATCCGTATTTTCCTGGCCGCTCAGATTATCACGAACGAAGGGGGCTACCAGAAGTGCGGGAATGTCTCCGCCCCTTGTGGCCGTGTGGACGAGGGCGTGAAAGTCGCTAGGTGTATACGAGAATGGTGATTCCTCAAGTTCGCGATCCATTTTATCTTGAATCGCTTTAACTTCGATCCCAATGCGCGCCTGACGCCAGTCGCGCTCAATCTCGTAAGAGTCTCCAATGGCGGCTTCATGTACCCGATTCCGGGATGCTTGCTGTTCCTTTTGAAGTGCTCGCTGTTGTGCGTTACCAGCCTCAAGTTCGCGCAATTGGTGAAGTAGTTCTTGCTGGTCGCGAAAACTGCCATCCTGCTTGATCTTGTAGAGAGTCAGTAGATGGCCGCTAAGGCTAGATAAGCCGCTGAATAGACCCGCTGATACCAAGGAAAAGCCCCCGCTCTAATGCAAACCCCGAGGCAAACCTACAGCGGGATGTCGATGGCCTTGGTGTGAACGGCGAATGTTCTGCGTCTGTGAAACTTCGCCTACTTTAACCTCTTTGTCCACCTATGTCCTGAGGCACTTGGCTCCATGGTGCAGTCAGTCTGTGCTCACTGAAGGCGCACCCGGCGCCCCGAGTGCCCCGGAGCCGGTCCAGGGCACTCGGGGCGCCGGCTGTGTGTGTTTGTTAGCCGAAGATCGCCGCAGGGCAGAAGCCCGCTTAGCCGTCACCGCTCGCAAAGGAAGTCGACTGCGACAGGCGGTGGCCGCGGCTTACGGCTACCCGAAGCGTCACTTGTAAGGCTTCCGTGAGATCGGTTGCCAGGAGACGGACTTCTCTTGGCCTCAACTTTGCGTCGGTGCGCAGTTCCATGGCGTACTCCAAGAGCTCGTGTCCGACGTCGAGCTGGGCGGCTTCGGTGGTGTCAGCCAGCCGGGAAAGTGGTGCGCCAGTGTCGTCGGTGCTCAGGAAGCAGGGCTTGCCCATCCGGGCCGGACCAGGGGAGGAGGCGAAGCTCGTTGTGGGCCGTCATTCTTCCACCGTCCTCTCTTCGGTTGTGGGGTGGGTGGTGAAGACCGCGTTGGCGCGGTTGCCGGGGAGGACCAGGAGCGCCGCCTCGACGATGCGGCCGGTCGCGTCACGACGGACGCGACGCCCAGGGTGACAAGCATCTGTGGGTCATTTCAGCAACGTTGCCATACCACGTCGGTGACCGCAGAAGTTCGGTTACCCGAGTTCAGTAATCGAAGGTGTTGAGCAGCAGGACACGGGCCCACCTCACGCCCTAAAAAGTATTCATTTCCGCGAACACTTCTTAGGAGTTGGCATGTCGTCTGCTGAAGCAGTTCAGACACTGAGACTGCGCAAACTTAAGGTGCTTGATGATCACCGCAAGGAGGTCCGGAAGCTGGACTCCGCCCGCGATTCCGAGCTTCGCAAGATCGACCAGGAGCTTGCCGAACTGGGTGACGCCAGCGCCAGCCTGCCCTGCCTTGTCCGGATCACTCCTGGTCCGGATCTCACCGTGTACCACTCGGCCGTGGCAACCTGCCGTCGAGTTCAAAGGCGGTGGAACTTCAAGAACATGCCGGAAGTCGATGCGATGGATGCTTCGCCGTACACGTATCTGGAGCGATGCAGTGCCTGTGATTGGAGGACTGCGGCCAAGAATCACGGAGGTCAGCTCCTTGAGCAGGGATAACGGTGTGCTTATCCGAGCCGTCTCCGGCGGTTCTGCGGTGAGGCTTCACGGCAAGGCTGTACAGCAGCTCCCTACCGCAACGCCAGCAACCGACCTCGTCCGATAGCCCATCAAGGACCTCGCCGCAGCCGATATGGCCTTGCTGCCCGAGCCGGTGCGAGGGCGGAAGCGGCTGGACGACCGCAGGGTCATGAACGGGATCGTGTGGAAGTTCCGGACCGGTACGGCCTGGCGGGCCGTGCCCGAGCGCTATGACCCGTGGGCCACGCGCCACACCCGTTTCCGCAGGTGGGCGGCGGACGGAACGTTCGACCGGATGCGGCGAGCCGCTCAAGCTGGGCCGGAACGCTGCGGGCGACCTCGAGTGGCTGGTGTCGGTCGACGCCACCGTCGTCCGGGCCCACCGGCCTGCGGCCGGGGCCCGAGAAAAGGGCTCTGCACCCCGGCCCTCGGCCGGTCCCGAGGCGGGCTGACCAGCAAGATCCATCTGGCTGCGACGGCAGGGCCGGCCTCTCGGCTTCGTCCTCACGGGTGGCAACAGCAACGACTGCACTCGGTTCACCGCCGTGATGGAGGCGATCCAGGTGCCGCAGACCGGACCGGGGCGTCCCCGAGGTCGGCCCGATCGCTTCCTGGGCGACAGGGTATACAGCTCGAGAGTGATCCGCCCCCGGCTCCGTCGGCGGGGCATCGCCCACACGATTCCCGAGCGGGCCGACCAGGGCCGCAACCGGGTCCGTCGAGGCAGCCGCGGAGGTTGCCCGCCAGCCTTCAACCGCGAGATCTGCAAGCACCGCAATGTCGTGGAACGGTGCTTCAACCGCCTCAAGCAATGGCGCCGGATCGCCACCCGGTACGACAAGACCGCCCAGTGTTACAAAGCAGCCGTCGCCCTCGCATCACTCCTGATGTGGGCGTGACACTTGACGACAGAACGTAGAGCCACGGATCAGAAGGTTGCAGGTTCGAATCCTGCCGAGTGCACAGCAGAGAGGCCCGGACGTCAGTCCGGGCCTCTCTTGTGTTGTCTAGTGGGTCTTCGCCGTGAGGCGGGTGCGGATCAGGTTGATCACCTTGGGGGCGTGGTCGGTGAGGTAGAAGTGGCCGCCGGGGAAGGTGTGGAAGGTGCACGTGGCCTTGGTGTGGGTGGTCCAGGCCTTGGCTTCGGCGTCGGTCACCTCGGGGTCCTCGGTGCCGTTCAGGACCTCGATGGGGCACGTGAGGGGCGGGCCGGGGGTGTAGCGGTAGGTTTCCGCGGCCTTGTAGTCGGCCCGGATGGCCGGGAGGACGGAGCGGAGGAGTTCTTCGTCGGCCAGGACCGCGGGGTCGGTGCCGCTCATGCGGCGGATGGTCGTCAGGAGCTGGGCGTCCGGGGAGAGGTGGACGTTTTCGTTCTCGCGGGGGCGGGAAGGGGCGCGGCGGCCCGAGGCGAAGAGGACGAGCGGGGTCGTGCCGGCGGCCTCCAGGCGGAGGGCGACCTCGAAGCCCAGGGTGGCGCCCAGGCTGTGGCCGAACAGGGCGACCGGGCGGTCGCACCACGGCAGGATCTCGGCGGTGACCAGGTCGGCCAGGCGGCGGACGTCGTCCACGCACGGTTCGGTGCGGCGGTCCTGGCGGCCGGGGTACTGGGCGGCGATCACGTCGACGGCGGGGGCCAGGGTGCGGGAGACCGGGAAGTAGTAGCTCGCCGAGCCTCCCGCGTGGGGCAGGCAGAACAGGCGTACGGGGGCCTCATCCGAGGGGTGGAAGCGGCGCAGCCAGGCGTTGGTGGCCCGTGTGGTGGGCGTGGGCATGGAGTTCCTTAGGCAGTCGGTTACGGGGCCGGCCAGGTGCCCGGAGGGCGCCAGCCCCGTGCGGGGCCCCAGTTGGACCGGGGTGGTGGGGCGGCGGGACTCTCGGGTGCCTGTCGGGCTCTCGTCGCCGTGAGCAGGGCCAGGAGGACGGCCGCCAGTTCGGTGCGGGTCGGGGTTCCGCCTTCGACGCGGATCGGGGAGTCGGCCATGTCAGAACGGAGGGTTGCCGTGCTTGCGTTCGGGTAGCGGCACGTGTTTGGCGCGCAGGACGTCCAGGGCGTCGGCGAGGACCTGCCGGGTGGTGGCGGGGTCGATGACGTCGTCCACCAGGCCGCGTTCGGCCGCGTAGTACGGGTGCATCAGCTCCTGGCGGTACTGCTTGACGCGCTGGGCGCGGGCCGCTTCCGGGTCGTCGGCGGCGGCGATCTCGCGGCGGAAGACGACGTTCGCGGCGCCCTCCGCGCCCATGACCGCGATCTCGTTGGTGGGCCAGGCGAAGGAGAGGTCCGCGCCGATGGAGCGCGAGTCCATGACGATGTACGCGCCGCCGTACGCCTTGCGCAGGATCACCTGGACGCGGGGCACGGTGGCGTTGCAGTACGCGTACAGGAGCTTCGCGCCGTGCCGGATGACGCCGTTGTGCTCCTGGTCGCTGCCGGGCAGGAAGCCGGGGACGTCGACCAGCGTGACCAGCGGGATGCTGAACGCGTCGCAGGTCTGTACGAAGCGCGCGGCCTTCTCGGAGGCGTGGATGTCCAGGACGCCGGCGAGGGAGGCGGGCTGGTTGGCGACGATGCCGACCACGTGTCCGCCGAGCCGGGCCAGTCCGCAGATGATGTTGGTCGCCCAGTTGGCGTGCACCTCGAAGAGGTCGCCGTCGTCCACGATCTCCTCGATCACCGCCCGCATGTCGTACGACAGGTTCGGGTCGGCGGGGACCAGCCGGGCCAGGGTGTCGCCGGGGCGGTCGACCGGGTCCTCGCAGGGGACCGAGGGCGGCAGCTCGCGGTTGTTGGACGGGAGGAGGGTGAGCAGATGGCGCACTTCCTCCAGGCACTCCTCCTCGGAGTCGTACAGGAACGCGCTGGCGCCCGACACCGTGGAGTGCACCTGGGCGCCGCCGAGGTCGTTGTGCGTGATCTTCTCGCCGGTGACGGCCTGCACGACGTCGGGGCCCGTGATGTACATCTGGGAGATGTCGCGGACCATGAACACGTAGTCCGTGAGCGCGGGGGAGTACGTCGCCCCGCCGGCGCACGGGCCGAGCATCACGCTGATCTGCGGGATCACTCCGGACGCGGCCACGTTGCGGCGGAAGATGCCGCCGTAACCGGCAAGAGCGGTTACGCCTTCCTGGATGCGGGCGCCCGCGCCGTCGCTGAGCGACACCAGAGGGGCGCCGGCCGCCAGGGCGAGGTCCATCACCTTGTGGATCTTCTGGGCGTGCGCCTCACCGAGGGAGCCGCCGAAGATCCGGAAGTCGTGCGCGTAGACGAACACCCTGCGGCCCTCGACCTGGCCCCAGCCGGTCACCACGCCGTCGGTGTGGGGCCTGCGGTCCTCCAGGCCGAATCCGGCCGCGCGGTGGCGGCGCAGCTGCTCGATCTCGCGGAAGGTCCCCGGATCGAACAGCAGGTCCAGCCGCTCGCGCACGGTCAGCTTGCCCCGCGCGCGCTGCGCCTCGGTGGCGCTCGGCGAAGGGCCCAGCTCCACGGCCTCCTTGATGGCTCCTCGTTCGGCCACTCGGACACTGACATCGGCAACGGTCATGATCCACCCGTCTCTTCGGCCATCGGGCCCGCCGTTGGCGGCGCCCTGGGCAGTGCGTGTCATTGAAGGGGCCGGGGGCGCGCGCGGAGAACACCGACCACCCCCCTGACCGCTCCCCGACCCGCCGGAACCCGGGCCCAGCAGGCATCTCGTCCGCCATCACCCCTGCCACCGGCGGTTTCACCAGGGCGCGAGGGGCTCGCGGGCAGGGTCAACACCTGGGGGGATAGGGGTGTCGCCGCCCTTCGCGGGCGACCTAGCGTGCGGACACCCCGTGGCTGGAATGACTCGGGGCATTCGTTACGAGCTTGGGAGCGTGCAGATGTCCGCGGGCTTCGATCCTGTCGCTGATGACATGTCCGGCGCGGAGGTCCGCCCGGAGGGACACTCGGAGGGCCGTCCGGGCGAGGCCCCCGGCGCCGCCCTGGCCGACCGGCTCCCGGGGCTTCCGCCGAGCGAGCAGTCCCGGCTCCTGACCGACCTCGTCTGCCGGCACACCGCCGAGTGCCTGCGCAAGGTGCGGCCCGACAGTGAGCCGGTGGTCGTCGCCCAAACCCCGTTCCGGGAACTCGGGCTGGATTCCATCGCCTTGGTGGACCTGCACGCGCGGGTCAACGCGGCGACCGGGCTCGCCCTTCCCGTGACGGCGGCCTTCGACCACCCGAGCCCCGAACTGCTCGCGGACCACGTCCGTACGGTGCTGCTGGGCGCCCCTGCCGGGCGCGCCGCCGCCGAGCCCGTGGCGGAGCCGGTGGCGGCCTTCGACGGCGAGCCCGTCGCGGTCGTCGGCATCGGGGGGCGGTTCCCCGGCGGCATCCGTTCCGCCGAGGACCTGTGGAACCTGGTCGAGGCGGGCGGCAGCGCCGTCGGGCCGTTCCCCGACAACCGGGGCTGGGACCTGGACGCCCTGTTCGCGGACGACCCCACCGTTCCCGGCACCTGCTACACGCGAACGGGCGGTTTCCTGCACGACGCCGCCGAGTTCGACGCCGAGTTCTTCGGGATCGGCCCCCGTGAGGCCCTGGCCATGGACCCGCAGCAGCGGCTCCTCCTGGAGACGGCCTGGGAGGCGCTGGAGCGTACGGGGATCGACCCGACGTCGCTGCGCGGCAGCCGTACGGGCGTGTTCATCGGAGCCGGTCCTTCCGAGTACGGGCCCCGGGTGCAGGACGCCCCCGAGAACCTGACCGGTTACCTGGTGACCGGCGGCGCGCTCAGTGTGATGTCGGGGCGGGTGGCGTACGCGCTCGGCCTGGAGGGGCCGGCGCTCACCGTGGACACCGCCTGCTCCGGTTCCCTCGTCTCGCTGCACCTCGCCGTGCAGTCGCTGCGCAGGGGCGAGTGCTCGATGGCGCTGGCGGGCGGGGTCACCGTGCTCAGCACCCCCGGCCTGTTCACCGAGTTCAGCAGGCAGCGCGGGCTCGCCCCGGACGGCTTGATCAAGGCGTTCGCGGACGGCGCGGACGGCACCTCCTTCGCGGAGGGTGTCGGCCTGCTCGTCGTGGAACGGCTCTCCGACGCGCGCCGCAACGGGCACACGGTCCTCGCCGTCGTACGGGGCTCCGCCATCAACCAGGACGGGGCGAGCAACGGGCTCACCGCGCCCAGCGGCACCGCCCAGCAGCGCGTCATCGCCCAGGCCCTCGCCGACGCCGGGCTGACCGCCGACGAGGTGGACGCGGTCGAGGCGCACGGCACCGGCACCACCCTCGGTGACCCGATCGAGGCGAGCGCGCTCATCGCCACCTACGGCAAGGAGCGGCCCGCCGGCCGGCCGCTGTGGCTCGGGTCGGTGAAGTCGAACCTCGGCCACACCCAGGCCGCCGCCGGGGTCGCCGGGCTGATGAAGATGATCATGGCGATGCGGAACGGGGTTCTTCCCCGCACGCTGCACGTCGACACCCCCAGCGGCAACGTAAACTGGTCCGCCGGGACCGTTCAGCTGCTCACCGAGCCCGTGCCGTGGCCGCGCGAGGAGGACCGGCCGCGCCGGGCCGGCGTCTCGGGCTTCGGGATCAGCGGCACCAACGCCCATGTGATCGTCGAGGAACCGCCGGCCGAGGACGAAGCCCCGCTCACGAAGGCGCCCGCCGCAGGACCGGTGCTCGTGCCGGTCGGAGCGCGCTCCGAGGACGGGCTGCGCGCGCAGGCCGCCCGGCTGGCCGACTTCCTGGAGGAGCGGGGCGACGTCACGGCCGCCGACCTCGGGCACGCGCTCGGCACGAGACGCGCCGCGCTCGAACACCGCGCCACCGTGGTGGCGGACGGCCGGGACGAACTGCTGGCGGGGCTGCGGGCGATCGCGGCCGGGGGCGCCGAGGTTTTCCCGGCCGGGGCCAGGGGCACCGGAGCCGCCGCCGTCCGCACCGGCACGCTGCCCGCCGGGCGGCTCGCCTTCCTCTTCACCGGGCAGGGCAGCCAGCGGCTCGCCATGGGGCGGCGCCTGTACGACGCCTTCCCGGTCTTCGCGGACGCCCTCGCCGACGCCATCGGCTGGCTCGACCTCCAGCTCGACCTCTCGCTGTGGGACGTCCTGTTCGCACCGGAGGGCTCGCGGGAAGCGGCGCTGCTCGATCAGACGCGGTACGCGCAGAGCGCACTGTTCGCCGTCGAGGTGGCGCTGTTCCGGCTCCTCGAATCCTGGGGCATCCGGCCCGACTTCCTGGCCGGCCACTCCATCGGGGAGATCGCGGCCGCCCATGTCGCCGGGGTGCTCAACCTGGAGGACGCGGCGATCCTCGTCGGCGCACGCGGCCGGCTGATGCAGGAACTCCCGGCCGGCGGGGCGATGATCGCCGTCCAGGCCACCGAGGAGGAGGTGACGCCGTTCCTCGGCGAGCGGGTCGCCGTGGCCGCGCTCAACGGCCCCGGCTCGCTCGTGCTCTCCGGCGAGGAGGAAGCCACCGTCGCGCTGGCCGAACGGTTCGCCGCACAGGGCCGCAAGACGAAGCGGCTCCAGGTCCGCCACGCCTTCCACTCGCCGCTCATGACGCCCATGCTGGAGGAGTTCCGCCGGATCGCCGGCGTCCTCACCTACTCCGCGCCCACCATCCCCGTCGTCTCCACCGTCACCGGACGTCTCGCCACCTCCGGTGAGCTGTGCTCCCCGGACTACTGGACCGGGCACGTCAGCAGCACCGTACGGTTCGCGGACGCCATGGACTGGCTCGTCGGACAGGGCGGCGCCCGCACCTTCCTGGAACTGGGACCGGACGGTGTCCTGAGCGCGCTCGGACAGGGCTGCCTTCCCGAGGAACGCGAGTCCGACACCTTCTTCGCCCCGCTGATCCGCGCCGGGAAGGACGAGGTCCGCGAGGCGCTGGGCGCCGCCGGCCTCGCCCACGCGCGGGGCGCGCGCATCGACTGGGAGTCGCTGTACGCGGGTCGTGCCGCGCGCCGCGTCGAGCTGCCCACGTACGCCTTCCGCACCCGCCGCTACTGGCTGACCCCCGAGCCGTCCGCCGCCACCGGACTCGGCCGGCTCGCCTCGCAGCACCCCGTGCTCACCTCGGCCGGTGACCTCGCCGGGACCGGCACCACCGTCCTCACGGGACGCGTCTCGCCGCGCACCCACCCGTGGACCGCCGATCACACGATCGCCGGAGTCACCCTGCTGCCGGGCACGGCCCTGGTCGAACTCGCCCTGCGCGCCGCGACGGAGACCGGCTGCGGGCTCGTCGAGGAACTGACCCTCCAGGCCCCGCTGGTGCTGCCCGCGACCGGTGGCGTCGACCTCCAGGTCGTGGTGGCCCCCGCCGACGAGTCGGGCCGCCGAAGCGTGGAGTGCTTCTCCCGCCCGGACGGTGCCGAAACCTCCCAGGACCCCTGGACCCGCCACGCCACCGGCACCCTCGCCCCGGCCGCCCCCGCCCCGGACGCCGGCACGCTGTCCGGGGCCTGGCCGCCCGCCGGTGCCGTACCGCTCGACGTCAGCACCCTGTACGCCGACATGGCCGACGAGGGATACGGCTACGGGCCCGCCTTCCACGGCGTACGCGCGGCCTGGACGCTCGACGGCGAGGTGTACGCCGACGTCGAACTCCCCGAGCACGTACGCGCCGATGCACCGGGCTACGGACTGCACCCGGCGCTCCTCGACGCCGCCCTGCACCCCGCCGACCACGCCCTCGCCACGGCCGGCAACCGGCCCGAGGGCACCTGGATTCCGTTCTCCTGGAACCGGGCCGCCCTGTACGCGGCCGGGGCGTCCGCCGTGCGCGTACGCATCGCCGCGCGCGGCCCCGAGGAGCTGGACGTCACGGTCGCCGACGCGACCGGGGCCCCCGTCGCACGGATCGAATCGCTGCTGCTGCGCGCGGTCACCGCCGGACAGCTCACCGCGGACCGCCCGGACCCGCTGCTCGCTGTGCGCTGGGACGCGGCCGAACTCCCGGCGGAGCAAGCCGCCTTCGCAAGGTTTGGCGAAACCGCGAACGAGGAAGCCCCGCCCCTCGTCGTCTACCGCACCCCGCCCACCCCGGGCGGCGATGTGCCGGCCGCCGTGCGCGCCGTCACCGCCGAGGTGCTCGCCGCCGTACAGGAATGGCTCGCCGACGACCGCTACGCCGGGTCGAAGCTCGCCGTCGTCACAGCGGGCGGGGCCGCCGTGCCCGGCACCGATGTGGACCTCGGCCAGGCGCCCGTCTGGGGCCTGGTGCGGTCGGCGGAGGCGGAGAACCCCGGACGGTTCGTGCTCGTCGACACCGACGACGACGCAGCCGCCCACCTCGGCCGCGCCCTGGCCGCCGCCGCGTCCGAGCCGGAGATGGCGCTGCGCGGCGACCGCCTGTACGTTCCCCGGCTGGCCGCCGTGCCCGTCCTGGACGAGAAGCGGCCCGCGCCCTGGGACGGCGACGGCACCGTGCTGCTGACCGGCGGCACGGGCGGCGTGGGCGCCGAACTCGCCCGCCATCTGGTCCGCGAGCACGGCGTACGCCACCTGATCCTCACCAGCCGGCGCGGCGCGGACGCCCCCGGCGCGCGGGAACTCGCCGCCGACCTGGCCGCGGCGGGCGCCGAGGCCACGATCAGCGCCGTCGACGTTGCGGACCGGGACGCCCTGGCCGCGCTGCTCGCCGCCGTCCCGTCCGCGCATCCGCTGCGTGCCGTGGTGCACGCGGCGGGAGTCATCGACGACGGACTGGTGGGCCACCTCACCGCCGACCGGCTGGACACCGTTCTGCGGCCCAAGGTGGACGCCGCCTGGCATCTGCACGAGCTGACGGCGGACCTCGATCTCGCCGCCTTCGTCCTCTTCTCCTCCGCGTCCACCGTTCTGGACGGCGCCGGGCAGGGAAACTACGCCGCCGCCAACCTCTTCCTGGACGCGCTCGCCGCCCGCCGCTCCGCGGCCGGGCAGGTCGTGACCTCGCTCGCCTGGGGCCTGTGGGCCGGCGGCGGCGGGATGGGCGCCGCGCTCGACGCCGCCGCGCTGACCCGCATCGAACGCCTCGGTCTGGACTCGCTGTCCTTCCCGGAGAACCTCGCCCAGCTCGACAAGGCCCTCACCACCACGAACGAACCGGCCGTCGTCCCCGTACGCGTCAACCAGCGCGCCGTCCGCGACCGCACGGACGGCACCCCCACCCTGCTGCGCGGCCTGGTTCGCCCCCGTACGGTCCCCGCCGCGCGGGCTGCCGGGGCACCCGCCGCCACCGGGGCCGGGCCGCTCGCGGCACGCCTCACGGAACTGAGCGCCGCCGACCGGCTGGCGCACGTCCTGCGCATGGTGCGCACCGAGACGGCCGCCGTCCTCGGCTACCGGAGCGCCGACGAGGTCAGTGCCACCCGTGCCTTCATGGAGACGGGTTTCGACTCGCTGGCCGCCGTGGAACTGCGCAACCGGCTCGCCGCCGCGACCGGGCTGCGGCTGAGCGCGACCCTGACCTTCGACTACCCGACGGCCACGGACCTCGCCGAGCACCTGGTGACCAAGCTCCTGGGCGAGGCCGCGGTGACGGGCCCGGCGGCCCCGGCGGCCGGCGGCGGCGCCACGGACGACGACCCGATCGTCATCGTCTCCATGGCCTGCCGCTACCCGGGCGGCGTGTCGTCTCCCGAGGAGCTGTGGCAACTCGTCGCCGAGGGCTCGGACGCCATCGGCCCCTTTCCCACCGACCGGGGCTGGGACACCGACCTGTACGACCCGGAAATCGGAAAGCCGGGGCGCACGTATTCGACGGAGGGCGCGTTCCTCTACGAGGCCGCCCAGTTCGACCCCGCGTTCTTCGGGATCAGCCCGCGTGAGGCCCAGGCCATGGACCCCCAGCAGCGGCTCCTCCTCGAGGTCGCCTGGGAGACGTTCGAGCGGGCGGGGATCGACCCGCGCTCGGTGAAGGGCAGCTCCACCGGAGTGTTCGCCGGCGTGATGTACCACGACTGGGGGCTGCGGCTCGGCCCGCTCCCCGACGACGTGGCCGGCTACCACGGCAACGGCAGCCTCGCCAGCGTGGTGTCGGGCCGGGTGGCGTACACGCTGGGGCTCGAAGGACCGGCGGTCAGTGTGGACACGGCGTGCTCGTCGTCGCTGGTCGCCCTGCACATGGCGGCCCGTGCGCTGCGGGCGGGTGAGTGTTCGCTCGCGCTCGCCGGCGGCGTCACCATCATGTCCACGCCGGACACCTTCCTGGACATGGCCCGTCAGCGCGGCCTCTCCTCGGACGGCCGCTGCAAGTCCTTCGGGCAGGGCGCGGACGGTACGGGCTGGGGCGAGGGCGCCGGTGTGCTGCTCCTGGAACGCCTGTCCGACGCGCGGCGCAACGGCCACCGGGTACTGGCCGTGGTCCGTGGCTCCGCGCTCAACCAGGACGGCGCCAGCAACGGCCTCACCGCGCCGAACGGACCGGCCCAGCAGCGCGTCATCCGTGGCGCGCTCGCCAACGCCGGCCTGTCGGCCGCCGAGGTCGACGTCGTGGAGGCGCACGGTACGGGAACCCGGCTCGGTGACCCCATCGAGGCGCAGGCGCTCCTGGAGACCTACGGCCAGGAACGGCCGGAGGGCCGGCCGTTGTGGCTGGGGTCGATCAAGTCGAACATGGGCCACACGCAGGCGGCTGCGGGTGTCGCGGGCATCATCAAGATGGTCATGGCGATGCGCCACGGCGTGCTTCCCAAGTCCCTGTACGCGGAAACCCCTTCGGACCAGGTGGACTGGTCGGCGGGCGAGGTGCGGCTGTTGACGGAAGCCCGTGAGTGGGCCCCGGCCGGGCACCCGAGGCGCGCAGGCGTCTCGTCGTTCGGGATCAGCGGGACGAACGCGCACGTGATCATCGAGGAGGCGCAGGAGGAGGCCCAGGAGGAGACGCGGCAGGACGCGCCGGCCGGTCAGGCCGGTGAAGCCCCCGCGCTGCTCGCCTGGCCCGTCTCGGGTGCCACTCCGGAGGCGCTCCTGGCCCAGGCGGTGCGTCTGCGTGACCGGCTGGCTCAGCTCCCGGATGAGTCCCTGGCTCCGGCCGCCCGCATCCTGGCCACCGGCCGTGCCGCTCTGGAACACCGTGCGCTCGTGCTGGGCGCCGACCGGGCGGAACTCGCCGATGCGCTGATGTCCCTGTCCGGTTCGGACAGCGTGCGGGAGGGCAAGACGGCGTTCCTGTTCACGGGTCAGGGTGCGCAGCGGCTCGGTATGGGGCGTGAGTTGTACGACGCGTTCCCGGTGTTCGCCGGGGCGTTTGATGAGGTGTGCGGGGAGGTAGACGCGCATCTCGCCACGGGGTTGCGGGAGGTGGTGTGGGGGAACGACGCTGACGCCCTCAACTCGACCGCGTACACGCAGCCTGCGCTGTTCGCCTTTGAGGTGGCGTTGTTCCGGCTGGTGGAGAGTTGGGGCGTCAAGCCGGATGTCGTGATCGGTCACTCGATCGGGGAGTTGGCTGCCGCGCATGTTGCCGGGGTGCTGTCTCTCGCTGATGCGGCGCAGTTGGTTGTTGCTCGGGGTCGGTTGATGCAAGCCCTGCCTACGGGTGGGGCGATGGTCGCGGTGCAGGCGTCGGAGGATGAGGTTCGTCCTCTCCTTACGTCCGGTGTGGGGATCGCCGCAGTGAACGGTCCGCGTTCGGTGGTGGTGTCGGGCGTGGAATCCGAGGCGGTTGCCGTCGGTGAGCACTTCGCGGGCCTGGGTCGTAAGACCAGCCGTCTTTCCGTCTCGCACGCGTTCCATTCCTCGCTGATGGACCCGATGCTGGACGACTTCCGGGCTGTGGCGTCGCAGTTGACGTTCAACGAGCCGAGTCTTCCTGTCGTGTCGACCGTGTCCGGTGCGCTGTCGTCGGAGTGGCAGTCGCCGGAGTACTGGGTTGATCAGGTCCGTCGCCCTGTCCGCTTCGCGGACGCCGTAAACGCCGCCGAAGCCTTGGGCGCCCGTACGTTCGTGGAGATCGGCCCCGATGCCGTCCTCACCGCCCTCGGTGCGGGCTCGGCCGCCGATGACACCTCCGCCTTCATTCCTCTCGTACGCAAGGATCGCGACGAACCCCGCGAGGCCCTGGCCGGCCTCGGTGCGGCGTGGGCGCGCGGTGCGGATGTGGACTGGGAGGCGCTGCTGGGGGCCGCCGGGCCTCTGGTCGACCTGCCCACGTACGCGTTCCAGCGCAAGCGGTACTGGCTCGACGTCACCGCGAAGACCGGTGATGTGGGGTCGGCCGGGCTGGACGCCGTGGAGCATCCGGTGCTCAGCGCCGCCGTGGTGGCGCCGGAGTCGGGGTCGGTGGTGCTGACCGGACGGCTGTCGGCGGCTGGGCAGCCCTGGGTGGCGGACCATGAGGTGCACGGGGCGGTGCTGCTGCCGGGGACCGGGTTCGTGGAGCTGGCCGTGCGCCTCGGCGACCAGGTCGGCTGCGACCTCCTGGAAGAGATGACGCTCGAAGCACCGCTCGTCCTGCCCGAGCACGGTGGCGCCTCCCTGCGCGTCACCGCCGGGGCCCTCGACGCATCGGGGCGCCGCCCGCTGCACATCCACTCCCGCCTCGACGGCGCTCCCGACGGCGCCTGGACCCGGCACGCCACCGGCTTCCTCGCCACGGGCACCCCGCCCGAGGTTCCCGGCGCGGACCTCACCCAGTGGCCGCCGCCCCGCGCCACGCGCGTCGAGGTCGAGGGCGCGTACGAGCGGTTGGGCGAGCGCGGTTACGGGTACGGGCCCGCGTTCCAGGGACTGACGGCGGCCTGGCGGCGCGGTGACGAACTGTTCGCCGAGGTCGCGCTGCCCGAGTCGGTACGGGCCGAAGCCGGTGCATACGGGCTGCACCCGGCACTCCTGGACACGGCCATGCACGTGGACGTGCTCGTCGACCAGGGCGAGGGCGGCACCGAAGCACTGCTGCCGTTCGCCTGGAGCGGGGTCTCCCTGCACGCGGCGGGCGCCGCCGCGCTGCGCGTGTACGTGCGGCGCATCCGGGGCGCGGAGGAGTCGGCGATGGTCGTCGCCGACGAGACCGGAAGCCCCGTGATGACGGTGTCCTCGCTGATCTGCCGCCCGGTCGCCGCCGATCAGCTGGCCCCGGCCGAAGGACCTCTTTCGGACGCTCTGCACCACATCGAGTGGACGCCGCTCCAGCAGCCGGCCGCACCGTTGCCGTCGTCGCCCGCAGTGCTGGACGAGTACGGGCTGGCCATCCTGTCCGAGCCGTCGGCCGTCGTCCTGACCTGCCCTCCGACGCCGGCGGGCTGGCCGGTGCCCACCGCGATCCGCACCACCACCTCGTACGTGCTCGACCAGCTTCAGTCCTGGCTGACCGACGAGCGCTTCGAGTCCACCACCCTCGTCGTCGTGACGCGGGGTGCCGTGGCGACCGGACGTGGTCACGCGCCCGACCTCACTCAGGCCCCCGTGTGGGGCATCGTCCGGGCGGCGCAGGCCGAGAATCCGGGCCGGATCGTCCTGCTGGACGTCGACCCGGCCGACGACCTCGACCCGGAGGGCTTCCCGGACCTCGCGGCGGCGGCCCTCGCCCAGAGCGAGCCCGAACTCGCCCGGCGCGCAGGCGGTTTCCTCACCCCCCGGCTCGTCCCTACCGCAGTGCCCGGCACCGACGCGCCCTGGGACGGCGAACGCACCGTGCTGATCACCGGCGGCACCGGTGGCCTCGGTGCCCGCGTCGCCCAGCACCTGGTCGAGCGCCACGGCGTCCGCCATCTGCTGCTCACCAGCCGCAGAGGCCTCGACGCGCCGGGCGCCGCCGACCTGCGCGACCGGCTGGTGGCGGCCGGAGCGGTGGATGTCCGAATCGCCGCGTGCGATGTTTCGGACCGGGAAGCGCTGGCCGCCGTCCTCGACACCGTCCCGCAAGCGCACCCGCTGGGTGGTGTCGTGCACGCCGCCGGGGTCGTGGCACCGGGCCTGATCGGCACGCTCACCCTGGAGAGCCTGGACACCGTGCTGCGGCCCAAGGCGGACGCGGCCTGGCACCTCCACGAGCTGACCGCCGACCGGAATCTGTCGGCGTTCGTCATGTTCTCCTCCGCCGGCGGCCTCGTCCTTCCCGCCGGGCAGGGCAACTATGCGGCGGCCAACGTCTTCCTGGACGCCCTCGCCGCCCACCGGCACGCCCTCGGCCTGCCCGCCACCTCACTCGCGTACGGACTGTGGGCCGTCAACACGGGACTCGGCGGTGAACTCACCGACGCCGACGTGGAGAAGATGAACCGGCTCGGGCTGCCCGCCCTGCCGGCGGACCGCGGCATCGCCTTGTTCGACGAGGGCCTGCGCACCCGGCACGCCCTGGTCGCCCCGCTCCTCGTGGACGCGGCGACCCTGCACGCGCGGGGCTCCGACGTACCACCGCTGCTCCGCGCCGCCGCCGCTGCCGGTCGCCCGGTGCTCCGCCGCACGGCCGCCGCCGCGCCGGTCGGCGACAACCTGGCCCGACGCCTCGCCTCCCTGACTCCGGCCGAACGCGTACGCACCCTGCGCGAGCTGGTCGCCGGACAGGTCGCGGCCGTTCTCGGCCACGATTCGGCGGACAGCGTCGGCGTGGACCGCGCGTTCAAGGAACTGGGTTTCGACTCCCTGGCCGCGGTGGAACTGCGTAACGCGCTCAACGCCGCGACCGGGCTCCGGCTGCCCGTCACGCTCGTCTTCGACTATCCCAACACGCGTGCCGTCGCCGACTACCTGGACACCGAACTCGGTGGCGCGCAGGAAGAGACGGCAGCCGAACCGGTTCCCGTGGCAGTGGGCTCCGGCGACGACGAGCCGATCGCGATCGTCGGCATCAGCTGCCGGTTCCCCGGCGGCGTCCGCAACGCCGAGGACCTGTGGAACCTGCTCGCCGAGGGGCGCGACGCCGTCGCCGGATTCCCCGCCGACCGGGGCTGGGACACCGACGGCATCTACGACCCCGAACCCGGCCTGCATGGAAAGACGTATGCGCGGGAAGGCGGCTTCCTCTACGACGCCGCCGAGTTCGACCCGGCGTTCTTCGGGATCAGCCCGCGCGAGGCCGTCGCCATGGACCCGCAGCAGCGGCTGCTCCTCCAGTCGGCGTGGGAGGCGTTCGAGGACGCCGGAATCGACCCGACGGCCATGCGCGGCAGCCAGACCGGTGTGTACGCGGGCGTGATGTACCACGACTACGCGTCGCGCCTCCAGCACATCCCCGACGATGTCGCCGGCTACCTCGGCAACGGCACCGCGGCCTCCATCCTCACCGGCCGCGTCGCCTACACGCTCGGCCTGGAAGGCCCAGCCGTCAGTGTGGACACGGCGTGCTCGTCGTCACTGGTCGCCCTGCACATGGCCTGCCAGGCGCTGCGGCGCGGCGAGGTCGGCATGGCGCTGGCGGGCGGCGTCACCGTGATGTCGACACCCGAGATCTACGTGGAGTTCGCGCAGCAGCGCGGGCTCGCCCCCGACGGCCGCTGCAAGGCGTTCGCGGGCGGCGCGGACGGCACGGGCTGGGCGGAAGGCGCCGGTCTGCTCCTCGTCGAGCGGCTGTCCGACGCGGAACGCCTCGGGCACGACGTCCTCGCCGTCATCCGGGGCTCGGCCATCAACCAGGACGGCGCGAGCAACGGCCTCACCGCCCCCAACGGCCCTTCCCAGCAGCGCGTCATCCAACGCGCCCTCGCCGCGAGCGGCCTCACCACGGCCGATGTGGACCTCGTGGAGGGCCACGGCACCGGCACCCGCCTCGGCGACCCGATCGAGGCCCAAGCCCTCCTCGCCACCTACGGACAGGGGCGCACCGCCGACGACCCCGTGTGGCTCGGCTCCATCAAGTCGAACATCGGCCACGCACAGGCCGCCGCCGGTGTCAGCGGTGTCATCAAGTCCGTCATGGCCCTGCGCCACGGCCTGATGCCCAAGACCCTGCACGTGGACGAGCCCTCGCCCGAGGTGGACTGGGAGGCAGGCCACGTACGCCTTCTCACGGAGGCACGGCCGTGGCCGCGCCGTGGGGACCGGCCGCGTCGTGCCACTGTCTCCTCGTTCGGGCTCAGCGGTACGAATGCCCACCTGATCGTGGAGGAGGCACCGCAGCCTCAGCGACCCGCCGAGACCCCGGCGGACCGTCCGGACCTCGCACACCCGTTGCCCCTGCTGCTGTCCGGCTCCGACCCGGAGGCGCCGGCGCGCCAGGCCGCCGCTCTGCGCGCGCACCTGCTCGCCGCGCCGGATCTGGACCTGCGCGACCTCGCCCACACGCTGATGACCGGGCGGGCGCACCTCGAACACCGTGGTGTCGTCCTGGCGACGGACACCGAGAGCGCCTTGCACGGCCTGGGCGCCTTCGCGGAGGGCGAGGGCGTACAGGGCGCGGTGACCAAGGGACGGACCGCGTTCCTGTTCACGGGTCAGGGTGCGCAGCGGTTGGGGATGGGGCGTGAGTTGTATGAGGCGTTCCCGGTGTTCGCGGGGGCGTTTGATGAGGTGTGCGGTGAGGTAGACGCGCATCTCGCCTCGGGGTTGCGGGAGGTGGTGTGGGGGAACGATGCCGACGCGCTGAACTCCACCGCGTACACCCAGCCTGCGCTGTTCGCTTTCGAGGTGGCTCTGTTCCGGCTGGTGGAGAGTTGGGGCGTCAAGCCGGACGTCGTGATCGGTCACTCGATTGGTGAGCTGGCTGCGGCGCATGGCGCCGGGGTGCTGTCTCTGGCGGACGCGGCGAAGCTCGTTGTCGCTCGGGGCCGTCTCATGCAGGCGCTGCCCGCAGGCGGGGCGATGGTCGCGGTACAGGCGTCCGAGGATGAGGTGCGCCCTCTGCTCACCTCCGGTGTAGGGATCGCCGCGGTGAACGGTCCCCGTTCCGTCGTGGTGTCGGGTGTGGAGTCCGAGACGCTGGCGATCGGTGAGTACTTCGCGGCCCTCGGCCGTAAGACCAGCCGCCTTTCCGTCTCGCACGCGTTCCATTCCTCGCTGATGGACCCGATGCTGGACGACTTCCGGGCTGTCACAGCAGAGTTGACCTTCAACGAGCCCCGCATCGCCGTCGTCTCCACTGTGTCCGGCGCGGTGTCGCCGGACTGGCAGTCCCCGGAGTACTGGGTCGATCAGGTCCGTCGTCCTGTCCGCTTCGCTGACGCCGTAAACGCCGCCGAAGCCCTCGGGGCCCGTACGTTCGTCGAGATCGGTCCGGACGCCGTCCTCACCGCGCTCGGGGCCGCCTCCGCTGCCCACGAGGACAGCGCGTTCATTCCTCTCGTACGCAAGGAGCGCGACGAACCCCGCGAGGCCCTGGCCGGCCTCGGTGCGGCGTGGGTGCGAGGCGTGGACGTGGACCGGGAGGCGTTCCACACGGGGGCGGGGAAGGCCGACCTTCCCACGTATCCCTTCCTGCGCACCCGTTACTGGCTGGACGCTCCCGCCGCTGTCGGGGACGCGGCCGGGCTCGGGCAGATGCCCGCCGGGCACCCGCTGCTCAGCGCGGTGGTCGTCTCGGCGGAGACCGGGGCCCCCGTGCTCACCGGCCGGTTGTCCCTCGCCACGCATCCCTGGCTCGCGGACCACGCCGTGCACGGCAGTGTGCTGCTGCCCGGCACCGCGTACATCGAGATGGCGCTCAGGGCCGGGCACGAGGCCGGGTGCGCCCAGCTGGAGGAGCTGACGCAGGAGGCGCCGCTGCTGCTTCCCGCCAAGGGCGGCGTCGCCGTCCAGGTCACCGTGGGCGAGGCGGACGAGGACGGGCGGCGCGATGTCGTCGTGTACTCGCGCGCCGAGGAGCTGCCGCCCGGCGCGCCGTGGACCCGTAACGCGCGGGGTGTCCTCGCCGTCGAGCCGGCGCCCGTCGTCCCGGACCTGGAGGCCTGGCCGCCGGCCGGGGCGCAGCCGGTGGACGTGAGCGGGATGTACGAGGACCTGGCCGGGCTCGGCTACGGGTACGGGCCGGTGTTCCAGGGCCTGACGACCGCCTGGCGGCGCGGGGACGAACTGTTCGCGGAGATCGGCCTGCCCGAGCACGCCCGCACCGAAGCCGCCGCGTTCGCTCTGCACCCCGCGCTGCTCGATGCGGCGCTGCACGTGGAGCGCGTCTTCGACGGAGACCACGACGGGCCCGTCCGGGCCGCCCTGCCGTTCGCCTGGAACGGGGTCACTCTGCACGCCACGGGCGCCACCGCCCTGCGCGTACGGCTGACGAAGCCGGGCCCGGACGCCGTGGCGCTGCGGATCACCGCACCGACGGGCGAGCCCGTGGCTACCGTCGAATCACTGGTCGTCCGCGAGGTTTCCGCCGCCCAACTGGCGGGAAGCGGGAACGGCCGGGGCGCCGAGCTGTTCCGTATCGAGTGGCAGGCACCGCAGCTGGGAGGAGCGGCGGGCGGTACCGACGACTGGCTGGTCGTCGGGAGCGCGCTGCCGGGCATCCGGTCGGTCTCCACGCTCGCCGAGGCCGTCACGGAGCCGGCGGTGCCGGGGACGGTGCTGCTGACCGCACCGGACGTCTCCGACGTCTTCGGCACCACGGGCGGTGTGCCCGAACGGGTCCGTACGTCCGTGGGGCGGCTCCTCGACACACTCGGACAGTGGCTGGGCGAGCCCCGGTTCGCGGACACGCGCCTGGTGCTCGTCACCCGTGGCGCCGTCGTCGCGGGCGACGCGGACGAGGTGGACTGCGTACAGGCACCGCTGTGGGGGGTGCTGCGCGCGGCGCAGGCCGAGAACCCCGGCCGGTTCACCGTGGTCGACCTCGACGCGTCCCCCGAGTCCCTGGCGGTCCTGCCGGCCGCTCTGGCCACGGGCGAGACCGAGATCGCCGTACGCGGCGGCACGGTCCTCGTTCCCCGCTACGCCCCTGCCACCGGCGGCGGCACAGGTCCGGAGTGGCGCCGGGACGGCACCGTCCTGATCACCGGCGGGACCGGGCTGCTGGGCGCGGTGCTGGCCCGGCATCTGGTCGCCGAGCAGGGCGTCCGCCATCTCGTGCTCACCAGCCGGCGCGGCGCGGACGCGCCCGGCGCGGCCGAGTTGCGGGCCGACCTCATCGAGTCCGGTGCAGCGTCCGTGCGGATCGTCGCCGTGGACGCCGCCGACCGGTACGCGCTCGCCGCGCTGCTGGACGACATCCCGGCCGCGCACCCGCTGACCGGAGTCGTGCACGCGGCCGGGGTCATGGACAACGCGCTGGTCGGGGCGGTCACCCCGGAGCAGGTCGGCAAGGTGCTGCGGCCGAAGGTGGACGCCGCCTGGCATCTGCACGAGCTGACCCGGAACCTGGAGTTGGCGGCGTTCGTCCTGTACTCCTCGGCGGGAGGCCAGATCCTTCCCGCCGGGCAGGCCACCTATGCGGCGGCCAACGTCTTCCTCGACGCCCTCGCCGCCGAGCGCAGGGCAGCCGGACTCGCCGCGACCTCGCTCGCCTGGGGTTTGTGGGAGGGCACGGTCGGGGAAGGGCCCGAACTCACCGACGCCGACCTGCGCCGTATGAGCCGCTCCGGAGTCCTGGAGCTGTCCTTCCCGGACGGTCTCGCGCTGTTCGACGCGGCGATGGCCCAGGACGCGGCACTGCTCGCCCCCGTCCGGCTCGACCGTGCCGCACTGCGCGAACGGGCCGACGAGATCCCGGCCCTGCTGCGCGGCCTGGCCGGACCGCCCGCCCGCAAGAGCCCCAAGCCGGCCGCCGTAGCGGCTGCGGGCGTGGGCGACAGCGGGGGCTCCCTCGTACGCGCCAAGCTGGCCGGGCTGCACACGGGTGCGGAGCGGGACCGCTATCTGGAGGAGTTGGTACGCGGCCACGCCGCCGCCGTGCTCGGGCACGGCGACCCGTCCGGGGTCGCCGCCGACCGGGGCTTCACCGAACTGGGCCTCGACTCCCTGGGCGCGATCGAGCTGCGCAACCGGTTGCAGAAGGCGACGGGGCTGCGCCTGCCCGCCACGCTGATGTTCGACTACCCCAACGCGGGCACGCTGGCCGGATTCCTGCGGGAGGAGCTGGCGCCCGAGGGGGCGCCGGACACCACCGGCGGGGCGGCGGGCATGGACGACGAGGCCGTCCGGCGAGCGCTGCTGTCGATCCCCACCGCCCGTCTGCGCGAGTCCGGGTTGCTCGACACGCTGCTCGGCCTGGCGCGTACGACCGATCCGGACCGGGGCGCCGCCGAGACCACGACCGAAGAACCGGGGCAGGCCATCGAGGAGATGGCCGTGGACGACCTCGTACGAGCCGCCCTGGCCGGCGGCGAACTCAGCTGATCCCGACGCTGGATGATGAGGATGACGTGACCAGCACATCGATGGAACAGGTCGTGGCGGCGCTCCGTAAGTCGCTCACGGACAACGAGCGGCTGCGTGAGGAGAACGCGCGGCTCACCGCCGCCGGCAACGACCCGATCGCGATCGTCGCCATGGCGTGCCGCTACCCCGGCGGGGCCGGCACGCCGGAGGACCTGTGGCGGCTGGTGGCCGGGGGCGTGGACGCGGTGTCCGGCTTCCCGTCCGACCGGGGCTGGAATCCGGACGTCTACGACCCGGAGCCGGGCGTTCCGGGGAAGTCGTACGCGCGTGACGGCGGCTTCCTGTACGACGCGGGCGAGTTCGATCCGGACTTCTTCGGGATCAGTCCGCGTGAGGCGCTGGCCATGGACCCGCAGCAGCGGTTGCTTCTTGAGGTGGCGTGGGAGGCGATCGAGCGGGCCGGTGTCGATCCGACGACGCTCAAGGGCAGCCGGACCGGGGTGTACGCGGGGGTGATGTACCACGACTACGCGGACGGGGCGGCGGGAAGCTTCGTCTCGGGCCGGGTCGCGTACACCCTCGGTCTGGAGGGCCCGGCGGTGACCATCGACACCGCCTGCTCCTCCTCACTCGTCGCGCTGCACACGGCGGCGCAGGCACTGCGCTCGGGCGAGTGCTCACTGGCGCTCGCGGGCGGTGTGACCGTCATGTCCACCCCCGACATGCTCGTGTACTTCAGCGGACAGCGCGGCCTCGCCCCGGACGGCCGCTGCAAGCCGTTCGCCTCGGCCGCCGACGGCACGGGCTGGGGCGAGGGTGCGGGCGTGCTGCTGCTTGAGCGGCTGTCCGACGCGCGGCGCAACGGCCACCCCGTGCTCGCCCTGGTCAGCGGATCGGCGGTCAACCAGGACGGCGCGTCGGCCGCGATGACCGTACCGAACGGGCCCGCGCAGCAGCGGGTTATACGCGACGCCCTCGCGGACGCCGGCCTGTCGACCGCTGACGTCGACGCCGTCGAGGCGCACGGCACGGGAACCCGGCTCGGTGACCCCATCGAGGCGCAGGCGCTGCTCGCCACCTACGGCCGGGGCCGTCAGGCGGACCGGCCGCTGTGGCTGGGCTCGGTGAAGTCGAACTTCGGCCACACGCAGGCGGCTGCGGGTGTCGCGGGCATCATCAAGATGGTCATGGCCATGCGCCACGGCGTCCTTCCCCCCTCCCTCCACATCGACACCCCCTCGGACCAGGTGGACTGGTCGGCGGGGGCGGTGGAACTGCTGACGGAGGCCCGGGAATGGCAGCCGGCGGGGCGACCGCGTCGGGCCGGGGTGTCGTCGTTCGGGCTCAGCGGGACGAACGCGCACGTCATCGTGGAGGAGGCACCGGAGGGGTCGGCGGACCCTGTCGCTTCCGCCGTCCCCGCGACCGGTGAGACGGGGACGGGCCTGGCCGCCACGCCGTGGGTGCTGTCCGCGAAGACTCCGGCCGCCCTGTCCGCGCAGGCGTCACGGCTGCTGTCCCGGACCGGTGCGGACCGGGAGGAGGACATCGGGTTCTCCCTGGCCACAGGTCGCACGGCGTTCCACCACCGCGCGGTGGTGTTCGGCGACCTTACGGGTGCGCTGACCGCGCTGGCGGCCGGCGAGGAGCATCCGGGGCTCGTATGCGGGACCACACGGGCGGGGGGCAAGTCGGCGTTCCTGTTCACGGGTCAGGGTGCGCAGCGGCTCGGTATGGGGCGCGAGTTGTATGAGGGGTTCCCGGTGTTCGCGGGGGCGTTTGATGAGGTGTGCGGGGAGGTAGACGCGCACCTGGATCGTGGGTTGCGGGAGGTGGTGTGGGGGAACGACGCCGAGGCGCTGAACTCGACCGCATACACGCAGCCCGCGCTGTTCGCCTTCGAGGTGGCGTTGTTCCGGCTGGTGGAGAGCTGGGGCGTCAAGCCGGACGTCGTGATCGGTCACTCGATCGGGGAACTGGCTGCCGCGCATGTTGCCGGGGTGTTGTCTCTCGGGGACGCGGTCAAGCTCGTCGTCGCTCGGGGCCGTCTCATGCAGGTCCTGCCTGCGGGTGGGGCGATGGTCGCGGTGCAGGCGTCCGAAGACGAGGTTCGCCCTCTCCTTACGTCCGGTGTCGGAATCGCTGCGGTGAACGGTCCCCGTTCGGTGGTGGTGTCGGGGGTGGAGTCCGAGACGCTGGCGATCGGTGAGTACTTCGCCGCCGCCGGCCGCAAGACCAGCCGTCTTTCCGTCTCGCATGCGTTCCATTCCTCGCTGATGGACCCGATGCTGGATGACTTCCGGGCTGTCACAGCCGAGTTGACCTTCAACGAGCCTCGCATCACCGTCGTTTCCACTGTGTCCGGCGCGGTGTCGTCGGACTGGCAGTCGCCGGAGTACTGGGTTGATCAGGTCCGTCGCCCTGTCCGCTTCGCGGACGCCGTAAACGCTGCCGAGGCACTTGGGGCCCGTACGTTCGTCGAGATTGGCCCCGATGCCGTCCTCACCGCCCTCGGTGCCGCCTCCGCCGCCCACGGGGACAGCGCGTTCATTCCTCTCGTACGCAAGAAGCACCCGGAGTCCGAGTCGCTGGTAGGCGGGCTGGGGCGGTTGTACGTGGACGGGGTGCGGGTCGATTGGGACGCGTTCTTCGCGGGTAGGGGCGCGCGCCGGGTCGACCTTCCCACGTATCCCTTCCAGCGCAGCCGGTTCTGGCTGGACGCGGTGCGGCCGGGGGGCGCCCCCTACGCGCATCCGCTGCTCGGTTCTGTCGTCACTCTGGCGGACTCCGGCGGTGCTGTGCTGAGCGGGCGGCTGGCGGTGGCGGCTGTGCCGTGGCTGGCGGACCACGTGGTGCGGGACGCCGTGATCTTTCCCGGCTCCGGATTCGTCGAGCTCGCCGTGCGGGCCGGTGATCAGGTCGCCTGCGCGGTGCTGGAGGAGCTGGCGTTGCACGCGCCGCTCGTTCTGCCCGGGGACGGTGCCGTCGCCGTACAGGTCGTCGTGGGGGCGGCTGACGAGTCCGCCCGGCGCACGGTCGGTGTGTACGCGCGCCAGGAGGGCGCGGCCGACGCCGATTGGGTGCTGCACGCGGAAGGTGTGCTGGCGGAAGAGGCGGAGGAGCCCGGCTTCGACCTGTCGGCGTGGCCGCCGGCGGGGGCGGTGCCGCTGCCGCTCGACGGCGCGTACGAGACGCTGCGCGCCCAAGGGCTCGCGTACGGGCCCGCGTTCCAGGGGCTGACGGCGGCCTGGCGGCTCGGCGGCGAACTGTACGCCGAGGTCACGTTGGGCGATGACGTACCGGGTGACGACTACGGGCTGCATCCGGCCCTGCTGGACGCGTCGATGCACGCGGCTCTGGTGGAGAGTGCGGGGGAACCGGACGGGGCCACGGTGCTCCCGTTCGTCTGGAAGGACGTGAGGCTGTACGCGGACGGCACGTCGGCGGCCCGCGTACGGCTGTCGAGGCCCACCCCGGAGTCGCTGTCCCTGGAGATCGCCGACGCGTCCGGTACCCCGGTCGCCGCAGTCGGCGGAGTAGTCGGCCGGGCGATGGATTCGGTGCCCAGCGGGGCGGGAACAGCCATGGACCCGCTGTACCGGGTCGTCTGGCAACAGGGGGCCGCCCCCGCGCCCGCGTCCGGCCCTTGGCGGCACTGGGCCGACCTGCCCGACGAGGGCCCCGTCACCGGTACCGTCGTCCTGGACTGTG
The DNA here is from genome assembly GCF_022347745.1 of Streptomyces sp. OfavH-34-F. Lineage (GTDB taxonomy): Bacteria > Actinomycetota > Actinomycetes > Streptomycetales > Streptomycetaceae > Streptomyces. The sequence continues at coordinate 34,659 of NZ_JAKRGC010000028.1, forward strand.
CCCCGGTTGCGGCCGAGGCGGGGGACGACCTGCCCGACGCCGCCCACACCGTGGCGGTGCACGTCCTGCACGTCCTGCGGCAGTGGCTGGCGGACCAGCGGTTCGCCGCCGCCACCCTCCTCGTCGTCACACGCGGTGCGGTGGCCGCCCGGGACGGCGAGACCACCGATGTCCGCCAAGCCCCGGTCTGGGGCCTCGTCCGGGCCGCGCAGGCGGAGAACCCGGGCCGGTTCCTGCTGCTCGACACGGACGCCCCCGAAGGTCTTCCCCACACCGGGCCCGCCGATGAGCCGGAGTCCGCCGTACGCGACGGACGGGCGCTGATCCCCCGGCTGGCCCGCGTCACCGCATCCGCGCCGGCTGAACCGGTGTGGGACGCGGACGGCACCGTACTGATCACGGGCGGAACGGGTGGTCTCGGCGCGCTCGTCGCCCGCCACCTGGTCACCGCGCACGGCGTCCGGCACCTGCTGCTCGTCGGCCGCCGTGGCGCCGAGGCGCCGGGGGCGGAGGAACTGCGGGCCGAGCTGACCCGGGCGGGGGCGCACGTAAGGTTCGCCCCGTGCGATGTCTCGGACCGTGAGGCCGTGGCCGCGCTGCTGGCCGACGTGGACCCCGCGCATCCGCTGCGGGGCATCGTCCACGCGGCGGGCGTCCTGGACGACACGATGCTCACCTCGCTGACCGACGACCGCCTCCGGGCCGTCTTCGCGCCCAAGGCGGACGCCGCCTGGCACCTGCACGAGCTGACCCGGGACCTGGACCTCACCGCGTTCGTCCTGTTCTCGTCCATCGCCGGCACCCTCGGCTCCACGGGCCAGGCCAACTACGCGGCGGCCAACGCCTTCCTCGACGGGCTCGCCGCCAAACGCCATGCCGAAGGTCTCTGCGCATCCTCCCTGGCCTTCGGGCTTTGGGACACCCCCGGCGGCATGGGCACCGGGCTCGGCGCGGCCGAACTGGACCGCATGCGCGAAGCCGGCACCCCCGCGATCTCCGCAGACCGGGGCCTCGCCCTGTTCGACGCCGCCCTGCGGCCGGACCTGCCGGCATCGGTGCCCGTACGCCTCGACCTCACCGTTCTGCGCGCGCACACCGACGAGATCCCCGCCCTGCTGCGTGGCCTCGTACGCACCCCCGGCCGCCGGGCCGCGCGCGGCGGGGGCGCGTCGGCCCTGCGGACCCGGCTCGCCG
>NZ_JAKRGC010000290.1 GCF_022347745.1 Streptomyces sp. OfavH-34-F
GCGGCCCCAGCAGCGCAGCAGGTTCTCGGTGCCCGCCGCATCGGCCGCCCGGAGCGGGTCGGGGTGGTCGAGCGGGTCGGGGCGGACCGGGGGCTCGGCGGCCAGGGACGCGGCGGTCGGGGGCGCCGCGGTCAGGGGCGCGGCGGGGGCCGGGGCTGTGAGGACCTGGGCGGCCGGGGCGGTGGGCCTCGACGCGTGCCACAGTCCGTCCGGCGTCTCCTTCTGGCGCGGCACGGTCGTCGTCTCGACGGCGACGCAGCCGGTGGCCTCGGGCTCCGGGAGGTGGCTGGAGGGAGGGCCGTCGGTCTCGGGCGCGGGGGTGGGGTTCACGGCGGTCTTCCTGTACTGGTGTCCGGGGTCAGCGGATCGATCCGGTCGGCAGGCGGCGGCGCGGTGAGCGCTCGGCGGCTGCCAGGGCGTCGGCGAGGCGGTCGATGACCGCGGTCGCCTGTTCGTCGGTGAGCGTGAGGGGCGGGAGGAGGCGGACGACGGAGGAGTGGCGTCCGCCGAGTTCGACGATGAGCCCGCGGCGCAGGCACTCCTGCTGGACGACCGCGGCGAGCAGCGGGTCGGGCGGCGCCTCGGTGCCGGTACCGGCGGGCCGGGCCTCGGGGTCGACGATCTCGACGCCGATCATCAGGCCCCGGCCCCGGGCGTCGCCGACGCAGGGGTGGTCGGCGGCGAGCGAGCGCAGGCTCGCCAGCATGCGGGCGCCGAGGACCCCGGCGCGCTCGGCAAGGCCGTTGGCCCTGACGTACGCGAGGGTGGCGGTCCCGGCGGCCATGGCGAGCTGGTTGCCCCGGAAGGTGCCGGCGTGGGCACCGGGCTGCCAGGTGTCGAGGGCGGAGCGGTAGACGATCACGGCGAGGGGGAGGGAGCCGCCGATGGCCTTGGACAGCACCATCACGTCGGGCACGATCCCGCTGTGCTCGACGGCCCAGAAGGCACCGGTCCGGCCGACGCCGGTCTGGACCTCGTCGGCGATCAGGGGGATGGAGCGGTCCTCGGTGATCTCCCGCATCCGGCGCATCCAGCCGTCCGGCGCGGGGTTGACCCCGCCCTCGCCCTGGACCGGTTCGACGATCATCCCGGCGGGCGCGGGGGTGCCGCTCTTGGGGTCGTCGAGCACGGTCTCGGTCCAGCGGGCGGCGGTCCTCGCACCGGCCTCGCCGCCGATGCCGAAGGGGCAGCGGTAGTCCTGCGGGAAGGGCAGCCGGGTCACCCGTACGTCCTGGGCGCCGCCCGAAGCGGCCAGCGCGCCCGCCGTCATGCCGTGGTACGCCCCCGTGAACGCCAGCAGGCCGCTGCGGCCGGTCGCGGTGCGGACCAGCTTGAGCGCCGCCTCGACGGCGTCCGTGCCGGCCGGGCCGCAGAACTGGATGCGGGCGTCCTCGGCCAGCTGCCGGGGCAGGGTGGCGAACAGCTCCGTGACGAAGGCGTCCTTGACCGGCGTGGCCAGGTCCAGGATGTGCAGCGGGGCGCCCGAGTCGATGACCTTCTTGATCGCCTCCAGGACGACCGGGTGGTTGTGGCCGAGCGCCAAGGTCCCCGCCCCGGAGAGGCAGTCGAGGTAGCGCCGCCCGTCCGCCCCCTCGATGGTCAGCCCGCGCGCCCGCACCGGCACGATCGGCAGCGACCTGGCATACGTGCGGGCCGCCGACTCACGCAGTGACTGGCGCCGCAGGATGCCTTCGTGGGCGGCGAGGGGTGGCGCCGGAGCTGGTTCGGTCACGGCCACGGCTCTTGATCCTCCCGCTGTAACAGTTGCGTTGCACGTCAGTACGATTCCGCAAGGACGGCCTGCGAGGGTGAACGCTGTCTCCGTGCCCCCGGACGTACCAACGACCGAAGGGCCGAAGGATCACGGGTAAATCCGAAGATCCTTGCGGAGCGCAACCCTGCCGCACACCACCGGCAGCGACACAGGCATAGTGGGGGCCGCGTCCGGCACGGGCACGCCCCGAACGCCTCGGCAGCACCGCTCCGTTCGGTGCACCGCGCGCCGCGCGCAAGAGCAGTACGACAGCTTTGAGTGACGAAGTCCCAGGGGGAACAGCACATGCGTCTCGTTCGACCAGGAATCACCGCACGCCGCGGGGGAAGCGGGCGACGCGCCTCCTCCTCCGTGGTCACCACCGCCGCCGTCGCCGCGGTCCTCGCCCTGACGGCCACCGCCTGCGGCCCCACCGAGGACGACGCGAGCACGAAGCCGAGCGCCGAGGCCTCCGCCGGTGCGTCGTCGGACAACAAGATCTCCATCCCGGACGACCTCAAGGACCGTCTCAAGGAACACGGGATAGACATCGACAAGTGGAGGAACGGCGACTGGAAGAACTGGGACAAGGACAAGTGGCTGCGTGAGGCCAAGGACTACATCAACCCGATCATCGAGGGCCTCTGGGATCCCGACCGGATGCGCGACGCGGACAAGGCGCCCGAGCAGCCGGTCGACAACGACATCTCCGGCGACGAGGGCGTGACGGACCCGACCCCCGCGCCGGTCCGCGCCGTGGGTGTCCGGACGGAGTACCACGAGAACGCGCCCGAGGCGGGCAAGCTCTTCTTCGACGGCCCCGAGGGCTCGATGGTCTGCTCGGCGACCGTGGTGAAGGACCCGGCGCACCCCGGCAAGTCCAACATGGTGTGGACGGCCGGCCACTGCGTGCACGCGGGCAAGAAGGGCGGCTGGTACCGCAACATCGCCTTCGTCCCCTCGTACAACAACAGCGGGATGTCCACGGCCGACCTGCGGAACAAGCCGCCGAAGGAGAAGGTCGCCCCCTACGGCATCTGGTGGGGCACCTGGGCGCAGACCTCGCAGCAGTGGATCGACCAGGGCGCGTCGGTCGGCGGCCTGGGCGCGCCGTACGACTTCGCCGTGCTGCACGTCACGCCCGAGGAGGGCGCCGGCGGCAAGTCCCTGGAGGAGACCGTCGGTTCGGCCCTTCCGGTCGAGTTCAACGCCCCGGCCGTGCCCAAGATCACGGACATGACGGCGACCGGCTTCCCGGCGGCGGCCCCGTACGACGGCCAGAAGATGTTCCAGTGCAAGGACAAGCCGGGCCGGCTCTCGCTGGCCCAGGGCGACCCGACGATGTACCGCATCGGCTGCTCGATGACTGGCGGTTCCTCCGGCGGCGGCTGGATCGCGACCGGCCGCGACGGAAAGCCCGCCCTGGTCTCCAACACCTCCATCGGCCCGGTGACGGCCGGCTGGCTCGCCGGACCGCGCCTCGGCAAGGAGGCCAAGGGCGTCTACGACGCGGTCAGCGACAAGTACGCGGACAAGTAGAGACGAGGCCGCGCCCCGGCGGGCGCGGCCAGTGAGGGCCAGGGGCCTCCGGAGCGGTCGAGTCCGCTTCCGGGGGCCCCTGGCACGCAATCCATCGATGTGCAGATTCCAGGGGGATTCCTTTTCATGCGATCCATACGTCCGCTGCTCGCCGCGGCCGGGCTGGCCGCCGCGCTCGCGCTGACGGCCACCGCCTGCGGTCCCACCGAGGACGAGGGCTCCGCCGAACCGGCGGCCGGCGCCTCCGCATCGGAGACGTCCGGCGGCGACGGCAGGAACGGCGCCGCCGATCTGGCCGACGCGCTCAAGAAGCGCGGGCTGGACCTGGACAAGTGGCGCGACGGTGAGTGGAAGAAGTGGGACAGGGCCACATGGCTGCGGGAGGCCGGGGACTTCGTCAACCCGGTCATCGAGGGGCTGTGGAAGCCGGACCGGATGAAGACGGCGAAGGACCCGGCCAAGACCATGGCCGCCGGGGACCTCTCGGGTGAGCAGGGCGTCTCCGACCCGGAACCCCGGCCGGTCACCGCCGAGCGCGAGAAGACTCCGTACCACGACCACGCCGCCCCGGTCGGGAAGGTCTTCTTCGACTCCCCCAAGGGCCACATGGTCTGCTCGGGCACGGTCGTCAAGGACCCGGCGAACCCGGGCAGGTCCAACCTGGTGTGGACCGCCGGCCACTGCGTGCACGCCGGTGCGGCGGGCGGCTGGTACCGCAACATCGTCTTCGTGCCCGCGTACAACGACCAGGGCCGGAGCGCCGCGCAGCTGGAGCACGCGCAGCAGCGGGAGATCGCCCCGTACGGCGCGTACTGGGCGGACTGGGCCAGCACCTCGGGCGAGTGGATCAAGGACGGCGGCCCCACCGGCGGCGAGGGCGCCCCGTACGACTACGCGGTGCTGCACGTGAAGCCGGAGCGGGGCACCAAGTCCCTCGAGGAGACGGTGGGCAACGCGCTCCCGGTGAACTTCGACGCCCCCGAGGTCGCGCGGATCGGCGCGATGGGCGCGTGGGGCTATCCGGCGGCCCCGCCGTACGACGGGCTGATCATGCACAAGTGCGTCGACCGCCCCGGCCGGCTCTCGATCAGCCCCGCCACTCCCACGATGTACCGCATCGGCTGCACCATGACCGGCGGTTCCTCCGGCGGCGGCTGGTTCAGCGAGGGCGACGACGGCAAACTGGCGCTCGTCTCCAACACGTCCATCGGCCCGGTGACGTCGGGCTGGCTGGCCGGACCGCGGCTGGGTGAGGGCGCGGAGCAGATCTTCACCATGATGAGCGAGAAGTTCGGCTCCCGGTAGGGACGCCGGCACGGCCGCAGGCCCGTTCCCTCGCGGGGGAACGGGCCTGCGGTTGTTTCCGGTGCGGTGCCGCTCAGTGCACCGCGGGGACGAACGAGGACAGCTCGGAGGCCAGTTCCTCGTTGACCCGTGCCTTGATCAGCGTGCCCTCCGAGGTGTGCTCCTCGGAGAGGACCTCGCCCTCGGCGTGCACCCGGGAGACGAGCGCCCCCTGGATGTACGGCACGAGCGCTTCGATCGACACGGACGGCCGGGGCAGTTCGCGGTCGATCAGGGCGAGCAGCTCGTCGATGCCGGCGCCGGTGCGCGCCGAGACCGCGATCGCGTGCTTCTCGTTGCGCAGGAGGCGCTGGAGGACCAGCGGGTCCGCGGCGTCCGCCTTGTTGATCACGACGATCTCGGGCACGTCCGTCGCGCCGACGTCGCGGATCACCTCGCGTACGGCCGCGAGCTGCTCCTCCGGCACCGGGTGCGCGCCGTCCACCACGTGCAGGATGAGATCGGAGTCGCCGACCTCCTCCATGGTGGAGCGGAACGCCTCGACCAGGTGGTGCGGCAGATGCCGTACGAACCCGACGGTGTCGGCGAGGGTGTAGACCCGGCCGCTCGGCGTCTCGGCCCGGCGCACGGTCGGGTCGAGGGTGGCGAACAGGGCGTTCTCCACGAGCACGCCCGCGCCGGTGAGGCGGTTGAGCAGCGAGGACTTGCCCGCGTTGGTGTATCCGGCGATGGCGACGGAGGGGACCTTGTTGCGCCGGCGTTCCTGGCGCTTGAGGTCCCGGCCGGTCTTCATCTCCGCGATCTCCCGGCGCATCTTCGCCATCTTCTCGCGGATGCGGCGCCGGTCGGTCTCGATCTTGGTCTCACCGGGGCCTCGGGTGGCCATACCGCCGCCACCGCTCGTACCGCCACCGCCCATCTGGCGGGACAGCGACTGACCCCAGCCGCGCAGCCTGGGCAGCATGTACTGCATCTGCGCGAGGGAGACCTGCGCCTTGCCCTCACGGGACTTGGCGTGCTGGGCGAAGATGTCGAGGATCAGGGCCGTGCGGTCGACGACCTTGACCTTGACGACGTCTTCCAGGTGGATCAGCTGGCCGGGGCTCAGCTCACCGTCGCAGACGACGGTGTCGGCACCGGTTTCGATGACGAGGTCGCGCAGTTCGAGCGCCTTGCCGGAACCGATGTAGGTGGCCGGGTCGGGCTTGTCACGGCGCTGGAAGACGGCGTCGAGCACCTGGGCGCCCGCCGTCTCGGCGAGTGCCGCCAGCTCGGCGAGCGAGTTCTCGGCGTCCTGCACGGTGCCCGAGGTCCAGACACCGACGAGCACCACGCGCTCCAGGCGGAGCTGCCGGTACTCGACCTCGGTGACGTCCTCCAGCTCGGTGGAGAGTCCGGCCACGCGCCGCAGCGCGGCACGCTCCGAGCGGTCGAGCTGGTCGCCGTCGCGCTCCCCGTCGATCTCGTGGCTCCAGGCGACGTCCTCTTCCATCAGGGCGTCGGCCCGAAGGCCCTCGGTGAGGCTCCCGGTCGTGTTCTCCGTGGCGCTCTGCGCGTTGTACGCGTCCTGGGGAAGGGAAGAAGAGGAGGTCATTTGATCCTTACGTCGAAAGGAGTGGTTGCATCAGTCACAACGCGTGACCTGTCCGGAAGATTCCCGCCGGGGAAATCCTCCGCTCCGGCCGCCGCGGCGACTCGTCGATAGTGGCACGGTCCGCGCGGGGCGTCACGCGGGTTTACGCACCGGCCGGCGCGTTGCTGTGCCAGTCGGGGTGCCCCGGCATGGGCGGGGTCCGCTCGCCGTACAGCCAGCCGTCGAAGAACGCGGTCAGATCCCGTCCGGCGACCCGTGAGGCGAGCCGGACGAAGTCGGCCGTGGCGGCGTTGGAGTCGCGGTGCTCGCGGACCCAGAGCCGTTCCAGCCGGTCGAAGGCCCCGGGGCCGATCTCCTCGCGCAGCGCGTACAGGACGAGGGCGCTGCCGTCGTAGACGACCGGGCGGAACAGGCTGATCTTCTCGCCGGGCGCGGGGGCGGCGGGCCGGGCGGGCGGTCCGCCGGCCGCGCGCCAGGTGTCCGACCAGGTGTAGGCGCCGCGCATGCGCTCCTCCAGCGACTTGCCGGCGTGGTCCTCGGCGTACCGGGCCTCGTACCAGCTGGCGTGTCCCTCGTTCAGCCAGAGGTCGGACCAGGTCTTCGGCGAGACGCTGTCGCCGAACCACTGGTGGGCCAGTTCGTGGACCATGACCGAGTCGACGTACCACTCGGGGTAGCGGTCGTCGGTGAACAGGCGCTTCTCGAACAGGGACAGGGTCTGGGTCTCCAGCTCGAAGCCCGTCTCGGTGTCGGCGACGAGGATGCCGTAGTTCTCGAAGGGGTAGCGGCCGACCTGCCGTTCCATCCACTCCAGCTGGCCCGGGGTCTTGCTCAGCCAGGGTTCCAGGCGTTCGCGGTCGGCCGCCGGGACGACGTCGCGCACGGGCAGGCCGTGCGGTCCGGTGCGGCGCACCACGGCGGAGGTGCCGATGCTGACCTGGGCCAGTTCGGTGGCCATGGGGTGGGCGGTGCGGTAGGTCCAGGTGGTGGTGGAGCCGTGCCGGCTGCGGCCGGTGGGGAAGCCGTTGGCCACCACGGTGAGGTCGTCGGGCGCGGTGACGCGGAAGGTGAAGTACGCCTTGTCGGCGGGGTGGTCGTTGCCCGGGAAGACCCGGTGTCCGGCGTCCGCCTGGTTGGCCATGGCGAGGCCGTCGGCCGTGCGCACCCAGCCGCCGCTGTTCCGTTCCCCGGTGGGGTCGCTGGTGTGGCGGACGGTGATGCGCAGGGGGAGGCCGGCCGGGATGCGTCGCGCCGGGCTGACGACGAGGTCCTCGCCGGTGCTCTGGAAGCCGGCGTCCGCCCCGTTGACGGCGACGGAGTGGACGGTGCCGCGGGTGAAGTCGAGGTTGATCCGCTCCAGCGGCTCCGTGGTCCGCGCGTCGATGGTGGTGACGGCCTCCAGCGGCTCGTCGTTGCGGCCGTCGTAGGTGAGGCCGATGTCGTACGCGAGGACGTCGTACCCGGGGTTGCCGAGATGGGGGAAGAGCGGGTCGCCGATGCCGAGGGGCACCGGGGCGGCGGGCAGGGTGGCGGCGACGAGCGCGGCGGAGGCGGCGGCCAGCGAGACGGCCCGCGCACGGCGGGTGAGGAGCGGCATGGACTACGGCTATCAGCGCCGCCCCGTCCGCAGCGGGCGGCGCGCGCCGCGCCACCCGAATGAGACCGCGCGCCACCGGGCGACGGGCCCGGGTCAGTGCGTCCCGGAGAGGCCCTTCGCGCGGCTGACGTCGTACACGCCGGGCACGTCGCGCATGGCGCGCATCAGTGCGGGCAGTCCGGCCGCGTCCGGGAGCCGCAGCGTGTAGGTGTGCCGTACGCGCTGTTCGCTCGGCGGCTCCACGGTGGCGGAGATGACCGCCGCGTCGGCGCCCGCGATGGCCTCGGTGAGGTCGGCGAGGAGCCGGGGGCGGCCGAACGATTCGGCGACCAGGGTCACCCGGCACGCCTGCTCGGCGCCCCAGCTCACCGCGACGGGCGTCCGGCCCGCCGCCTCCATGCGGGCGACCGCCGGGCACTCCAGGCGGTGCACGGTGACGGCGGCGCCGCCGCGTACGGCGAAGCCGGTGACCTCGTCGGGGGGGACGGGGGTGCAGCAGCCGGCGAGCCGTACGACGGCGTCCGGCCGGGCGGCCACGGCGGG
>NZ_JAKRGC010000291.1 GCF_022347745.1 Streptomyces sp. OfavH-34-F
GGCGCCGGCTTCCGCATCCGCGTCCGGGTCCGTGGAGCGCGCGCCCTCCGGTCCGGCTTCGCCTTCCGCGTCGCCGGACACCGCCGACCCGGCCTCGCCCTCTGCGTCGCCGGACGCCTCCGCCCCGGTGTCGCCTTCCGCGTCGGCCGGCGCCTCCGGTCCGGGTGCGGCCCCCGCGCCCTCGGTGCCGGACGCCTCCGGGGCGTCCCCCGTCTCCTCCCCGGGCCCCTCGGGGGGAGCCTCGGAGGTCGGGGTGGCCGGGGCGGCGGCGGGGGTGTCGTCGCCTGGGGGTCGCGCGGTCACAGCGTGCTCCAGTCCTGGTCGGGATAGCGGTGCACGGGCGCCGACACGTCGTCGAGCGCCTGGCAGATCTCGTCAGGAAGACTAAGCGTCTCCACTGACAACGCCTCCGCCAACTGCTTCGCGTTGCGCGCGCCGACGATCGGCGCCGTCACGCCCGGCCGGTCCCTGACCCAGGCCAGGGCCACCTGGACGGGCGTGGTGGCCAGCCCCTCGGCCGCCGTGGAGACCGCGTCCACGATGCGGCTCGCCGCGTCGTCCAGGTACGGCTCGACGAAGGGGGCCATCAGCTCCGACGCGCCGCGCGAGTCGGCCGGCGTGCCGGTGCGGTACTTGCCGGTGAGCACGCCCCGGCCCAGCGGCGACGCGGGCAGCAGTCCGATGCCGAGGTCGAGGGCGGCGGGCAGCACCTCGCGCTCCACGCCGCGCTGGAGCAGCGAGTACTCCATCTGCGTCGCGGCCAGCCGGGTCCGGGTGCCCGGCGCCGCCAGCTGCCAGGTCGCCGCCTTGGCCAGCTGCCAGCCGCAGAACCCGGACACCCCGGCGTAGCGGGCGCGCCCGGAGGACACCGCGAGGTCCAGCGCCTGGAGGGTCTCCTCCAGCGGGGTCGCCGGGTCGAAGGCGTGGAGCTGCCACAGGTCCACGTGGTCCGTGCCGAGCCGGTCCAGCGAGGCGTCCAGGGCCGCCAGCAGGTGTCCGCGCGAGCCGTCCACCCTGCGGTAGGGGTCGGCGACGCTGCCCGCCTTGGTCGCGATGACCAGATCGCGCCGGGGCACCAGCCCGTCCACGAGCCGCCCGAGCAGGTACTCCGCCTCGCCGCCGCCGTACACGTCGGCCGTGTCGACCAGGGTGCCGCCCGCCTCCCAGAACGCCTTCAGCTGCTCGGCAGCGTCGTGCTCGTCGGTGTCCCGGCCCCAGGTGAGGGTGCCGAGCCCGATCCGGGACACTCGTAGGCCGGTGCGGCCGAGATGCCTCTGCTCCATGGGCGCTGAGATTACTGGCCGCGGCCGTACGCGTCGCAGGGCTGTGGACAACCGGCGCGGTGGCCGCCCACTGCCGGATCGCCCCACCGCGCGCTAGAGTCCGGAACCCAGGCACGTTACTGATCGGTAAGGGGTTCGGCTATGCGGCTCGGCATCAATCTCGGCTACTGGGGCGCGGGGATGGACGGCGACAACCTCGCCGTCGCGCAGGAGGCCGACCGGCTCGGCTACGACGTCTGCTGGGCGGCCGAGGCGTACGGCTCCGACGCGCCGACCGTGCTGGCCTGGGTGGCCGCGCAGACGGAGTCCATCGACGTCGGCTCCGCCATCCTCCAGATCCCGGCGCGCCAGCCCGCGATGGCGGCGATGACCGCGGCCACCCTGGACTCCCTGTCCGGCGGCCGGTTCCGTCTCGGCCTCGGTGTCTCGGGCCCGCAGGTGTCGGAGGGCTGGTACGGCGTCCGGTTCGACAAGCCGCTGGCCCGCACCCGCGAGTACGTCGAGATCGTCCGCCGGGCGATGACCCGCGAGCGGCTGTCGTACGAGGGGGAGCACTGGACGCTGCCGCTGCCGGACGGTCCCGGCAAGCCGCTCAAGCTGACCGTGCACCCGCAGCGCGAGCACATCCCGCTCTACATCGCCGCGATCGGCCCGAAGAACCTGGAGCAGACCGGCGAGATCGCCGACGGCGCGCTGCTGATCTTCCCGTCCGCCGAGCACCTGGAGGAGACCGCCGTCCGTCATCTGCGGGCCGGCCGGGAGAAGGCCGGGAAGACGATGGAGGGCTTCGACGTCTGCCCGACCGTCCCGCTCGCCGTCGGTGACGACGTCCACGGCCTCGCGGACATGTTCCGGCCCTACACCGCGCTGTACGTCGGCGGCATGGGCAGCGCCAAGCAGAACTTCTACAACCGGCTCGCCCAGCGCATGGGGTACGAGAAGGAGGCCGCCGAGATCCAGGAGAAGTACCTCTCCGGCGACAAGAGCGGCGCGGCGGCCGCCGTCCCGCACCGGCTGATCGACCAGACGACGCTGCTGGGCCCGGTGGAGCGCATCGCCGAGGGCATGCGGGCGTACGCGGAGGTGGGGGTCACCACCCTGACGCTGGCCCCGGCCGGCTTCACGCTGGACGAGCGGATCGCCGCGCTGCGGGCCGGTACGGAGGCCCTGGAGCGGGCCGGACTCGCCTGACGCGTCACAGCCGCGGCGGGGGCTCGGGGGCTCCCCGCCACGGCCGTCACCGGGAACAACGCGGCCGGAAGGGCCGGGTTACGGGTCTGCGCAAAAACGGTTCGCCGCCACCCGCGCGGCCCCGGCCCCGCCACCCGTGCAACCCCCGGCCCCGCCCTCGGCCACCCCCGTTCGGCCCAGTGGCCGCACCCTCCTGTTGCCCGCCGGCGCCGCCCGCACTTGACTGGCGCTCGGCGACGCCGGCACGGAGGTGGCAGTGATGCTCTCGGCAAAGAACCTGTTCCAGGAGATCCTCGACAACGACGACTCGTTCCGCCTGTTCTGCTCCATCGCCGCCAGCGGCGAATCACAGGGCGGCTGGGAGAACGGCAGGATCGCGGCGCTCGTCCCGGCGAGCCGGCGCGACCTGGCCCCCAAGATCGCCCGGCACGGTGCCGACGAGGACAAGCACGGCCGGATCTTCACCGCGCTGCTCAAGAAGCGCGGCCTCACCCCCGGCCCGGTCCCGCCGGACACCGACTACACGATGCTCCTCGAACGGCACGGCATCGGCCTCGCACACGAGAAGCTCGGCCGCGACGAGCCGCTGACCGAGGGCGACATCATCACCTACCTGGCCCACAGCCGGGTGACCGAACAGCGCGCGTCGGAGCAGATGCGGCTGCTGAACAAGCACTTCGCCGACCACCCCGAACTGGGCCGCGCGGTGCGGATGATCTCGAACGACGAGGACAACCACCTCGCGTACTGCCACGAGGAGCTGCTGCGCTTCGCGCGCGCCGGGCACGGCCGGACCATCCAGCGCGCCCTGCGCGAGTGCGCCCTCGCCGAGATCCGCGTCTACCGCGACGTCAGCCTCGCCGTCATGGACCACATGGGCCGCGTGCTCGGCTGGTCGCGGGCGAAGGCCGCGGTGCTCGCCGCGGGCATCCACGCCGTGTACGCGTACGAGCGCCTCGGCGGCTGGCGGCGCATGGTCGACCTCGCCCCGCCCGCCCGGCGCGACGCCCTGGGCGGCCCCGCGGCGCCCGCCCCCGAGTACGCCTGACCCGGCCCCCGGCGGGGGCTCAGAGCCAGCCGCGCCGCTTGAACAGGCGGTACAGGCCCAGGACCGCCCCCGCCATCAGCAGCAGCACCAGCGGGTAGGAGCCGACCCAGCGCAGCTCCGGCATGTGCTCGAAGTTCATGCCGTAGATCCCCGCGACCATCGTCGGCACCGCGGCCATCGCCGCCCAGGCGGAGATCTTGCGCATGTCGTCGTTCTGCCGCACCCCCATCTGCGCGAGATGCGCGGACAGGATGTCCGACAGCAGCCGGTCCAGCCCCTCCACCTGCTCGTTGGCGCGGGTCAGGTGGTCCTGGACGTCCCGGAAGAACGGCTGCGCGTGGTCCTGGACGAAGGGCACCCCGGCGCCCGCCAGCCGGGCCAGCGGCGCGGTCAGCGGCACCGTCGCCCGGCGGAACTCGAGGACCTGGCGTTTGAAGGTGTAGATGCGGGCGGCGGTGTTCTTCGAGTCGTCCGTACCGCTCGGCGCGAAGACCTGGGTCTCCAGCTCCTCCAGGTCGACCTGGAGCTCGCCCGCCACGTCTATGTAGTGGTCCACGATCGCGTCGCTGACCGCGTACAGGACCGCGGTGGGCCCGTGCCGCAGCACCTCGGGCTCCGCCTCCAGCCGGCGGCGCACCGCGGCCAGCGGCGCCCCCTCGCCGTGCCGCACCGTCACCACGAACGAGTCGCCCAGGAACACCATCAGCTCGTGCGCGGTCACCGAGTCGCTGTCGTGGTCGTACAGCACCGGCTTGATCACCGCGAACAGCGAGTCGTCGTACACCTCCAGCTTGGGCCGCTGATGTGCGGACAGGGCGTCCTCCACGGCCAGCGGGTGCAGCCCGAACTCGTTGCTGACGAGGTCGAACTCCTGCTCCGTCGGCTCGTACAGGCCGATCCAGAGGAACGCGTCCCCCGCCGCCCGCGCCTCGGACAGGGCATCGGAGAAGTCGGCGGGGCCGTCGGTCCGGCGTCCGTCGCGGTAGATGGCACAGTCGACAATCACGGCGCGCATTGTTCCCTGCTTACGGCCCGGTACGCACATCCGGCGGGGGGTGTCGCGCGCCCGCCGGGCAGCCGGGCCGGGACCGTACGCTGGAGCGCATGCCCACCCTGATCCTCGTACGCCACGGACGCTCCACCGCCAACACGGACGGAGTGCTCGCGGGCCGCACCCCCGGCATCGCCCTCGACGAGCGCGGCGCCGAACAGGCCGCAGCGCTCCCCGGACGGCTGGCCGCGCTCCCGCTGGCCGCCGCCGTCAGAAGCCCCCTGCAGCGCTGCCGGGAGACCCTGGAACCCCTGCTGGCCGCCCGCCCGGACCTGCCGCTGCACGTCGAGGACCGGATCAACGAGTGCGACTACGGCGACTGGTCGGGCCGCAAGCTCGCCGAACTCGGCGACGACCCGCTGATGACCGTCGTCCAGCAGCACCCCTCCGCCGCCGCGTTTCCCGGCGGCGAGTCGATGCGCGCCATGCAGGCCCGCGCCGTCGAGGCGGTACGGGAGTGGAACGCGCGCATCGAGGCGGAGCACGGCGAGGACGCCCTGTACGTCATGTGCTCGCACGGCGACATCATCAAGTCCCTCGTCGCCGACGCGCTCGGCCTGCACCTGGACCTCTTCCAGCGCGTCCACGCCGACCCCTGCTCGGTCACCGCGATCCGCTACACCCGGCTGCGCCCCTATCTCCTACGCCTCGGCGACACGGGCGACCTCGCCGGACTCGCGCCCCGCGAGGCGGACGCCGGCCCCGGGCAGGACGCGGCGGTGGGGGGCGGCGCTGGGGCGCCGTGATCGCCGCGCACAGTAGGGTGGACGCGCCGTAGAACGCTTTCGAAGGCTCCGGCCCACCCTCATCTGCCGTCGACTCTCAAGGGAGACAGGACGTGTCCCGTCAGGTGTTCCTCTACGACCCCCCGGACCGCTTCGTGGCCGGCACGGTCGGGCTGCCTGGACGCCGTACGTTCTTCCTGCAGGCATCCTCAGGCGGACGTGTCACCAGCGTGGCCCTGGAGAAGACCCAGGTCGCCGCGCTCGCCGAGCGCGTGGACGAACTGCTGGACGAGGTGGTGCGGCGCACCGGGGGCAACTCCCCGGTGCCCGCGGTCGCCCCGACGGACGTCACCGACACCGCCCCGCTCGACATCCCCGTCGAGGAGGAGTTCCGCGTCGGCACCATGGCGCTGGCCTGGGACGGGGAGGAACAGCGCATGATCGTCGAGGCCCAGGCCCTCGTCGAACTCGACGCCGACTCCGTCGAGGACCTCGCCGAGGCCGAGGAGCGGCTCCTCCAGGACGAGGAGAACGGCCCGCCGATGCTCCGCGTCCGGCTCACCGGCGCCCAGGCCCGCGCCTTCGCCAAGCGCGCCCTGGAGGTGGTGAACGCCGGCCGGCCCCCGTGCCCCCTGTGCAGCCTGCCGCTCGACCCGGAAGGACACGTATGCCCGCGCCAGAACGGATACCGCCGGGGCGCCTCCTGACCGACGCCGAGCGGGTCACCCTGCTGGCCGAGGGCACCCTCACCGTCCTCGGGCAGGTGCGCGGCGCCTCCAACGCGGTGCTGTACTGCTCCGTGGCCCACGAGGGCGAGGAGGCGTACTGCGTCTACAAGCCGGAGGCCGGCGAGCAGCCCCTGTGGGACTTCCCGGACGGCACCCTCGCCCAGCGCGAGGTGGCCGCCTACGCGGTCTCCGAGGCCACCGGCTGGGGCCTGGTGCCGCCGACCGTGCTGCGGGACGGGCCGTACGGCCGGGGCATGTGCCAGCTGTGGATCGAGGCCGAGACCCCGGACGGGGACGAGCCGGGCCTGCTCGCGCTCACCGAGGACGAGGAGCCCGGCGAGGGCTGGAAGGCCGTCGCCCACGCCGAGGTGGGGGAGGGGCGCACCGCGCTCCTGGTGCACGCGGACGACCCCCGGCTGCGGCGGCTCGCCGTGCTGGACGCGGTCATCAACAACGGCGACCGCAAGGGCGGCCATCTGCTGCCCGCGCCCGGCGGCCGGCTCTACGGCATCGACCACGGCGTCACCTTCCACACCGACGACAAGCTGCGCACCCTCCTGTGGGGCTGGGCGGGCGAACCCCTCACCGCCGAGGCCGTCGGCGTCCTCGGCCGTCTCGCCGCCGAACTGGAGCCCGGCGCCCCGCTGGTCACCCGGCTGGCCGAACTCCTCACCCCGGCCGAGATCGACGCCCTGCGCGCCCGCGTGGCCGCGCTGCGCACCACCGGACTGCACCGGGAGCCGAGCGGCGAGTGGCCCGCCATCCCCTGGCCGCCCGTCTGAATGCACGTGCGGCCTCCGGGCCGCAAGAGGGCCTCTTCGGTCAGGATCGCCCCTCCGGTTCGTATCCGGAAGCCGCATCCGGTTACGCTCGTCGCATGCATGCCTGGCCCGCTTCTGAGGTCCCCGCCCTGCCCGGCAAGGGCCGCGACCTCCGGATCCACGACACCGCGACCGGCGGTCGGATCACCCTCGACCCCGGTCCCGTCGCCCGTATCTACGTCTGCGGCATCACCCCGTACGACGCGACCCACATGGGTCACGCGGCGACCTACAACGCGTTCGACCTCGTACAGCGCGTGTGGCTCGACACCAAGCGGCAGGTTCACTACGTCCAGAACGTGACGGACGTGGACGATCCGCTGCTGGAGCGGGCCGTGCGCGACGGGCAGGACTGGACCGCGCTCGCCGAACGCGAGACGGCCCTGTTCCGGGAGGACATGACCGCGCTGCGCATGCTCCCGCCGCGCCACTACATCGGGGCCGTCGAGGCGATACCCGGCATCGTGCCGCTCGTCGAACGGCTCCGCGACGCGGGCGCCGCCTACGAACTCGACGGGGACGTCTACTTCTCCGTCGACACCGACCCGCACTTCGGCCAGGTGTCGAACCTGGACGCCGAGGCGATGCGGCTGCTCTCCGCCGAACGCGGCGGCGACCCGGAGCGCCCCGGCAAGAAGAACCCCCTCGACCCGATGCTCTGGATGGCCGCCCGCGAGGGCGAGCCGAGCTGGGACGGCGGCTCGCTCGGCCCCGGCCGGCCCGGCTGGCACATCGAGTGCGTGGCCATCGCCCTGGACCACCTCGGCATGGGCTTCGACGTCCAGGGCGGCGGCTCCGACCTCGCCTTCCCGCACCACGAGATGGGCGCCTCGCACGCCCAGGTGCTCACCGGCGAGCACCCCTTCGCCAAGGCGTACGTGCACGCCGGCATGGTCGGCCTGGACGGCGAGAAGATGTCCAAGTCCCGGGGCAACCTCGTGTTCGTCTCGGCGCTGCGCCGCGACGGCGTGGACCCGGCGGCGATCCGCCTCGCCCTGCTCGCCCACCACTACCGCTCCGACTGGGAGTGGACCGACCAGGTGCTCGACGACGCCGTCGCCCGGCTCGCCCGCTGGCGCGCCGCCGTCTCCCGCCCGGACGGCCTGTCCGCCGACGCCCTGGTCGAGGAGGTCCGCGCGGCCCTCGCCGACGACCTGGACGCCCCGGCCGCGCTGGCCGCCGTGGACCGGTGGGCCGAACGGCAGACCGCCGAGGGCGGTACGGACGAGGGGGCGCCCGGCCTGGTCTCCCGTACCGTCGACGCGCTGCTCGGCGTCGCCCTGTAGTACCCGGCCGCCCCACCCACCGACGCCACCGGCCCCGGACTTCGACGCGAAGTCCGGGGCCGGTCGCCGTGCCGTGCCGGTGTCAGTCCTGCGGAGCGGGGCCCTCGCGTCCGTCGTCGCCGTCGTCCGCGCCGCCGGTGTCCCCGTCCCGGCCGTCCGCCGCGCCCGGGGTGCCGCCGGTACGGGGG
>NZ_JAKRGC010000292.1 GCF_022347745.1 Streptomyces sp. OfavH-34-F
GGCCATCGCGTCGAAGGCGGCGGGCACGTCGGCGGGGGTGCCGGGCAGGGCGGGCGGGCTCCACCGGCCGAGGAGGCCGGCGGGGGCGGCGGCGAGGGCGATCCGGGCGACGGGCAGGCCCTCGGTCAGTCCGGAGAGCAGCGCGCGGAGCCCGCTCATCAGGGCGTCCACGGCGGCCTGGTCCTTGGCGCGGGCGTCGACCTCGAAGCCGAGCAGGAGGCCGCCGTCGCGGGTGGGCAGCACGCTGAGGCCCATGTCCTCGGGCGGGCCGCCCGCGACGTTGCGCATGACGCCGGCCGCGCCGGCGAAGTCGAGGGTGAGGTCGAATGCCTTGAGGTTGATGCCGCGTCCGTGCAGCAGCGCGCCCGCGCCGGGCACGCCGAGGTCGCGGGGCAGGTCCTCGCCCCGGTAGCGCTGGTGGTCGCGCATCTCGCGCATGGCGGCGGCGACCCGCCGGCTCAGCTCGCCGAGCCGGTCGCCGCCGCGCACGGTCACCCGCAGCGGCAGCACGTTGACCGCCATGGAGGGGGTGCGCAGCGCGGTCGAGCCGGTCCTGCACATCAGCGGGAAGGCGAAGACGACGTCGGTGCGGCCCAGCATGCGGTGCAGGAAGGCGGCGTAGCAGGCGATCAGCGCCTCGCCCCAGGCGACGCCCTCGGCGGCGGCGAAGGCGCGCAGGGCGGCGGTCTCCTCGGGGCCGATCTCGGCGCGCGCGGTGAGCGTGCGGGTGGGGGCGCCGCCGGCGGCGGGGCCGTCGTCGGTGCCGAGGTCGGGCAGCGGGGTGAAGCGTTCGACCCAGTACGCGCGGTCCTCGGCGGCCCGGTCGCTCGCCCGGTAGGCGGTGTCCTCGGCGACGAGCGCCGCGAAGGAGCCGAAGTTCGCGCGGGGCGGCTCGGTGGCCCGGACGCGGGCGGTGTAGTGGGCGGCGGTGCGCCGGGCGAGCATGGCGGCGGTGTAGCCGTCGAAGACGAGGTGGTGGCCGAGCTGGGTGTACCAGACCTCGCGGTCGGAGAGCCTGATGACGGTACGCGCGTACAGCGGGCGGTCCGTCATGCCCCGGGTGGCCTCGGCGAGGCGGGCGCGTTCGGCGGTGACGTACTCCTGGGCCGCGGCGGCGGGGTCGTCCTCGGTGCTGAGGTCGATGACCGGGGGCAGGGCGACGGGCTCGTCACCGACCGCCTGGCGCGGCCCGTCCGGGGTGTCGTACACCCTGAGCCGGAGGCTTTCGGCCTCTTCGGTGGTGGCCCGGACGGCGTGCGCGAGGGCGTCCGTGTCGATCGGCCCGGCGCCGGTGATCTCGATGACGTCGCCGACGACGTAGTAGGGCGAGTCGGGTTCGATGCGCTGGGCGTTCCAGATGCCGAGTTGGGCGCCGGTCAGGGGGAGAAGGCCGTCCGGGGACACGCTCGCGGTGGTCAACTTACTCTCCTTGCAGGGTGGGGACGACCATCGGAGTGCCGGTCACGGGGTCCGGGACGACGACGCTGGGCAGGTCGAACACGTCCTTGATCAGCGTGGCGTCCACGATGTCCGCGGGGTCGCCCTCGGCGACCACGGCACCGGCCTTCATGGCGACCAGGTGGTCGGCGAAGCGGCAGGCCTGGTTGATGTCGTGCAGGACCGCGACGACGGTGCGGCCCTCGTTGCGCAGCCGGGCGAGCAGGCCGAGCAGTTGGTACTGGTGGGTGATGTCGAGGAACGAGGTGGGTTCGTCGAGCAGCAGGTAGGGGGTCTGCTGGGCGAGCACCATGGCCATCCAGACCCGTTGCCGCTGCCCGCCGGAGAGTTCCTGCACGGGCCGGTCGGCGAGGTCGGCGACGCCGGCCGCGGCCAGTGCGCCGTCGACGGCCTCCTGGTCGCCGTCCGACCACAGGGCGAGCAGCGACTGGTGCGGGAAGCGGCCGCGGGCCACGAGCTGGCGGACCCGGATGTCCTCGGGCGCGGTGGGGTCCTGCGGCAGGAAGCCGAGCTGTTTGGCCAGCGCCTTGGTGCCGATGGCGCCGACCTCGCGGCCGTCGAACTCGACGTGGCCGGAGTGCGGTTTCAGCAGCCGTACCAGCGCGCTGAGGAGGGTGGACTTCCCGCAGGCGTTGGGGCCGACGATGGCGGTGAACGCGCCGTCGGGTATGTCGAGGGTGAGCCGCGTGGACACGACCCGGTCTCCGTAGCGCAGGGTGATGTCCCGCGCCGTCAGGCGTGCGGTCATGCGCGCCTCACCTCCTTGGTGAGCAGCCAGATCAGGTAGCAGCCGCCGATGGCGGTGCTCACGACGCCCACGGGCAGGGCGACGGGTGCGAGCAGCATCTGGGCCAGCAGGTCCGCGCCCTGGAGCAGGACGGCTCCGGTCAGCGCGGCGGGGAGCAGGGGGATGCCGGCCGCGCCCGCGAGCCGGCGGCCGATCTGCGGGGCGGCCAGCGCGATGAACGCGATGGGCCCGGCCACGGCGGTGACGGTGGCGGTGCAGCCGACGCCGACCAGGACCATGAGCAGCCGCAGCCGGTCGAGGCCGACTCCGGTGGTGACGGCGACCGGGTCGCCGAGCGCCGCCTGGTGCATGGCGTGGGCGCGGGTCGCCATCAGGAGCAGCAGGACGGCGATGACGGTGAAGGGGATGCCGAGGTCTTCCCAGCCGACGCCGTTGAGCGAGCCGGCGCTCCAGCCCACGGCGGCGATCGCCACCTCCAGTTCGGCGCGGAGCACGATCCAGGAGTTGATCGCGGTGACCATGGCGTTGACGGCGATGCCGATGACCACGAGCCGCAGTCCGGAGAAGCCGTGTTCGAGCGAGAGCAGGTAGATGGCGGCGGCGACCACGAGTCCGCCGACGACGGAGCCGGCCGCGAGCTGTGCGGAGGTGCCCGACAGGACGGTGATGGCGACCAGGGCCCCGGTGTAGGCGCCGGCGTCGAGCCCGATGACGTCGGGGCTGCCCATGGGGTTGCGGGTGAGGTTTTGGAAGAGGGCCCCCGCGACGCCGAGCGCGGCGCCGAAGACGAGGCCGGCCAGCACGCGCGGCAGCCGCCAGTCCCGGATCACCACGGAGTGCTCCGCGCCGGTGAGGACGGCGAACACCCGCGAGGGCGGGGACCATGACGCCCCGTAGCAGAGTCCGAGGAGGCCGAGGCCGAGCATCAGGGCGAGCAGGACGGCGACGAGGGTCACCGTGCGGCGTTCGGCGCGCAGTCCGAGCACGTTCACAGTGCCCCCGCCCCGTAGCGGCGGACCGCCCAGATCAGCATGGGGCCGCCGAGGAACGCGGTGACGATGGCCACGGGGACCTCGCCGGTGGGCAGCAGGACGCGCGAGGCGATGTCGGCCACCAGGAGCAGGACGGGCCCGAGCACCATGGTGTAGAGGATCGTCCAGGGCACGGAGCCGGCGGCGGGTTTGCGTACGAGGTGGGGCACGATCAGTCCGACGAAGAGGATGGGCCCGGCCACGGCCGTCGCCGCGCCGCTGAGCACGGTGATGAGGACGAGGGTGACGACCCGCACCCGGCCGACGTGGGCGCCCAGGGTGTGGGCCACGTTGTCGCCGAGGGTGAGGGCGTTGAGGGCCCTGCTCAGCAGCAGCGCGGCGGCCAGGGAGACCGCGATCGCGGCCAGCGGCCATTCCAGCGGGGCCTGTTCGCGTCCGGCGAGGGTGCCGACCGACCAGAAGCGGTAGACGTCGAAGGTGTCGGGGAGCATGAGGCGCAGCCCGAGGGAGACGCCGCCGAGGACGGCGGTGAGCGCCACTCCGGTGAGGACCAGGCGCAGCGGTGAGCGGCGGCCGACCGCGGCGACCAGCAGCGCCGCGAGCGCGGAGCCCGCGACGGCGAAGCCGAGCTGGCCGGCCTGGCCGGAGGCCAGGCCGATCGCGGAGCCGATGGTGACGGCGAACCCGGCGCCCGCGGTGACCCCGAGGATGCCGGGCTCGGCCAGCGGGTTGCGGGCGAGCGTCTGGATCAGCGCACCGGCCACGGCCAGTGCGGCGCCCACGGCGACGGCGAGCAGCGCGCGCGGCGCCCGCACGTCCCGTACGACGACGTGGTCGTCGGTGCCCGCGTAGTCGAACAGCGCGCGCACGACCTCGCCGGGGGCGACGTGGCGGGCCCCGACGCCCATGCTGAGTACGGCGAGGACGGCCAGCAGCACCAGTCCACCGACGAGCAGGGCGGCCCGGGAGGCGGTCCGCCGGGTTCCCGCCGCCTCGGACGCGCGGCCCGCGAGGGTCACCGCTTCAGCAGCGGAGCGAGCGACGTGTCGATCGCGTCCAGGGTCATCAGGGCCTCGCCGTAGGTGGCGGCCTCGGTGTAGCGGTACGGGAAGACCTTGCCGGCCTTGACGGCGGGCAGGTTCTTCCAGAGCTTGGAGTCCAGGACGTACTTGACGGACTCGGAGACGCTGCCGTCGGCGTTGACGGAGTACGTCAGGACGTCGGCCTCCCGGAAGGCTTCGGGGAGTTCCTCGATGGAGGGGTACTCGCTGACCGAGCGGGAGCCGGGTCCGGGCTCCTTGACCTTGCCGTAGTAGGTGGCGCCCAGGTCCTCGGCGATGTTGGTGCCCCAGGAGCCGTTGAACTCGCGCTGGAAGGTGCCCTTGGCGGCGTCGCCGTACGCGCCGACGTGGCCGAACTTCAGCTTCGGCAGGACGTCCTTGTACTTCTCGGCCAGTTCGGCGGCCTTGGTGTCGTACGCCTTCTTCCGGGCGTCGAACTGCTCCAGCGCGCCCGCCGCGTCGGCCTGCTTGCGGGAGAGGTCGCGCCAGGCGGACGGCACGCTGGGGCCGATCGCGACGACGGGGGCGATGGACTTGAGCCGCTTCATGTCGATGTCGCCGAGCACGGGGGCGGGCACACCGATGACGATCAGGTCGGGTTCGGCCTCGGCGACGGCCTCGTAGTTGGTCTCGGCCGCCTGCTCGCCCGCCACCTTGGTGAGCTTCTTGTAGGTGGCCAGGTCCTCCTTGCTCATCATCGGTTCGCCGCGCTTCCAGGACGAGATGCCGACCAGCGGTGCGTCGGCCTCGATCAGCGCGGGCACGGCGTAGCCGGTGGCCACCACACGCTTGGGGTTCGCCGGGATCGTGATCTTGCCGTTGTCCGCGGTGAACACCCGGGTCTTGTTCTTCTCCGAGGCGGAGTCCGA
This sequence comes from Streptomyces sp. OfavH-34-F, assembly GCF_022347745.1. GTDB lineage: Bacteria > Actinomycetota > Actinomycetes > Streptomycetales > Streptomycetaceae > Streptomyces. The sequence goes on from NZ_JAKRGC010000292.1 coordinate 5,129, forward strand.
TCCGCCGTCGGAGGACGACCCGCATCCGGCCAGTACGAGGGCCAGCGCGAGGGCGCCGACCAGGCCGGACGATCTGCGTATGGACATTCCGAAGCTCCTTGCTACTTAGGTAAGGCTCACCTTAGTTGATGGCCTTTCGGCGGGACAACCCGGGGCGGGGCCCCCGGTCCGGCCGGTCGTTCAGTGGTCGTGCCCGTGGTCATGGCCGTGTTCGTGGTCGTGGTCGTCCTCGTCGAAGTCCGCGACGCCGCGCTTCCAGTAGCCGGTGATGTCGTAGTCCGCCTTGTCCAGGCGCAGTTCGTCCCGGACCCAGCGGCGCAGCGGCTTGATCTGCCCGGCCTCGCCGGCAACCCAGACGTAGGCACGCTCCCCCTCGGGCACGGTGACCGCCGTCGCGGCGCGGACCAGCGCGTCGCCGGAGCCGGCGGGCCGGTCGCCCCGGTGCAGCCAGCGCACCTCGAAGCCCTCGGGCGCGTCCAGCTCGATCTCCTCGTGGGCGCCCGCCACTTCGACGAAGGCCCAGCCCCTGGCCGTGCGGGGCAGTTCCTCCAGCCACCGCGCCACGGCGGGCAGGGCGGTCAGGTCGCCGACGAGCAGGTAGCGGTCGTAGGAGGGGGGCACGATCAGCCCGCCGGGCGGTCCCGCGACGTGGATGGTGTCCCCGGGCTGCGCCTTGGCGGCCCAGTCCGAGGCGAGTCCGCCCGCGTGCACGGCGATGTCGATGTCGATCTCACCGGTGGCGGGGTCGTAGCGGCGCACGGTGTACTCGCGGGAGGTGGGCAGCGGCCGGGGCCAGCGCAGCATCGCCCCGTTGCGCTCGGGCAGCCGCAGGGTGCCCTCCGGCTCCCGGAAGATCAGTTTGACGTGCTCGTCGGGCGCATGGGCCTCGAACCCCTCGGTGCCGGGCCCGCCCAGCGTCACCCGCAGCAGTCCGGCGCCGACCGGGGCCGTGCGCACGACCTCGGCCTCCCGGATGCCGATCGGGTAGCCGACCTTCTCGGCGTGCCGCCCGGCCCGGACTTCGGCGATCCGCGCCAGATGGCGGTCGCGGTGATCGGTGCGGCTCATGCGCCCTCACCCGCCAGCAGCGTCTGCCAGTGGGCGAGTTCGGGCTGCTCGAAGAGGTCGGGGAACTCCAGCGCGGTCGCCCCCGCCGCACGCCAGCGCTCGACCAGGACCATGATCCGCATCGAGTCGAGCCCGAGGTCGACCAGATTGTCGTCGGGCGCGATCTCACCGGGCTCACAGCCCAGCAGTTCGGCGATGTCGGCCCGGACACGGTCGGGCGACAAGGTCGGACTCATCGGGGGTACTCCTTCGGGGGTGGGCCGCCGGCGGGCGGCCGAAGCGGCGGTGCTACGGGGCCCGGCGAGGCGATTGATACGCGAACGGGCGCCCCGGGCAGGGCTGTTCGGGGGACGGAAAGGCGGCGGGGGTGCCCTGCGGCCCGCCCGGGGGCCGGGGAGCGCGGCGGGAGGCCGCGGATACGGGGCGGCGCGTCGCACGCGGTGCCGCCCGCAGCGGGGCGCATCGGCCTCCCCCAGATTCCACGCCCACACCGTCCCCCTCAAGACAAGGCGAGGCTAACCTAACATCGCCACGTACGACACGGGCACCCCGTCCGCCAACCGGGCGGCCGGAGCGCGCAGTTCGCCCGCCCCACCCCACCGCACGCTTCTCGCCATCCCCTTCGCGCACAGGCAAACTTAGGTTACCCTCACCTAACCTACCGTAGGGGCTGCTCCGGGTGAAGACCCGCGGCAGGCGTACCGCCGCACGGCCCGGCCCAGCTCCTCCCCCACACCTTCATCCCTGGCTCCGCAGGACGGGGCCATCGAGATCGGAGTCCTCGTGTCGCCGGCATCCCGAGCCGCCACGCACCCGCCCACGGCCCACCCGGCCACCGGGGCCGCCACCTCCCTCCTGGACGCCTACGCACCCGGCGCCCGCTTCCTCGCCACCCCGGGGCGCACCCTGCTGGCCGACGGCCCCGCGCGCCCCGTGCCGCACGGCGCCCGGCCGGTGGACCAACGGGTGACGGCCGCCCTGGCCGAAGCCGCCGACGCCGGGCAGGACGCCCCCGTGGTGATCGGCGCCATCCCGTTCGACCACACCGCCCCGGCCGCGCTGAGCGTGCCCGAGACCCTGCGCACCGCCCCGCCGCTCTCCAGCGACCCGCTCATCGCGCTGCCCTCGGCGTCGTCGTCCGCCCCGGACTGGGGCATCCGCCCGGTACCGGAGCCGGACGTCTACGCGGCGGGCGTCGCCTCGGCGGTGGACCGGATGTGGCGCGGCGAGTTCAGCAAGGTCGTCCTCGCCCGCACCCTGGAACTCACCTCCCCCGCACCGCTGGACGTGCCGGCCATGCTCCAGCGCCTGGCCCGCCGCGACCCCGGTGGCCACACCTTCGCGCTGCCCACCGGCCCCGGCCGCACCCTGATCGGTGCCAGCCCCGAACTCCTCGTCTCCCGCCGGGGCCGCCGGGTCGTCGCCAACCCGCTGGCCGGGTCCACGCCGCGCAGCGACGACCTCGCCGAGGACGTGCGCCGGGCCGCCGCGCTCCTGGAGTCGGCGAAGGACCTCCACGAGCACGCGGTCGTCGTGGACGCCGTGCACCAGGCGCTCGCGCCGTACTGCTCCGGCATGAGCGTGCCGCCCCGGCCGACCCTGACCCGCACCGCCACGATGTGGCACCTGTCCACCACGGTCACCGGCACGCTCGCCGACCCCGCCGTCTCGGCGCTCACCCTGGCCTGCGCCCTGCATCCCACCCCCGCGGTGTGCGGCACCCCGACGGCCAAGGCCCGGCAGGTGCTGGCCGAGACGGAACCGTTCGACCGGGGCTACTTCACCGGCATGGTCGGCTGGGGCGACGCGGGCGGCGACGGGGAATGGGTGGTCACGATCCGCTGTGCCGAGGCGGAGGAGCGCACCCTGCGCCTCTACGCGGGCGCGGGCATCGTCGCCGCGTCCGAGCCGGCGGCCGAGACCGCCGAGACCGCCGCCAAGTTCCGCACCTTCCTGAGCGCGGTCGGCGCCGCACTCTGAACCGCCTTTACCCGCATGCCGGTTCGGACGGTTCCGCCGCCGCCCGGTCCGGGGTTCAGGCCGCCGGGAGGGCGGCGGGCTCCCCGAGCCGGGCGGCGGCGGTGCGCCAGGCGGCGGTGACCGCGAGCCGGGCCAG
>NZ_JAKRGC010000293.1 GCF_022347745.1 Streptomyces sp. OfavH-34-F
CGCCGCCGCTGCCCCGGCGCCCGCCGCCGCTCCGGCCGCCGCCGCCTCCAAGGCGCCGAAGCTGGAGGCCAGCCCGCTGCGCGGTCAGACGGTCAAGATGACCCGCATGCGCAAGGTCATCGGCGACAACATGATGAAGGCGCTGCACTCGCAGGCCCAGCTGACCTCGGTCGTCGAGGTCGACGTCACCAAGCTGATGAAGCTGCGCGCCCGCGCGAAGGACGGCTTCGCGGCCCGTGAGGGCGTCAAGCTCTCCCCGATGCCGTTCTACGTCAAGGCCGCCGCCCAGGCGCTGAAGGCCCACCCGGTCATCAACGCCCGGATCAACGAGGACGAAGGCACGATCACGTACTTCGACTCGGAGAACATCGGCATCGCCGTGGACGCCGAGAAGGGCCTGATGACCCCGGTCATCAAGGGCGCGGGCGACCTCAACATCGCCGGCATCTCGAAGAAGACCGCCGAGCTGGCCGGCAAGGCCCGCGGTGGCGGCCTGACCCCGGACGACATGTCCGGCGCCACCTTCACCATCAGCAACACCGGCTCGCGCGGTGCGCTGTTCGACACCGTCATCGTGCCGCCGAACCAGGCCGCCATCCTGGGCATCGGCGCCACCGTGAAGCGTCCGGCGGTCATCGAGACCGAGGAGGGCACCGTGATCGGTGTCCGCGACATGACGTACCTGTCGCTCTCCTACGACCACCGTCTGGTGGACGGCGCGGACGCCGCCCGCTACCTGACCGCGGTCAAGGCGATCCTGGAGGCCGGCGAGTTCGAGGTCGAGCTCGGCCTGTAACCAGCCTCACGATCGGCGCCCCCGTCCGGAACCCTTTCGGACGGGGGCGCCGCCGTATTGTCTAGACACCCGGTCGCCCCGGCCACTGTGCCCGGCGCAGGCGTACCGGTCTGTCCGAAGGAGCCCGTCATGACCCCGCCCGTCGTCCACTCGCTGCGCGAACAGATCCGCGAGCACATCGTGGAGGGGATCGTGAGCGGGCGCTGGAAGCCGGGCGAGCGGATCGTGGAGCGGCGCATCGCCACCGAGCTGGAGGTCAGCCAGACGCCCGTGCGCGAGGCGCTGCGGGAGCTGGAGACGCTGCGGCTGATCGAGTCGGCGCCCAACAAGGGCGTCCGGGTCCGCAACCTCACCGCCGCCGACCTGGAGGAGAGCTACCCCGTACGGGCCGGGCTGGAGCAGATCGCCGCCGAGCTGGCGGCTCCGGGGCTCGGCGAGGACTGCTCGCTGCTGGCCCCGCACGTGGCCGCGCTGTACGAGGCGGACCGGCTGTCGGACGGCGAGGCGCAGGTGCGGCACACGGTGGGCTTCCACCGGGAGATGGTGCGGGCGGCGGGCAACGCGGTGCTGCTGCACACCTGGGAGGGGCTCGGCATCGAGGTGTTCACGGCGCTGTCGATCCGCTGGCTCGGCACGGTGCAGAAGTCGTACGCCGAGGAGCACCAGGCCCTGATCGACGCGTTCCTGCGCAAGGACCCGGACATCGGCGCCCTGGTCAAGGCGCACGTGCTGGGGTGCGCGCCGCGCGCCTGAGCCGCGGCGGGCCCGGTGCGCATCTGTCGGGAGGGGCGCTCTCCTGCGCACACGCGTGCCCTTTTTGACGGTTAAGTCCCGTCACTCGGTGCCCTGTTTCATGGCACCGCATGCCACTTTTCTTCATATCGAGAAGTTTTGCCTTTCATCCTTTGATCGATCATCGATCGGCGTCTTACAGTTCACCTCGCGGGCCCACCGGCCCCATCGCCCTGTCCTGCCAGTCAGGGACTTCTCCACCCCCCTCCTCACCGGAAGGCGGCGATCATGACCGACCCCGTTGGAAAGCTTCCGAGCGAGCTCGACCAGCTCCCGGACCGCGACCCGGAGGAGACCGCCGAATGGGCGGCCTCCCTGGATGCCGTCACCAAGGCCGCCGGCCCGCACCGCGCCGCCTACCTGATGCGGCGCTCGCTCGAGCATGCCGAGGGCGCCGGTCTCGCGCTGCCCAAGCTCCTGGAGACCGACTACGTCAACTCCATCCCCACCGCCGCCGAGCCCGCGTTCGACGGCGACCTGGAGATGGAGTCCCGGATCACCGCGTGGAACCGGTGGAACGCGGCGGCCATGGTCACCCGCGGCTCGCGCTTCGGCGTCGGCGGCCACATCGCCACCTTCGCCTCGGCCGCCTGGCTGTACGAGACCGGCTTCAACCACTTCTTCCGCGGCAAGGAGGGCGAGGGCTCCGGCGACCAGCTGTACATCCAGGGCCACGCCTCCCCCGGCATCTACGCCCGCGCCTTCCTCGACGGCCGGCTCACCGAGCAGCAGCTGGACAACTTCCGCCAGGAGGCGGGCGGCAACGGCCTGCCGTCCTACCCGCACCCGCGGCGGCTGCCCTGGCTGTGGGAGTTCCCCACCGTCTCCATGGGCCTCGGCCCGCTCTCGGCGATCTACCAGGCGCGCTTCAACCGCTACCTGGCCAACCGCAACATCAAGGACACGTCGAACTCGCACGTCTGGGCCTTCCTCGGCGACGGCGAGATGGACGAGCCCGAGTCGACGGCCGCCCTCGCCCTCGCGGCCCGCGAGCAGCTCGACAACCTGACCTTCGTCATCAACTGCAACCTGCAGCGCCTCGACGGTCCGGTCCGCGCCAACTTCCGCGTGGTCCAGGAGCTGGAGGGCGCCTTCCGCGGCGCCGGCTGGAACGTCGTCAAGACGCTCTGGGGCACCGCGTGGGACGAGCTGTTCCAGCTCGACACCACGGGCGCGCTGGTACGCCGGCTGCGCGAGGTACCGGACGCGCAGTTCCAGACGTACGCCACCCGCGACGTCGCCTACATCCGCGAGCACTTCTTCGGCGCCGAGCCCGCCCTCGCCGAGCTGGCGAAGCTGCTCACCGACGCCAAGATCGCCGAGTGCTTCCACACCTCGCGCGGCGGCCACGAGGCCCGCAAGGTCTACGCGGCGTACAAGGCGGCCCTGGAGCACAAGGGCGCGCCCACCGTGATCCTGGCGCAGACCGTCAAGGGCTACACGCTGGGCCCGGGCTTCGAGTCCCGCAACGCCAACCACCAGATGAAGAAGCTGGACGGCAAGCAGTTCCGCGCCATGCGCGACCTGCTGGAGCTGCCGATCCCGGACTCCAAGCTGGACGAGCACCTGGTGCCCTACGCCCACCCCGGCGCCGACTCGCCCGAGGTCCGCTACCTCCAGGAGCGGCGCGCCGCCCTCGGCGGCCCCGCCCCCGCCCGCCGGGTGCACCCGGTGGCGCTCCCGGCGCCCGAGGAGCGCGCGTTCGCCGCGCTGAAGAAGGGCTCCGGCAAGCAGGAGCTGGCCACCACCATGGCCTTCGTCCGCCTGGTCAAGGACCTGATGCGGGACAAGCAGACCGGCAGGCGCTGGGTGCCGATCGTCCCCGACGAGGCCCGCACCTTCGGCATGGAGGCGCTGTTCCCGTCGGCCGGCATCTACTCGCCGCTGGGCCAGACGTACGACCCGGTCGACCGCGACCAGCTGATGTACTACAAGGAAGCCAAGGACGGCCAGGTCCTCAACGAGGGCATCACCGAGGCCGGCGCCATGGCGGACTTCATCGCCGCCGCCACGTCGTACGCGACGCACGGCGAGCCGATGATCCCGTTCTACATCTTCTACTCGATGTTCGGCTGGCAGCGCACGGGCGACCAGTTCTGGCAGCTCGGCGACCAGCTCGGCCGCGGCTTCGTGGTCGGCGCGACCGCCGGCCGCACGACCCTGACGGGTGAGGGCCTCCAGCACGCGGACGGCCACTCGCACCTGATCGCGTCCACCAACCCGGCGTCGCTCAACTACGACCCGGCGTTCGCGTACGAGATCGCGGTGATCGTCCAGGACGGTCTGCGCCGCATGTACGGCCCCGAGGCCGAGGACGTCTTCTACTACCTGACGGTCTACAACGAGCCGAAGCCGCAGCCCGCGATGCCGGAAGGCGTCGAGGAGGGCATCGTCAAGGGCCTGTACCGCTTCAAGGAGGGCACGCCCGCCGGGGCGAACGGCCCGCGCGCCCAGCTGCTGGCCTCCGGCACGGCGATCCACTGGGCCCTGGAGGCGCAGGAGCTGCTGGCCGCCGACTGGGGTGTCACGGCCGACGTCTGGTCCGCGACCTCCTGGGGCGAGCTGCGCCGCGAGGCGCTGGAGTGCGACGAGGCACTGCTCCGCGGCGAGCAGCGGACGCCGTACGTGACGCAGGTCCTGGAGGGCGCTCCGGGCCCGGTCGTCGCGGTCAGCGACTGGATGCGCGCGGTGCCGGACCAGATCAGCCAGTGGGTCGAGCAGGACTGGACCTCGCTCGGCACGGACGGCTTCGGCATCTCCGACACCCGTGACGCGGCCCGCCGCTACTTCGGGGTCGACGCCCAGTCGGTCGTGGTCGCGACCCTGGCGCAGCTGGCCAAGCGCGGCGAGGTGCCGGCGACCGCGGTCAAGGAGGCGCGGGACCGCTACGGTCTCTGAGCCCACGCACCGGTGAGCCCGCCGGACGCCCTCGGGGTGTCCGGCGGGCTCACCGCGTCCGGCGTCCGGCGCGGCGGCCACAATGGGCGGCATGCGTGCTGCCCGGCTGATCCGTATGGTGCTGCTCCTCCAGGCGCGCCCCGGCATGACCGCCGCCGAGCTCTCCCGTGAGCTGGGGGTGTCCGAGCGGACCGTCACCCGGGACGCCGGGGCCCTCTCGGACGCGGGCATCCCCGTCTACGCGGAGCGGGGCCGGGCCGGGGGCTACCGGCTCGTCGGCGGGTACCGCACCGGGCTGACCGGTCTGGCACGGGACGAGGCGGAGGCCCTGTTCCTGTCCGGGCTGCCCTCCGCGCTGCGCGAGATGGGGCTCGCGGACGCCGCCTCCGCCGCCCGGCTCAAGGTGTCGGCGGCCCTGACCCCGGCGCTGCGGGACGCCCCGGCGGGGGCCGGCCGGCGCTTCCACCTGGACGCGCCCGCCTGGTACCAGGAACCGGTGGCGCCCGAGCTGCTGCCCGCGGTGGCCGACGCCGTCCGGCGCGACCGGCTGCTCCTGGCCCGCTACCGGCGCCCCGGCCGGGAAGACGGGCCGGAGCGGGAGCTGGCCCCGTACGGGCTCGTGCTCAAGGCGGGCGTCTGGTACCTGTGCGCCCGCGCGGCGGACGGCTCCGGCCCGGAGGCCGACTTCCGGGTCTACCGCGTCGACCGGTTCACCGCCGTGACGGTGTCCGCCACCCCGTTCGTCCGGGACGAGGGTTTCGACCTGGCCGCGTTCTGGGAGGAGCGGGCAGCCGCGTTCGCCCGTTCCCTGCTGCGGGACGAGGTGCGGCTGCGGCTCTCGGCGGAGGCGGTGCGCCGGCTGCCGCACGTGGTGGACCGGGCCGCCGCCGAGGAGGCGCTGGAGGCGGCCGGGCCGCCGGACGGCGACGGGTGGGTCTCGGTCACCCTGCCGGTGGAGTCGCTCGACGTCGCCTACGGCCAGCTGCTGGGTCTCGGGCCGGAGTTGGAGGTGCTGGGGCCGGCCGCCCTGCGGGAGCGGTTCGCCGGGGCCGCCGCCCGGCTGCACGCCCTGTACGGGGACACGCCCTGACGGCTTCGTTCGGCTGTCCGGGCGTGCGGCACCCGCCGCCGGGGCGGATGCTGGGATGCGTGAGGGACGAGACGGAGTTCTGGGAGCTGATCGACAGCACCCGCGAGGCCGCCGGCGGCGACCCCGAGGACCATGCCGACCTGCTGGTCGAACGGCTGGTGCGGCTCGATCCGGAATCCGTGCTGGATTTCGCCCGGCACTTCGAGTCGCGCTTCAACCGGGCCTACCGCTGGGACCTGTGGGCGGCCGCCGCCGTGCTGCTGGGCGACGCGGGCGACGACGCCTTCGACTCCTTCCGCTGCTGGCTGATCGGCCGGGGCCGGGAGGTGTTCGAGGGCGCGGTGCACGACCCGGACAGCCTGGCGGAGCTGCTCGACTCCTTCGACGAGGAACTGGACGGCGACGGCGAGGAGCTGGGGTACGCGGCCGACGAGGCGTACGAACAGCTCACCGGCATCCTCCCGCCGGACCTGGGGCTGCCGCCGCAGCCGGACGAGCCGGAGGGCACCCCGCTCGACCTGGACGACGACGCGGCGCTGGCGGCCCGGCTGCCCGCGCTCTGGGAGCGGTACGGGGGCTGAGGCGCGCCTCACGGGGCGAGCGGGCGGCCCATCATCACGTCGTCCACGTACCGCCCGTTCAGGAAGAACTCGCCCGGCAGCACGCCCTCGACGGTGAAGCCCTCCGCCTCGTACAGCGCGCGGGCGGGCGCGTTGTGGCCGAGGACCCGCAGCGTCATCCGGTTCGCGCCCTCGGCGCGTGCGGCGGCGCAGGCGGCGCGGATCAGGGCGCGCCCGACGCCCCGGCCGCGCGCCCAGTGGGCCACGGCGAGGCCCTGGATCTGCCGTACGTGGGCGTTGCAGGCGAGCGGGGTGGGCGGGACGACGCGGATGTAGCCGGCCGGCTCCGGCCGCCCCGCCGCGCCGACCGCCTCGGCCACCAGGATGTCGTGCGGCGGGTGGCCTTCGTCGAAGAAGGGGGCGTACGGGGGCTGTGGGCGGGGCTGCACCGCGTGCAGGGTCGACCAGGTGGCCCGGTCCAGCTCGCCGAGTGCGGGTCCGTCGTCGGGTACGGCGCGGCGGACGACGGGCGGGGCGGGTATCGAGGATTCGGTCATGGCCGCCACTGTGCCACGGCCGTGTGGGGCGGCCCGGGTGGGGCAGGATGGACGTCATGCCGCACTCGCGTATCGCCGTCACCGGATCGAACGGACTCATCGGAGCGGCGCTGGTGCGCTCGCTGCGGGCCGACGGGCACGAGGTGGTGCGCCTGGTGCGCCGCCCGGCGCGGGCGGGTGACGAAGTGGAGTGGGATCCGAAGCGCGACTACGTGGACGCGTCGGGTCTGGTCGGCTGCGACGCGGTGGTCCACCTCGCCGGGGCCGGGGTCGGCGACCACCGCTGGACGGCGGCGTACAAGAAGGAGATCCGGGACAGCCGGGTGCTGGGCACCGCCGCGATCGCGGAGGCCGTCGCCTCGCTGGACACCCCGCCGGCCGTGCTGCTGTCCGGGTCCGCGATCGGCTTCTACGGGGAGACCGGGGACCGCGCGGTGGACGAGGACGCGCCGCCCGGGGAGGGCTTCCTGCCCTCGGTGTGCGTGGAGTGGGAGGAGGCCACGGCGGCGGCCGAGGAGGCGGGGGTGCGTACGGTGCACGCCCGCACCGGTCTGGTGGTCGCCCGCGAGGGGGGCGCCTGGGGCCGGCTGTTCCCGCTGTTCCGGGCGGGCCTCGGTGGCCGGATGGGCAACGGGCGGCAGTACTGGAGCTTCATCGCGCTGCACGACCACATCGCGGCGCTGCGGCACATCCTGGACACCCCGGAGCTGTCCGGGCCGGTGAACCTGACGGCTCCGGAGCCCGTCACCAACGCCGAGGTGACGGCCGCGATGGGCCGGGTGCTGCGGCGGCCGACGCTGTTCACCGCGCCCGCGCCGGCCCTGCGGGTCGTGCTCGGCGAGTTCGCCGGGGACGTGCTGGGCAGTCAGCGCGTGCTGCCCGCACGGCTGCTGGACTCCGGCTTCGCGTTCGCCTTCCCCGGGATCGACGCCGCCGTCCGCGCGGCGCTGCGCTGAGCACCGCCCCGCACCTGCCCGCCGGTTCGGACGGGTGTGCGACCCCGTGCATCGGTGCACCGGTACGCGCGCGACTGCGCACGATCGGGCCACTCTCCTAGCCTCCTGACGAACGCACGCATTCCGGTGGGCGGTTGAGGGCAAGAGCCTCCCACCACTTGCTCCGAACCGGGGAGGGCACGTGCTCGGCACGGCACACCACGCGGACGTCGTCATCATCGGGGCCGGGATCGCCGGCCTGTCGGCGGCCCACCGGCTGACCAGCGCGGGGGTCAGCGTCAGCGTCCTGGAGGCCGGCCCCGGCGTCGGCGGCCGGATGACGACCGACGAGGTGGACGGGTTCCGGCTCGACCGGATCGGCCCGCTGCTCAACACCGCGTATCCGGAGCTCCGCACCACACCGGGGCTCGACGGGCTCGTCCTGCGCACCTTCGATCCCGGCGTCCTCGTCCACAGCCGGGGCCGCCGCCACCGGACCGGCGAGACGCGGGGCACACCGCGCTCGCGCCGCACACGGGGCGCGCTCAAGG
>NZ_JAKRGC010000294.1 GCF_022347745.1 Streptomyces sp. OfavH-34-F
GAACTGCTGGGCGGCGTGGAGCGCTGGCTGCGGCTGGCGGGCGACGCGATCGACCCGGCCGACGCGGCGTATCTGCGCGAGCGCCGCGACGGGTTCGCCGCGGCGGCCGCGGCGCTGGTCCCCCAGCTTCCGCCGGGCCCGATCCACGGGGACGCGCTGGCGCGCAACGTCCAGGTCGGCCCGGACGGACCGGTCCTGGTGGACCTGGAGACCTTCTCCTCGGACCTGCGCGAACACGATCTGGTGGTCCTCGCGCTGTCCCGCGACCGGTACGGGCTGGCGGCCGAGGCGTACGACGCGTTCACCGCGGCGTACGGCTGGGACGTGCGCGCGTGGGACGGCTGCGGGGTGCTGCGCGGGGCGCGGGAGACGGCGAGCTGTGCGTGGGTCGCCCAGCACGCGCCCGCGAACGAGGCCGCCGCCGCGGAGTTCCGGCGCCGGGTCGCGTCCCTGCGGGACGGGGACGCCTCGGTGCGGTGGTATCCGTTCTGACCGGGCCCGTCGCGGGTCAGCCCGCGACCTCGGCCGGTTCGCGGACCGGCCAGCGGGCGTCGATCACCGCGTCCGGGGTGCCCTTGCGGCGCAGGAAACTCTGGAAGTCCGCCGCCCATTCCGCGTACCAGGCGATCTGGCGTTCGTGCAGCAGCTCGACGGGGAGGTCGGCCACCTCGCGGTGGCGGGCGGCTATCGCGTACGCCACCCGGACCGCGGCCAGCGCGTCCGCCGCCGCGTCGTGCGCGCCGCCGTGGACCACGCCGTACTCGACGCAGACCGCCTCCAGGTTCCGCTTGCCCTTGCGGTAGCGGTCGACGGCGCGGTCGATGGTGTACGGGTCGATGACGGGGCCGACCGGCGCGCCGTCGAGCCGGTCGGCGAGCGAGGGTAGCCCGTGGCGGTGCAACTCGGCCGTGAGCAGGGACAGGTCGAAGGCGGCGTTGTAGGCGACGACCGGGACGCCCCGGCGCCAGTAGCCGGCCAGCGTACCGGCGACCTCGTCGGCCACCTCACGCGCCGGACGGCCCTCGGCGGCGGCCCGCTCGCTGCTGATGCCGTGGATCGCGGACGCCTGGGCGGGGATGCGGATGCCCGGATTCGCCAGCCAGGTGTGCCGGGCGGTCGGCTCGCCGTCCCGGTCGTCCACGGCGATGACCGCGGCCGTCACGATCCTGGCCTCCAGCGGGTCGGTCCCCGTCGTCTCCAGATCGAAGCCGACCAGCGCGTGCCGGTGCCAGCTCATCCCGTACCTCCTTCATGGTGCTCCCCCGGATGACGACCACCCTCGCACGGGCCACTGACAACACCGCTCAGGAGACCGGCCGGGAGTCCGTCCACACGGACTCGAACTCCTCCCGGTAGGTCTCGAACAGCCCGTGCTCGTATCCCTGCCCCGCCCGGACCACCGCACGCCCGCCGCCGCGCAGCACCAGCACCGGCGCCTCCATGCCGCGCGCCCGGCGCAGATAGGTCTGCACGACGCCCACCGCGTCGGCGCCGTCCCCGTCGACCAGGTAGGCCGTGAAGCGCGGGGTCTCGTCGAAGACGTGGATCTCGAAGGCGCCCGGGTCGCGGAGCTTGGAGCGCACCCGCCGCATGTGCAGGATGTTCATCTCGACGGACCGGCTCAGCTCGCCCTTCTTGAGCCCCAGCTCCCGCTCCCGGCGCTTGACCGCGCTGCTGGCGGGGTTGATGAAGAGGAGCCGTATCCGGCAGCCCGTCTCGGCGAGCCGGATGAGCCGGCGTCCGGAGAAGTTCTGCACCAGCAGGTTCAGCCCTATGCCGATCGCGTCGAGCCGGCGGGCCCCGCCGAACAGGTCCTCGGCGGGCAGCTGGCGCTGGAGCCGGACCCGGTCGGAGTGGACGGAGACCACGTCCGCGTACCGGTCGCCCACCAGCTCCTCGACCGCGTCGACCGGGAGCCGGTCGGCGGAGGGCACGGACGCGCCGCCGCCGAGCATCTCCAGGAGCCGGGCCGAGGCCCGCTCCGCCTGGGCGAGCACCGCCTCGTTCAGGGCGCGGTTGCGGGAGACGACGTTGCGCGCCACCTCCAGCTCGTCGAGTGCCAGTTCGACATCGCGGCGGTCGTCGAAGTACGCCTCGAAGCAGGGCCAGTGCTGGACCATCAGCTCGCGCAGCTGGGGCAGCGTGAGGAAGCTGAGGACGTTGTCGTCGGCCGGGTCGAGCAGGTAGCCCTTGCGGCGGGAGACCTCGCGCACGGCGACGGCGCGCTGCACCCACTCCTGTCCGGCGGGCCCGGCGGCGGCCACCACCCAGTCGTCGCCGTGGACGGGCTCGTAGATCGGCCGGAGCACCGCCGCGACCACGGCGCGCAGCCGCTGCTCGACGAGGTTCAGCCAGATGTAGGCGCGCCCGGCCCGCTGTGCGCGGGTGCGTACCTCGCTCCAGTCGTCGGCGTCCCACTCCAGCTCCGCGCCGATCTCCAGGGGCTGCGCCAGTGACACCGCCCCGGGGGGAACCTCGGCCACGTCCCCTTCGTGACCCGCGTCACCCGAGGGCAGCTCGAACCCTCCCGAGCTCACCCGCGCACCGCCTTCCACTCCCCCACCAACGATCAAGGAAGGGTACTCCGGGAGCGGGAGCCGGTGCAGCCCGATGCGCAGGCTCCTTTACCAACTCCCCATGGCGTCAAACCTGTTCCGGACGGCGTGTTCGGGGGGAGTGAGCGGATTCATAGGGATTAAACACCCCACCTCGGCACGCGAACCGGACAGCCGGGCGGCGGGACCGGCCGGCGGGCGTGCGCGGGCGACACGGAGAGGCACGAGGTTGACCGACGGGCCGACGTCCTAGGTAAGGGGACCTCTTTCGGGGAAGATCGGGCGCGGGGCCCAGGTGGGCCGTGCGACCGCGGCAGAACTGGAAGAGTCGATCCATGCAGGTGTGGCCGGGACAGGCGTACCCGCTCGGTGCCACGTACGACGGCGCCGGGACCAATTTCGCGGTCTTCTCGGAGGCCGCCCACCGAATCGAGTTGTGCCTGCTGCACGACGACGGTTCCGAGACGGCGGTGGAGCTGAGAGAGACCGATGCCTTCGTCCGGCACGCGTATCTGCCCGGGGTGATGCCGGGTCAGCGCTACGGATTCCGGGTGCACGGCCCGTACGAGCCGGAGCGGGGCGTGCGGTGCAACTCCGCCAAGCTGCTCCTGGACCCCTACGCGCGGGCGGTCTCCGGACGGATCAGCTGGGGGGAGGCGGTCTACGGCTATCCGTTCGGCCGGCCCGACGCGCGCAACGACCTGGACTCCGCGCCGCACACGATGACCTCGGTGGTGGTGAACCCGTACTTCGACTGGGGGGACGACCGGCGCCCCCGTACGGACTACCACCGCACGGTGATCTACGAGGCCCATGTGAAGGGCCTGACGATGCTCCATCCGGGGCTGCCCGAGGAGCTGCGCGGCACCTACGCGGGTCTCGCGCACCCGGAGATCATCGCGCACCTGACCGAACTGGGCGTGACGGCCATCGAACTGATGCCGGTGCACCAGTTCGTCCAGGACCACCGGCTCGCCGACGCGGGGCTCGCCAACTACTGGGGCTACAACACGATCGGCTTCTTCGCCCCGCACAACGCGTACGCCTCCTGGGGCGACCGGGGCGAGCAGGTGCTGGAGTTCAAGCAGGCCGTGCGCGCCCTGCACCAGGCGGGCATCGAGGTGATCCTCGACGTGGTCTACAACCACACCGCCGAGGGCAACCACCTGGGCCCGACGCTGTCCTTCCGGGGGCTGGACAACGCCTCGTACTACCGGCTGACCGAGGACCAGCGGTACTACATGGACACCACGGGCACCGGGAACTCGCTGCTGATGCGGTCGCCGCACGTGCTCCAGATGATCATGGACTCGCTGCGGTACTGGGTGACCGAGATGCACGTGGACGGCTTCCGCTTCGACCTGGCGGCCACGCTGGCCCGGCAGTTCCACGAGGTGGACCGGCTGTCGTCGTTCTTCGACCTGGTGCAGCAGGACCCGGTGGTCAGCCAGGTGAAGCTGATCGCCGAGCCGTGGGACGTGGGCGAGGGCGGCTACCAGGTGGGGAACTTCCCGCCGCTGTGGACCGAGTGGAACGGCAAGTACCGGGACACGGTCCGCGACCTGTGGCGGGGCGAGCCCCGGACGCTGGCCGAGTTCGCCGGCCGGCTGACCGGCTCCTCCGACCTGTACCAGGACGACGGCCGCCGTCCGCTGGCCTCGATCAACTTCACCACCTGCCACGACGGCTTCACCCTGCACGACCTGGTCTCGTACAACGACAAGCACAACGAGGCCAACGGCGAGGGCAACCGGGACGGCGAGAGCCACAACCGGTCCTGGAACTGCGGCGTGGAGGGCGAGACGGACCGGCCGGAGGTGCTGGAGCTGCGCGAACGCCAGATGCGCAACTTCATCGCCACGCTGATGCTGTCGCAGGGCGTGCCGATGCTGAGCCACGGCGACGAGTTCGGCCGCACCCAGCGGGGCAACAACAACGCCTACTGCCAGGACAACGAGCTGTCCTGGGTGCACTGGCCCGAACCGCCCTGCGCGCTGGGCGCCGACCTCGGGGACGACGAGGACGACGCCGGCGCGGACGAGGCGGACGGCGCGGACCGGAACATGAGTCTCCTGGAGTTCACCCGCGCGATGGTGTGGCTGCGCCGCGACCATCCGGTCTTCCGCCGCCGCCGGTTCTTCCACGGCCGCCCGGTGGAGGGCACGCACGACGAACTGTCCGACATCGCCTGGTTCACGCCCCAGGGCCAGGAGATGACCCAGCGGGACTGGCAGGCCGCGCACGCCAAGGCCCTGACCGTCTTCCTGAACGGGCACGCCATCTCGGAGCCGGGACCGCGCGGGGAGCGGATCTCCGACGACTCGTTCCTGCTGATGTTCAACGCCAGCGCCGAGACGCTGGAGTTCGCGGTGCCCGTCGACCACGGCCGGCAGTGGCACGCCGTGGTGGACACCGCCCGCCCGGCCGGCGTGCTGCCCGGCGCGGGGCCGAAGGTGGCGGCGGGCGATCGGGTGACGCTGGTGGGGCGCAGCATGATGGTCCTGCAACGGCCCGCCTGACCTCCCGGGGGCCCGTCCGGCTCACCCCGTCGTGCCCAATGTCCGGCGGGGTGACACGGACGGCCGTGATGTGGGTACGGAGATCCCATGACGCCTACCGCCACGTACCGGCTGCAGCTCCAGCCGGAGTTCCCCTTCCGGGCCGCCGAGGACGCCGTGCCGTACCTCGCCTCGCTCGGCGTCTCCCATCTGCACCTGTCGCCGGTCCTGGAGGCCGTGCCGGGCTCCCGGCACGGCTACGACGTCACGGACCACGGCCGGGTACGGGAGGCGCTGGGCGGCGAGGAGGGGCTGCGGCGGCTGGCGCGCACCGCGCGGGAACACGGCCTCGGCCTGGTCCTGGACATCGTGCCCAACCACATGGCGGCCGACCCCCGGCACAACCACGCGCTGCGCGAGGTGCTGCGGGAGGGCCCCGGCTCGCCGTACGCGCGCTGGTTCGACATCGACTGGGAGGCGGGCGGCGGCCGGCTGCTGCTGCCCGTGCTGGCCGGCCGGATCGGCGACGAGATGGCGCGGATGCGGGTGGACGGGGAGGTGCTGCGGTACGGGGAGCAGGAGTTCCCGCTGCGGGCCGGCACCGCCCACCTCGCCCTGCCGGAACTGCTGGACGCCCAGCACTACCGGCTCTGCTGGTGGCGGCTGGCCCGCACCGAGCTGAACTACCGGCGGTTCTTCACCATCTCGGACCTGATCGGGGTGCGGGTGGAGGACCCGGAGGTCTTCGCCGCCACCCACGGCAAGATCCTCGAACTGGTCAGGGACGGGGTGGTGGACGGCCTGCGGATCGACCATCCGGACGGGCTCGCCGACCCGGCCGGCTATCTGGAGCGGCTGTCGGAGGCGAGCGGCGGGGTGTGGACGGTGGTGGAGAAGATCCTCACCGGCTCCGAGCGGCTGCCGGCCGGCTGGGCCGTCGCCGGGACCACCGGCTACGACGCGCTGTACCGGATCGACGGCCTGTTCACCGATCCGCAGGGCGCGGTGGAACTGATGGGCCATTACCGCGAGGCGGCATCCCCGGCCGGGGACCGGGGCGGCTACTGGGCGGCGACCGTGCGCCGGGCCGCGTACCGGGTGGTCAGCCACGAGCTGGCGGCGGAGACCAAGCTGCTGACCCGGCTGGCCGCGCGGATCTGCGCCGGCGACCCGGCGCTGCGCGACCACGCGCCGTGGGCGCTGCGGACCGCCGTGCGCGAACTGCTGGTCCGCGTACCGGTGTATCGCCCGTACGTGACGGCGGGCGGTCCCTGCCCGGAGGAGGCCGGGGCGACGCTGGACGCGACGGCGGTGAGCGACGCCAAGGCGGTGTTCGCGGTACGGGACGAGGCGTCGGCCGTCGACGTGGTGCGGGACCTGGCGCTGGGGCGGCTGGGCGGCGGCGGGGACCGGGAGGCGTTCTGCGCCCGGTTCGCGCAGACGGCCTCGGCGCTGCGCGCGAAGGCGGTCGAGGACACGGCGTACTACCGGTACGTGCCGCTGGTCTCGGCGAACGAGGTGGGCGGCGATCCGGGGCACCCGGCGGTCGCGCCGGAGGACTTCCACGCCTTCTGCACCCGGCTGGCGCGTGACTGGCCGGCCACCGGGACGGTGCTGACGACGCACGACACCAAGCGGAGCGCGGAGGTGCGGGCGGGCATCGCGGTGCTGTCCCAGTGCCCCGGCCGGTGGGCGGGGCTGGTGGCGGGGCTCGCCCGGTCCGGCCCGGCGGCGCCCGATCCCCAGCTGGCCTGGCAGGCGTGGCAGACGGCGGTCGGCTGCGCGGGCATCCCGGCCGGTGAGCGGGCGGCGCGGCTGGAGCCGGCGCTGCTGAAGGCGGTGCGCGAGTCGGGCCTGTTCACGAGCTGGACGGAGCCCGATCCGGTGTACGAGCGGCTGGTGTCGGACTTCGTGGCCGCCGGGCCCGCCGCGGACTCCGGGCCGGTGCGGGCTCTGGTGGAGGAGTTCGCCGCGCCGCTGGCCGCGCATGTGCGGGCGCAGTCGCTGGGGGCGGCGCTGGTGCATCTGACGATGCCGGGGGTGCCGGACCTGTACCAGGGCACCGAGCGCGCGTACCTGGCCCTGGTCGATCCGGACAACCGGCGGCCGTTCGCGGAGCCGTCGCCCGGGGAGCCCGCCGACGAGAAGGCGGAGCTGACCGGGGTGGCGCTGCGGCTGCGCCGGGAGCGCCCCGCGGTGTTCGGCGAGTCGGGCACGTACGCGCCGCTGCGTGCCTCGGGCCCGGCGGCGGAGCACTGCGTGGCGTTCTGCCGTTCGGGCGAGGTGGTCACGGCGGTGACCCGGCTGTCGCTGCGGCTCGCCGAGTCGGGCGGCTGGCGCGATACACGGCTGGCGCTGCCGGACGACGGGGTGTGGCGGGACCTGCTGAGCCCCGGCCGCGAGTTCGCCGGCGGGGTCGCGGGCGTGGCGGAGCTGTTCGCGGACCGTCCGGTGGCGCTGCTGGTACGGGGCTGAGGGCGCGGCGGCCCGGCGGGCTCAGCCGGGCCGGACCAGCAGGGAGCGCGGGCCCCGGGTGAGGAGTCCGGTCGCGGCCGGGCGGAAGCCGTCGGCCCAGCGGAGCCGGGGCATCGCGTCGAGCAGGGCACGCAGCCCCTGTTCGGCCTCCAGCCGGCTGAGCGCCACGGCCGGGCAGCCCGCCGGGCCGGTCAGGGTGCGGTCCTGGTCGGGGCGGAAGGGGTCGAAGACGTCCGGGGCGGCGAAGCGCTGCGGGTCGCGGGCGGCGGCCCCGACGAGGCAGGCCACGGGCGCCCGCGCGGGGAGGGTGCCGCCGCTGAGGGTGACCGCGGCGACCGTGCGGCGCAGGACGACCTGGACGGGCGGGTCGCGGCGCAGCGACTCCGTCCAGGCCCGGCCGGCGAGCGCGGGCTCGATGCGCAGGGCGGCCAGCAGGTCGGGGTCGTCGAGGAGGCTGGCGAGGAGCGAGGCGAGCACGGTCCGGCGCAGCGCGGAGTCCCGCAGGCAGGGCCCGGGGGCGGAGGGCGCGGCGGGCAGCCAGCGGCAGAACTCCTCGACGAGGT
>NZ_JAKRGC010000295.1 GCF_022347745.1 Streptomyces sp. OfavH-34-F
CGACTGCCGCCGCCCCGGCCGCCGTACCGGAGCCGCCGGACCCGGACCCGGCCCCGCAGCCGCCCGGCCGGACCGCGCGCGCCTTCCTGGACACCCTGTCCGAGCTGGACGCCGAGGAGCTGGTGGAGGAGCTGGCCGCGCGCGGGTTCCTGGAGCCCACCGACGCCCCGGCCGCCGAGCAGCTCCGCGCCGAGGGGCTCGGTTTCGAGCTGGCACCCGCGTCGCACGGGCAGGCGTCCCTCTGGTTCATGCAGCAGGTCGACCCGGACGCCGTCCCCTACAACTTCATGGTGACCGCCCGCATCCGGGCCGCCGTGGACGAGGAGGCACTGGAGGACGCGGTCCGGGCCGTGGTCGCCCGCCATCCCGCCCTGCGCACCCTGTTCGTCGAAGCCGGCGGCGCCCCGGTCCAGCTCATCCTGGACGAGCCGGTCTACGAGTTCACCGTCGTGGACGGCCCGGACCTGGACGACGAGCAGGCCCGCGAGGAGCTGGCCGCGCACGGGCACCGGCCGCTCGACCTGGACGACGGACCGCTGGTGCGGGTGGTGCTGCTGCGGCGCGGCCCGGCCGACCACCATCTGCTGGTCCTGGTGCACCACATCGCGTCGGACGCCGCGTCGGCCGACGTCATGATCCGGGAGCTCCAGGAGTGCTACGGCGGCGCCGACCCGGCCCGGAACGGCCCCGTGGCCCCGTACACCGCGTTCGTGGCGGCGGAACGGGAGTGGCTGGACGGACCGGCGGCCGGGGCCGCGCTGGACTGGTGGTCCCGGCAGCTGGCCGATCCGCCCGCGCACCTGGACCTGTCCCCCGCACAGCGCCCGCCCGGCGTCACCTACGAGGGCCGCGACCTGGCCTTCCGCTGGAGCGCCGAGGAGTCCCGGCTGCTGCGGGAGTTCGCGGTGCGCGAGGGGGTGTCGGTCAGCACCGTCGTCCTGGCCGGCTTCTTCGCCACGCTCAACCGGGCCGCGGAGGTCGAGGACGCCGTCCTGGCCACCGCCATCGCCCAGCGCGGCGAGCCCGGCTGGGAGTCGGCCATCGGCTACTACCTGAACACCGTCCTGGTCCGCGCCCGGCCGTCCGGCGCACGCAGCTTCCGCGAGCTGCTGGGCGAGGTCCACGCCTTCTCGCTCGGGCTCCTGGAGCACATGAACTACCCGCTCGACCTGCTGGCCTCCGAGCTGAAGCCGGTCCGGGCCGAGGGCCGGTCGCCGTGGTTCGACGTGGTGGTGAACTGGCTGTCCTCGGACGCCTTCCCGCGCTCCGTGAAGCTCTTCCACGGCGTCGGCTCGACCGTGGACCCGGACGGCCCCCTGCCGCTGGAACCCGTACAGGTACGCAGGCACCTCGCCAAGTTCGACCTGGAGATCTCGATGGCCGACATCGACGGCGAGGTCGCGGGCCACGTCCAGTACAAGCCCGACTACCTGGAGCGCGGGACCGTGACGGACCTGCTCGCGCTCTACCGCACCGTGCTCTTCGACTCGATCGCCCGACCGGACCTTGCGCTGCGGGACATCGCGCCCGGCAGCCGCCCCGAGGGGACAGACAAGTGACCGACACGCTGCACTCCGCATTCATCGAGCAGGCCGCCAAGGACCCGCTGGCGCCCGCCGTCTACTCCGAGGCCGGCGTCCTGAGCTACGGCGAACTGGACACCCGCTCCCGCGCGCTGGCCGAGCGGCTCGTCGCGGACGGCGCCGGGCCCGGCGTCCCGGTGGGCATCTGCGTCGAGCGGACGCCCGATCTGCTCGTCGCCGTGCTGGCCGTCCTGCGCGCCGGTTCCTGCTACCTGCCGCTGGACCCGGCGTACCCGGCCGAGCGGCTGGACTTCATGGTCCGCGACAGCGGCACCCGGCTGCTGCTGACCACCCCCGCCTCGCGGGCCAACTGCCCGGCCGGGCCGACCGTGGTCCTGCTGGACGGGGCGGTGACGACCGAGGCCGGTGAGCGGCCGGTGCCGGTCGTGCCGGACGACACCGCGTACATCATCTACACCTCGGGCTCCACCGGCCGGCCCAAGGGCGTGGCCATCCACCACCCCGGCTGCGTCGCCATGCTGGCCGAGCTGGACCGGCTCTTCGCCGGCTGCGACCTCAGCGGCGTGTCGGCGGCCAGCTCGATCTGCTTCGACATGTCGGTGATGGAGATCTTCGGCGCCCTGTGCCGGGGCGGCGCGGTGATCCTGGTGGAGAGCGCCGTCCATCTGCCGGAGAGCCCGTACGCCGACCGGATCACCCACCTCAACGTCGTTCCGTCGGTGATGAACGGGCTGCTGGACGCCTCCTGCCTGCCGCCGAACGTACGGACCGTCGTGTTCGGCGGCGAGCCGCTGCGGCGCAAGCTGGTGGACCGGGCCTACGCCGAGACGGGCGCCGAGCGGGTCTTCAACGCGTACGGGCCGACCGAGGGGACCGTGTTCTGCTCGTTCAAGCTGGTGCCGCGCGACGGGACGGAGGAGCCCACCATCGGCACGCCCTCGCCGGGGGTCCGCGCCTACGTGCTCGACGAGCACCAGCGCCGGGTGGCGCCCGGGGAGCCCGGCGAACTCTGCATCGGCGGGGTCGGCCTCGCCCACGGCTACGTCAACCGGCCCGAGACCACGGCCGACCGGTTCGTGCCGGACCCGTTCCTGCCCGGCGAGCGCATGTACCGCACCGGGGACATCGTGTCGTTCACCGAGGACGGGGAGCTGCGCTTCGCCGGCCGCGCCGACCACCAGGTCAAACTGCGCGGCTACCGCATCGAGCTGGAGGAGGTCGAGGCCCGGCTGACCGGCTGCCCCGGCGTCCGGGAGGCCGCCGCGGCCGTGACGGGCCGCAGGCTCGTCGGCTACGTCGTCCCCGCGGAAGGCACACCGGAAGGCGCACCGGAAGGCACACCGGACGGTGTCCGCCTCGACGCCGCCCTCCAGTCCGCCGTCACCGCGCGGCTGGCCGCCGAGCTGCCCGACTACATGGTGCCCGCGACGATCGTCTGCCTGGACGCGCTGCCGCTGACGCCGGGCGGGAAGCTCGACCGGGCCGCACTGCCTGAACCGCCCGCCGCCACCGCCGAATCCGGCCGTCCGCTGCTGGCCGCCACCACGCCGACCGAGGTGGCGCTGTCCGAGATCTGGGGGCAGCTCCTCGACCTCGAACCGGCGTCCATCGACGTCCGGTCCGCCTTCTACGACCTGGGCGGCGACTCGCTGCTGCTCATCCGGCTGGCCCGGCTGACGACCCGGCGGTTCGGCCGCCGCGTGCGGGTGCCCGACCTGTTCAGTTTCCGCGACATCTCCTCCCTCGCCCGCTGGCTCGACGACGAGAGCGGCGCCACCCCCGAGGTGGTCGCCTCCGCGCGCCGCCGCGCCGGCACCCGGCGCGCCGCCCTGCGCGGGCGCGGCAACTCCACCGGCAGCTGAGACACCCCGACTCACGACCCGAAGAGGAGCCTTTCCATGACCGAGAGCCCCGAGCAGGAGTACGAGCCGGGCGATGTGGCCGTCATAGGCATGTCGTGCCGGGCACCCGGCGCGGCCACCAAGGAGCAGTTCTGGGACAACCTGGTGCACGGCAGGGAGACCGTGTCGTTCCTGTCCAAGGACGAGATCATGGTCGACGAGACGCTGATCCACAGCCCGTACTACGTGCGGGCGTGCGGGGTGCTCGACGGCTACGACCGGTTCGACCCCACGGTGTTCGGCATCAGCGACCGGATGGCGCACGCGATGACGCCGGAGAACCGGCTGTTCCTGGAGAGCGCCTGGGAGGCGCTGGAGGACGGCGGCTACGACCCGGACCGGGTCGAGGCCGAGGTCGGCGTCTACGGCGCCAACAACCCGCAGACCGCGGCGCTCTACAGCTCGCCGCCGGACCGGGTGTCGGTCGGCCCGGAGGCGATCGAGGCGAGCCTGGCCTGGTCGCCGGACACGATGACGTCCAACGCCCTGTACTACATGGGGCTGACGGGTGAGGCCGTCACGCTCGCCGCGGTCTGCGCGGGCTTCCACTACGCGGTGCACATGGCCTGCCAGTCGCTGCTGCTGGGCCAGACCGACCTGGCGATCGCGGGCGGCGCCATGGTCCGGCTGCCGCATCCGCGCGGGCACCTGTGGGAGGAGAACCGCGTCCTGTCCAAGGACGGCCACTGCCGCCCGTTCGACGCCAACGGCACCGGTACGGCGCTGTCCAGCGGCGTCGTGACGCTGCTGCTCAAGCCGGCGGCGCAGGCGGTCGCCGACCGCGACCACATCTACGCCGTGGTCAAGGGCTCGGCCGTCAACAACAACGGGGTCAGCGCGATGGCGTACGGGCTGGCGCAGCCGGAGCGGCTGAGCGCCTGCATCGCCAGTGCCATGGAGGTCGGCGGCGTCACGCCCGACACGGTGTCCATGTACGAGGCGAACGGGCTCGGGCTGCCGATCACCGACGAGCTGGAGGTGCACGCGGCGACCATGGCGTTCGGCAAGCAGACCGGCATCAGCTCCATCGGCGGGGTGAAGGGCAACGTCGGACACGGCGGTGTGGTGTCGGGCGGCTTCGGCACGATGAAGGCCGTCATGTCGCTCTACCACCGCAAGCTGGCCCGGACGATCAACCTGACGGACGTCAACCCGGACCTCGACTTCCCGAGCACCCCGTTCCTGCCCCAGCTCGAAACGGCGGACTGGCGGCCGGAGTCCGGCGTCCGCCGGGCGGGCATCACCTCGATCGGCGGCGGCGGCTACAACGCGCACCTGGTCCTGGAGGAGCCTCCGGCCCCCGCCGACCGGGAGCCGGAGGCGGTGGGGCGGCCCCGGCTGGCCGTCCTGTCCGCGATGGACGACGAGGCGCTGGCCGAGCAGCGGTCGCGGCTGCGGGAGCGGCTGCTGGCGGACCCCGGACTGCGCCTGGACGACGTGGTGTTCAGCCTCGCGATGGGCCGCCGGGTGATGGACCGCCGGTGGGCGGCGGTGGTCCGCAGCCGGGAGGAGCTGATCGACGCCCTCGCCGGCGGCGGCGCGCAGGGCCGGGCCGTCAGCACTGCGGACGCGCCCCGGGTGGAGGGGGAGTCCTTCCACCACACGGACGGCGGGATCACGCTTCCGGACGGGGACCTGTCGGCGCTTCCCGCTCTCGCCGCGGCCTGGGTGAGCGGCCGGCGGGTGGACTTCGCCGCGCTGCACTCCGGGGAGGCCGGCCACCGCGTGCCGCTGCCGACCTATCCGTTCCGGCCGCGCCGCTTCTGGCGCACGGACTGGTGACCATGAGCACTCCGGCTCTCGGCACCGTGGACCTGGGCGACCCGGACACCTTCGCGGACCACGGCCTGGACGCGTTCTGGCGCACCCTGCGGGACACCGCTCCGGTGTACTGGAACCCTCCGGCCGGCGGGCGCGGCGGGTTCTGGGTGCTCTCCCGCCACGAGGACATCCTGGCGACCTACCGGGACGACGTGCACTTCACGTCCGAGCGCGGCAACGTCCTGGTGACGCTGCTGGGCGGCGGCGACGCGGGGGCGGGCAGGATGCTGGCCGTGACGGACGGCCACCGCCACCACGAGCTGCGCAAGATCCTCCAGCGGGTGCTGTCGCCCCGGGTGCTGGCGGAGGTCGCGCGGTCCGTGCGGGCCAACACCCGGGAGCTGGTCCGGGAGGCGGCGGCGGCCGGCGGCTGCGACTTCGCCGGGGAGATCGCCGGCCGCATCCCGATGACCACGATCTCGAACCTCCTCGGGGTGCCCGGGGAGGACCGGGACTACCTGCTCAGCCTGACGAAGACCGCGCTGTCCACGGACGACGAGGACGTCGACGAGGTGGACTCGGAGATGGCCCGCAACGAGATCCTCATGTACTTCATGGACCTCGTGGAGGAGCGGCGTGAGGCGCCCGGCGACGACGTGATCAGCATGCTGATCGGCAGTGCGATCGACGGCGTTCCGCTGTCCGACGAGGACGTCGTCCTCAACTGCTACAGCCTGATCATCGGCGGCGACGAGACCAGCCGGCTCACGATGATCGACTGCGTCCGCACGCTCGCCGCCCGCCCCGGCCAGTGGCAGCGGCTCAAGCGGGGCGAGGTCGCGGTCGATACGGCGGTGGACGAGGTGCTGCGCTGGGCGTCGCCCACGATGCACTTCGGCCGCAGCGTCGTCCGCCCGGTCGAGCTGCACGGCGTACGGCTGATGCCCGGCGAGATCGTCACGCTCTGGCACGCCTCGGGCAACCGGGACGAGCGGGTCTTCGACCGGCCGGGGGAGTTCGACCTCGGCCGCACCCCCAACAAGCACATGGCCTTCGGCTACGGCCCGCACTTCTGCGTCGGCTCGTACCTGGCCAAGGTGGAGATCGCCGAACTGCTCATGGCCCTGCGGGACTTCACCACCGGTTTCGAGCAGACCGAACCGGCGCGGCGCATTCGGTCCAACTTCCTGACCGGGTTCGCCACGCTGCCCGTGCGGTTCCATCCCGACCACTCCGGACTGAAAGAGGTCGACCGATGAACGGCAATCCCTTCGACGGCGGCGACGGCGACGGCGCCCGGCCGGTGATGCGCGCGTGAACATCTACATCTCAGGACGGGGAGCCTTCGCGGTGCAGGTGGCGGAAGCCCTGCTGGACGAGGGGCACAAGATCGCCGGGGTCGCCTCGCCCCGGCTGCGCAAGGGGCACTCGGACGAGGAGAACGCGGCGGCCTGGGACCGCCTGCGCGCCTGGGCGTTCCCCCGGAGCATCGCGTGGACGGACGCGGCCGAGCTGCGCGCGATGCACATTCCGGACGGCGTGGACGTGATCATCGCCGCGCACTCGCACGCCTTCCTCGGCCGCCGGACGCGGGCCAGGGCGGGCGTCGCCACGATCGGCTACCACCCGAGCCTGCTGCCGCTGCACCGCGGCCGGGACGCGATCCGCTGGACGATCCGGGACGGCGACAAGGTGACGGGCGGCAGCGTGTACCACCTCACCGAGCGCACGGACGGCGGCCCGCTCGCCGCCCAGGAGCACCTGCTCGTGCCGCCGGGCTCGACCGCGCAGAGCCTGTGGCGCGAGCATCTGGCGCCGCTCGGGGTGCGGTTGCTGCTGCGGGTGGTCGCGGATCTCGCCAGCGGCCGGCACGTCGAGGTCCCGCAGGACGAGCGGCTGGCGACCTGGGAGCCGGCGATGGGCGCGCCGCCGCTGTTCAAGCCGGAGCTGATCGCGCTGCCCGGGACGACGCCCGTGGAGGGCGGCAAGTGGGCCATCCACGCGCCGTGAGGGCACGGTGCCGGCCGCCGGCGACGGCGGACCGGCACGACAAGTTCGGCCATATCCGGCCATTCATTGGCCGGGGACTGGTCTTCAGGGGAGCGGGCCGACCTGCCGATGCTGGAGGCAACGAGCCTGAAGGAGGCCTGCCATGGGCGACGTGCTGTGGGCCCTGTCCATCCCCGCGCTGGTCTGCGCCAGCGGTCTGTACGCGGCCGGCGCCGCGTGGTGGCGGCGCCGGCACCCGGCCCCGCCGTCCCCGTACACGCGCCGGGCCGCGCTCCTGGCCGAGGGGGCGGCGCTGGCGGACGCCGAGCGGATCGTGGCCGAGGCGTACGGAACGCTCGGCGCCCTCTACGACGGCCGCCCCGCCCCGGCCCGCCCCTCCCCCGCACACCACGCGGGCGCCGCGCCCCAGGAGGTGTCGGCCTAGGATCGGCCGTCATGGCCGGTCATCGGGGGCCCCGGCGCGACACCCGGGGCATCGTGGACGCGCCCGGGCTGTTCGCACGCGTACGGTTCCGGCGCCGCGCGCCCGCGCCCGAACTGCGGCCGTTCCTGGAGCACTACTGGCTCATCGACTGGGACCTCGACCGGCCGTACGCCTCCCGGCTCGTCCCGCACCCGAGCGTGAACCTGGTCTTCCAGCGCCATCCGGGCTGCGCCGACGAGGCGGCGGGGTACGCGGAGGTGGCGGGCATCGGCCTGGAGCTGTTCACGCAGAGCCTGGCGGGGCGCGGCCGGGTCTGCGGGGTGCAGTTCCGGCCGGGCGGCTTCCGGCCGTTCGCGCCCGGCGCGCCCGTGTCGCGGTGGACGGGCCGGCGGCTCGCGGCGGCCGG
>NZ_JAKRGC010000296.1 GCF_022347745.1 Streptomyces sp. OfavH-34-F
CGGGCAGCGCGGTGGCCCCGCCGTGCGCGGCGGGGAGGTAGCCGAAGCCGCCCAGGGGGCCGGGGGCGGTGGTGAGGTCGGCCCGGCCGCCCGGCGGGCGCGTTCCGGGGAACAGGCCGTCACCGAACCGCGCGGAGTCGCCCGCGGGTCTTCCCCGGCGCTCGTCGTCGCCTCCCGGCGGTCCGCCCGGAAGCCCCTGGAGGCGGGCCAGGAAGCCCTCCGACGGGGAGGGCTGGGCCGCCTGGGCGAACACGCTCTTGAGGCGCCGTTGCGCGGCCGCCTCGGCCGCGCACTTGGTACAGGTCGCGAGGTGGGCCAGCACCCGGTCGCGGGCGTCGTGTTTCAGCTCGCCGTCCACGAGCGCGGCGAGGCGGTCCCCCAGGTGTTGTTCCGCGGGGGTCGGATCTGTGCCGCTCACGCCGTGCCGCCCTCCCCTGCGAGGAGGGCTCCCGCCAGCGAGCGCTGCTCGGCCCGTGCCTCGGGCGAGCGGTGCCGCAGGGCCTTGCGCAGGTGGGAGCGCCCGCGGTGGATACGGCTGCGCACCGTACCGAGCTTGACGCCGAGCGTGGCGGCGATCTCCTCGTAGGAGAGTCCCTCGATGTCGCAGAGGACGACGGCGGCCCGGAACTCGGGCGCGAGGGTGTCCAGGGCCTGCTGGACGTCCGCGTCGAAGTGGGTGTCGTTGAAGACCTGCTGGGGCGACGGCTCGCGGCTGGGCAGCCGCTCGGCGGCGTCGTCCCCGAGGGAGTCGAAGCGGATGCGCTGCTTGCGGCGGACCATGTCCAGGAACAGGTTGGTCGTGATCCGGTGCAGCCAGCCCTCGAAGGTGCCGGGCGTGTAGGTCGACAGGGAGCGGAAGACGCGGACGAAGACCTCCTGCGTGAGGTCCTCCGCGTCGTGCTGGTTGCCCGTCAGGCGGTAGGCGAGGCGGTACACGCGGCCGCTGTGCGTGCTGACGATCTCTTCCCATGTGGGCGGGGTCCACGCCTGGGATTCCGCATCGGAGGCGAAGGTCGCGGTCGGTGCGGAGTCTGTGGAAGAACGGTCAGCGATGTCGGTCACGGATTTCGGCTCACCCGCCGACCTGAGAAAGCGCCGCAGCACTCCTCCCCGATCCACAGGCGCAGCCGCACCTCCCCTATCGGCTCTGGTGGTGTCCAGTGGAGCCCCTACCATAACCACCTCGCCCGTTAGCTCCGGATAAGCCTTTTTCCAGCTGGGGCCGGGGATCACCCCGGAACTCGGCCCGCGCGGCGGGCCCGTGCACCGGGCCCGGTCCGCGGGTTGTCCCCGCCCTCTCACAACGCCCGGTCCCATCTGCGGGTTCCCGACTCCAGCGGATACAGTCACCGTTGCGCCAACTAAGGGGACAGGAGAGGGTCATTACCGCCAACCGGCAGACGAGCTGGGCGTTCGCCGACGCCTTTGTCGCCGAGGACGAAGCTCTGCGCTGGGCCCGGGACCGGGCCCGCGAGGCGGGACTTCGCTCGGTGTCACCGGGCACCGGCGCCGCGCTGCGTCTGCTCGCGGCCACCACGGACGCCAAGGCCGTGGCGGAAATCGGTACCGGCACGGGCGTGTCCGGCCTCTATCTGCTGCACGGCATGCGCCCGGACGGGGTGCTGACCACGGTCGATCCGGAGCCCGAGCGCCAGCAGTTCGCCCGCGAGGCGTTCCGGGCGGCGGGTTTCGCGGCCAACCGCTCCCGTTTCATCCCCGGCCGCGCCCTCGACGTACTGCCCCGGCTCGCGGACGGCGGCTACGACCTCGTCTTCTGCGACGGCGACCGGATGGAGAGCCTGGACTGCCTCGCTGAATCGTTGCGCCTGCTGCGACCGGGGGGTCTCGTCTGCTTCGAGGGCGTCTTCGCGGACGGCCGCACGGTCGACTCGGCGGCCCAGCCGGCGGAGGTACTGCGGGTGCGGGAGCTGCTGCGGGCGGTCCGTGAGAGCCAGGAGCTGCAGGCGACGCTGCTGCCGGTGGGCGACGGTCTGCTGTGCGCGGTCCGGCGCGGCTGAGCCGTACCGGCCCCGGACACACCGCTGCCCCGGCACGGGACCGCGCCGGGGCAGTGATGAAGTTGTGAGCGCCTCTGCTCAGCTCAGCCGACGACCTGCTTGAGGGCGTCACCGAGGGCATCGGCCTCGTCCGGCGTCAGCTCCACGACAAGCCGACCGCCGCCTTCGAGCGGAACTCGCATGACGATGCCCCGCCCCTCCTTTGTCACCTCGAGCGGGCCGTCGCCCGTCCGCGGCTTCATGGCCGCCATGCTCGTTCCCCTTCCTGAAACCAGCTCATCGCAACCGGCGGCCCCATGACAGGCGCTGCCTCACCGGCATCGAACACAGTGCTTCCACGCCATTATCCCGCATCACCGACCCCGATGACCAACATCGCTCTGCATCGCTTGGGCAACGCGCTCACTCAAAACCACCCAATTCGGGGACCTCACTGGGATACTCCCGCCCCTGTGACCCCTCCGCGGCACGGAAATGTTTGACGCAGGTCACATGTCCGCCCACGGCGAAGTCGGCCATGCTTGCGTGTGAACAGCCTGCTGGACGACACGCGGAGGGACCTCTCATGGCCGATCACGACGACGCGGTGCTCTACGACATCGACGACGGGCTCGCGACGATCACGATCAACCGGCCCGACGCGATGAACGCCCTGAACACCGCGGCCAAGGTCGCGCTCCGCGACGCCCTGCGGTCGGCCGCCGCCGACACCGCCGTACGCGCGGTGCTGCTCACCGCGGCCGGCGGGCGCGCGTTCTGCGTCGGCCAGGACCTCAAGGAGCACCTGGCCAAGCTCGCCGAGGTGCAGGGGCAGCAGGGGGGCAACGCGCTGAGCACCGTGCGGGAGCACTACAACCCCATCGTGCGGGCGCTGACCGAGATGCCGAAGCCCGTCGTGGCCGGGATCAACGGGGCGGCGGCCGGCGCGGGCTTCGGCTTCGCGCTCGCCTGCGACTACCGGGTGGCCGCGGACACCGCCTCGTTCAACACCTCGTTCGCCGGGGTCGCCCTGACCGCCGACTCGGGGGTCTCCTGGACGCTGCCCCGGCTCATCGGCCGGAGCCGGGCGGCGGACCTGCTGCTCTTCCCGCGCTCCATCTCCGCGCAGGACGCCCACGAGCTGGGCATCGTCAACAAGCTGGTGCCCGCCGCCGACCTCGCCGCCGAGGCGGCCGCCGTGGCCCGCGCCCTCGCCGGCGGGCCGACCGTGGCCTACGCGGCGCTCAAGGAGTCCATGGCCTTCGGGGCCGGGCACTCCCTGGCCGAGGCCCTGGAGAAGGAGGACGAACTCCAGACGAAGGCCGGCGCGTCCGAGGACCACGGGATCGCGGTGCGGGCCTTCCTGGCCAAGGAGAAGCCGAAGTACCTCGGGCGGTAGCCGCCCCGGAGCCGGCCGGCCGCTACACCGGGGTCGGGCGGGAGACGCAGTCCGCGAGGTGGTCGTCGACCAGGCCGCACGCCTGCATCAGGGCGTAGGCCGTGGTCGGCCCGATGAACCGCAGCCCCCGCTTCTTCAGGTCCTTGGCCAGGGCCGTGGACTCGGGGGTCACCGCCGGCACGTCCCCGAGGGTCTTCGGGGCCGGGCGGCCCAGCGGGTCGGGGGCGTACGACCAGATCAGCTCGTCCAGCTCACCGGCGGCCCAGCCGGCCAGCACCCGGGCGTTGGACAGGGTCGCGTCCACCTTCGCGCGGTTGCGGATGATGCCCTCGTCGGCGAGCAGCCGCTCCCGGTCCGCCTCGGTGAACGCCGCCACGGCGGAGATGTCGAACCCCGCGAAGGCGCTGCGGAAGCCCTCGCGGCGGCGCAGGATCGTCAGCCAGGAGAGCCCGGACTGGAACGCCTCCAGGCACAGCCGCTCGAACAGGGCGTCGTCGCCGTGGACCGGACGGCCCCACTCCGTGTCGTGGTACCAGAGGTAGTCCTCGGTGGACAGCCCCCACGGGCAGCGCAGCCCGCCGTCCGCCGCCGCCACCGCCTCGCCGCTCACCGGCCGGTCTCCTCGTCGTGGGGCGCCCGGTCTGCGGGTTCCTTCGTCAGGTCCGGGCGGCCGGCCCGGGCGCCCGCGAGCGCCGCCTCCAGCTCCGCGATGCGCGCGTCGCGCTCGGCCAGCTCGGCGCCGAGGCGGGCGAGGGCCTCGTCCACGTCGGCCATCCGGTAGCCGCGCACGCCCACGGGCAGCCGCAGCGCCTCGACGTCCTCCCGGCCGACCGGGCGCGAGACGGGCAGCGGGTCCGTCAGCTGCTCGGGCGGCACGTCCCGCAGGATGTCGCCCTTCCCCCCACCGACCACCGCGAGGGTGACCGCGGCAACCACCACCACCATCGACAGCAGCAAGAACAAGAACACGCGCATCTCCCCTGGGAGCGGAATTCGTCCGGGTCCGATCGTGCCATGCGGCGCCGACAGCTAGGGTCGGCAGTTGGCCCCGGCAGGTGGTGCCCGGCCGGATTCACAGGAAAGGGACACGCATGGCAGGCGGTGTGCTCCGGCTGGGGCGGCGCGAGTTCGGGGCGCACGAGCAGGTGGTCATGGCGATCGTGAACCGCACCCCGGACTCCTTCTACGACCGGGGGGCCACCTTCCAGGACGAGCCGGCGCTCGCCCGCGTCGAGCAGGCCGTAGCCGACGGCGCGGCGATCATCGACATCGGCGGCGTCAAGGCGGGGCCCGGCGAGGAGGTCACCGCCGAGGAGGAGGTCCGCCGCACGGTGGGCTTCGTCGCCGAGGTGCGCCGCCGCCACCCGGACGTGGTGATCAGCGTGGACACCTGGCGCCACGAGGTCGGCGAGGCGGTCTGCGAGGCGGGGGCGGACGTGCTGAACGACGCGTGGGGCGGCGTCGACCCGAAGCTGGCGGAGGTCGCCGCGCGGTACGGGGCGGGGCTCGTGTGCACCCACGCCGGGGGCGCGGAGCCGCGGACGCGGCCGCACCGGGTGGGGTACGAGGACGTGATGGCGGACATCCTGCGGGTGACCGTGGGGCTGGCCGAGCGGGCCGTGTCCCTCGGGGTGCGGCCGGACGGAATCATGATCGACCCCGGTCACGACTTCGGGAAGAACACCCGGCACTCGCTGGAGGCGACCCGGCGGCTCGGCGAGATGGACGCGACGGGGTGGCCGGTGCTGGTGTCGCTGTCCAACAAGGACTTCGTGGGCGAGACGCTGGACCGGCCGGTGAAGGAGCGGCTGCTCGGCACGCTGGCGACGACGGCGGTGTCGGCGTGGCTGGGGGCGCGGGTGTACCGGGTGCACGAGGTGGCGGAGACCCGGGACGTACTCGACATGGTGGCGTCGATCGCGGGGTGGCGGGCCCCGGCGGTGGCCCGCCGGGGCCTGGCCTAGGCCATGTCCGGCACATCGCCGCGGCGATGTGTCAGCGGCCGACCTCCTTGGTGACCAGGGCCACCGCCTCGTCCACGTCGTCCGTGACGTGGAACAGGAGCAGGTCCTTGTCCGACGCCTTGCCCTGGGCGACCACCGTGTCGCGGAGCCAGTCGACCAGGCCGCTCCAGTAGTCCGTGCCGAACAGGACGATGGGGAAGCGGGTGACCTTGCCCGTCTGGACGAGGGTCAGCGCCTCGAAGAGTTCGTCGAGCGTGCCGAGGCCGCCGGGCAGGACGACGAAGCCCTGGGCGTACTTCACGAACATCGTCTTGCGGACGAAGAAGTAGCGGAAGTTGACGCCGATGTCGACGTGCGGGTTGAGGCCGGACTCGAAGGGCAGCTCGATGCCGAGGCCGACCGAGATGCCCTTCGCCTCCCGGGCGCCCTGGTTGGCCGCCTCCATCGCCCCCGGCCCGCCGCCCGTGATGACCGCGAAGCCCGCCTCGACCAGCGCCCGGCCGATCCGGACGCCCGCCTCGTACTCCGGTGTCCCGGCGGCCGTCCGGGCCGAGCCGAAGACGCTGATGGCGCTCGGCAGTTCGGCGAGCGCGCCGAAGCCCTCGACGAACTCCGACTGGATGCGCATCACCCGCCACGGGTCGGTGTGCACCCACTCCGAGTCGTCCTCGGAGTCCAGCAGCCGCTGATCGGTCGTGCCGGGCTGCACCTGGTCCCTGCGGCGCAGTACGGGGCCGAGGCGCTGCTCCTCGGGCCGTACCGCGCCTTCGGGGATCTCCGCACCCTCGGGGATGCGCGCGTCCTCGCGGTTGCCCATGATCTGCTCCCTCCGCCTGTGTCGGGGGCGCCCTGCGGCGCCCCCGTCTCCCCGCCAGCGTAGATCGCCACGGGTTACGGACAGGGGAATGCGGGAGGTCGGGACGCGGGTCAGGCGGTGAGCCAGGAGCGCAGGCGCTCCTCGCAGTGGGTGATCCGCTCGACCTTGACGTGCTCGTCGCGCTTGTGGGCGAGGATCGGGTCGCCGGGGCCGTAGTTCACCGCGGGGATGCCGAGGGAGCCGAAGCGGGCGACGTCCGTCCAGCCGAACTTGGGCCGGGCCGTGCCGCCAACCGCGTCCATGAACGCCTTGGCGGCCGGGTGGGAGAGACCGGGCATGGCCGCGCCGGAGTGGTCGTCCACGGTGAACTCCGCGACGCCGCAGCCGTCGAAGACCTCGCGGACGTGGGCCAGGGCCTCCTCCTGGCCGAGGTCGGGGGCGTAGCGGTAGTTGACGACGACGGTGCAGGCGTCGGGGATGACGTTGTTGGCGACGCCGCCCTCGATGCGTACGGCGTTGAGGCCCTCGTGGTATTCGAGCCCGTCGATCACCGGCCGGCGCGGTTCGTACGCGGCGAGCCGGGCGAGGACCGGGGCGGCGGCGTGGACGGCGTTGGACCCCATCCAGCTGCGCGCGGAGTGCGCCCGCTCCCCGGCGAGGTGGAGGAAGACCCGCAGGGTGCCCTGGCAGCCGCCCTCGACCTCGCCGTTGGAGCCCTCCAGGAGGACCGCGAAGTCGCCCTTCAGCCAGTCGGGGTGGGCGTCGGCGATGTGGCCGAGGCCGTTGAGGTGCGCGGCGACCTCCTCGTTGTCGTAGAAGACGAACGTGAGGTCGCGGTTGGGCTCGGGCACGGTGGCGGCGATGCGCAGCTGGACGGCGACGCCGGACTTCATGTCGGAGGTGCCGCAGCCCCACAGGAGGCCGTCCGCGTCGAGCCGGGAGGGCACGTTGTCGGCGATGGGCACGGTGTCGATGTGACCGGCCAGGATGACGCGTTCGGCGCGGCCGAGCCCGGTCCGGGCGACGACGTTGTTCCCGTACCGGTCGACGGTCAGGTGGGGCAGGGCCCGCAGCGCCGCCTCGATGGCGTCCGCCAGGTCCTTCTCCTCCCCGCTGACCGAGGGGAAGTCGACGAGCGCGGCGGTGAGCGCGGGCCCGTCCAGGGTGAGGTCAAGCGTGCTTTCGGCCATGGCTACGACCCTAGTGCCTGTCGTACGGTGGGCCCGTGCCCAGGACCGTTTCCGCTGCTCCCCGACGTCCCGGCCGCGGTCGGCGGCTGCGGATCGTGGCCGCTCTCGGCGTGCTCGCCGCGGTGGCCGGCTATCTGACCGTTCAGTACGTGTCGGGCGGGCGGGGGTCCGACCAGTGCACGGTGCGGTCGGCGGACGGCACCTATCGGCTGACGCCCGAGCAGGCCGCGAACGCGGCGACGATCTCCGCCGTCGGCACCCGGCGCGGGATGCCGGAGCGGGCCGTGACCATCGCGCTGGCGACGGCGCTGCAGGAGTCGGCACTGCGCAACATCGGCCACGGCGACCGGGATTCGCTGGGGCTGTTCCAGCAGCGGCCCTCGCAGGGCTGGGGCACCGCGAAGCAGATCATGGACCCGGTGTACGCGGCCGGGAAGTTCTACCAGCACCTGGCCGAGGTGCCCGGCTATTCGCGGCTGCCGCTCACCGTCGCCGCGCAGCGCGTCCAGCGCAGCGGTTTCCCGCAGGCGTACGCGAAGCACGAGCCGGACGCCGCGCTGCTGGCCGCCGCGCTGACCGGGCGCACTCCGGCCGCGCTGGACTGCGAGCCGCCCCGGACCACGGGGGGCACGGGGGACGCGGCGAAGGTGCGGGCCGCCCTGGTGGACGCGTTCGGC
>NZ_JAKRGC010000297.1 GCF_022347745.1 Streptomyces sp. OfavH-34-F
GCACCCACCGCCGAGCCGGCCCTGCAGCCGAACCCGGCCCCGCCGGTCGCTGAACCCGGCCCCGTCGCTGAAACCCGCACCCGCCGCCGAGGCCGCCGCCCGGCCGCCTCGGCCGGCACTCCGCCGCTGAAACCGGCGCCCCGTACCTTCACCGTTCCGAGAGGCACGCATGTCCCCGCACGACCCGTCCACAGCCGCACCGCCGCTTCCGGTGGACGCACCGGTCCTCGAACTCCGCTCGCTCACCCGCACCCACGGCACCGGCATGGCCGAGGTCCAGGCGCTGCGCGGCATCAGCCTGTCCGTGCACGCCGGTGAACTCGTCGCCGTGATGGGCCCGTCCGGCTCGGGCAAGTCCACCCTGCTGACCCTGGCCGGCGGTCTCGACACCGCGACCGGTGGCCAGGTGATCATCGAGGGCCAGGACATCACCGCGCTCGGCCCCAAGGGGCTCGCCGCCCTGCGCCGCCGCAGCGTCGGCTACGTCTTCCAGGACTACAACCTGATCCCCGCGCTGACCGCCGCCGAGAACATCGCACTGCCGCGCGAGCTGGACGGCGTCCCGGTCCGCAAGGCCCGCAAGGAGGCCCGCGCCGCCCTGGAGGAGATGAACCTCCTGGAGATCGCGGACCGCTTCCCGGACGAGATGTCCGGCGGCCAGCAGCAGCGCGTCGCCATCGCCCGCGCCCTGGTGGGCGACCGGCGCCTGGTCCTCGCGGACGAACCGACCGGCGCCCTCGACTCCGAGACCGGCGAGGCCGTCCTCGCGCTGCTGCGCAACCGCTGCGACCAGGGCGCGGCCGGGGTGATGGTCACGCACGAACCGCGTTACGCGGCCTGGGCGGACCGGGTCGTCTTCCTGCGGGACGGTTCGATCGTGGACCAGACGCTGACGGCCGGGGCCGACTCGCTGCTGGCCGCCGGGGGAGCCGAGTGAGCGTCTTCACGGGGTGGCGCGCCGCCCTCCGGATAGCCCGCCGCGACGCCTTGCGCGCCAAGGGCCGCAGCGCCCTGGTGGTCGCGATGATCGCCCTGCCGGTCCTGGGCGTCACGGCCGCCGACATCACGTTCCGCAGTGCGGACCTGAGCCCGGCGGAGGAGCTGACGGCCCAGCTCGGTTCGGCCGACGCGCTGTTCAACGACGCGGGCATGGGGCCGATCCAGCAGATGCCCGACGGCAACACCTACAACCCGGTCGGCGAGATGCCCGGGGACGAGCTGCCGCCGATCGACATGCGGGCCGCCTTTCCCAAGGGCGCGCGGGCGATCAGTGAGCAGTCCGTGCCGGGCACGGTCACGACCGCGTACGGGATCGCCAGTGTCGAGATCATCGAGCTGAAGACCTCGGACCGGATGGCCCGCGGCAAGATCGACCTGCTCAAGGGCGCGTTCCCGCAGGGCACGGGGGAGATGGTCGCCACCGAGCCGTTCCTGGAATCGGCCGGCCTTCGCGTGGGTTCCGACGTCACGCTCACACCGGCCGGCCAGAAGTACACGATCACCGGCGCGGTGGAACTGCCGGCCGATCTCGAGGCGAAGGTGCTCTACGCCGATCCGGGCGCGGTGATCGCCCCCTGGCAGAAGCTCGCCGAGGCCGACAAGAAGGTGCCGGAGCCCCATCCCGGCCAGCCGCAGTGGCTGGTCGAGGCGCCGGGCCGGGCCGGAGTCGGCTGGCAGGACGTGGTGGCGGCCAACAAGGCCGGCGCCGTCGTCTCCTCGCGGGAGGTCTTCGAGAACCCGCCGGCGGAGTCCGAGATCCCGCTGCTCAAGTCGAACCCGGACTTCGGCTCCGCCGAGTCCTTCGGCGACGACACCGACGCCGCCCTCGTCACCGTCGTCGCGATGGCCATCCTGGAGATCGTGCTGCTGGCCGGACCGGCGTTCGCCGTGGGTGCCCGCCGCTCCCGGCGCCAGCTGGGCCTGCTGGGCACCTGCGGTGGCGACCGGAGCCAGATCCGCGCGGTCGTCCTCGGCGGTGGCGTCGTCCTCGGCGGCGCCGGCGCGGTCGCCGGGGTCGCGGTCGGGCTGCTGCTCACGGTGGTGTTCCGGCCGATGATCGAGGGCTGGGCCGGGCACCGCTTCGGCTCGCTGGTGGTGCGCCCCACCGAACTCCTGGTCATCGCCGTGCTCGGCCTGGTCACCGGTCTGCTGGCGGCGCTCGCCCCGGCGATCGTGGCGGGCCGGCAGTCCGTACTGGAGTCGCTCACCGGCCGGCGCGGAGTGCGCCGCAGCTCGCGGGTCCTGCCCGTCACGGGCGCCTGCGTGCTCGCGTTCGGCGCGCTCATCGCCGTGTACGGGGGCACCAGCGGCAACTCCACGCTGGTCGCCGGCGGTTCCGTGGTCGCCGAGGTCGGGCTGCTCGCCTGCATTCCGGTGATCGTCGGGCTGCTGGGCCGGCTGGGCCGCAGGCTCCCGCTCTCGCCCCGGATGGCGCTGCGCGACGCGGCCCGCAACCGGGGTCGCACCGCCCCGGCGGTGGCGGCCGTGATGGCGGCCGTGGCGGGCTCGGTGGCCATCGCCACGTACATGGCCAGCAGCCTGGCCGAGTCCGACTACTCCTACACGCCCATGCTGACCGAGGGGACGATCTCCCTGGCGGCCGGGGACACCGAGGCCGCCGAGCGGCTTCCGGCGGCCCGCGCCGCCGTCGAACACACCATGGCGGTGACCGGCGGGCGCGCGGACGTCTCGCGCGTCTGGGCGGGCAGCGACTGCAACGTCTACTACGAGGACGAGGACAGCTGCGGCTCGATGGAGCTGGTCAAGCCGACCGGCAAGGGCCACACCTGCCCGCTCGCCGACAAGGGTGCCAAGCAGCTGGCGGCGCGCCTCTCCGCCGATGAGCACCGCGCCATGATGCGCACCCCCGCCTGCGTGGACGAGCGCACCTCCACGAGCACCTTCAGCACGGACTCCAACAACATCGTCGTCGCCGACGCCGCCTTCCTCGACACCTATGTGAAGCTCCACGACCCGGCGGCCGCCGCGGCCCTCAAGGCCGGCACGCCCGTCCTGCTCAACGAGGCGTACGCGAAGAACGGCGAGGTCACCCTCAAGGCCGTCCACCGCTACAACCCCAAGGACACGAAGAACATCAAGCTGCACCCCGGCCCGCCCCGCGAGACCACCCACCGGTTCCCGGTCCATGTGGCGAAGCCGGGGTACGCCACCACGCCCGGGGTCCGCATGATCATGCCGCAGGCCACCGCCGAACGCCTCGGCCTGCACACGGAGCCGTACGGCAGTGTGTACACCGTCGGCCACGCGCCCACCGACGCGGAGAGCCAGCGGGTGTCGGCCGCCATCGACCAGGCGGGCGGTGGCCTCTGGGTGCAGTCCGAGTCCGGTGCCGCCGACCGGGGCAGCATCATTCTGCTGATCCTCACCCTGTTCGCCGGAGTCGTGACGATGGGCGCCGCGGCGATCACGACCGGCCTGGCCAAGGCGGACGCGGAAGCCGACCTCACCACCCTCAGCGCGGTGGGCGCGCCGCCGCGCGTGCGACGCTCGCTCTCCGGCTTCCAGTGCCTGGTGGTGGCGCTGACCGGGGTGCTGCTGGGGACGGTGGCGGGCCTGCTGCCCGCGGTGGCCCTGCGGCTGGTCGATCTGCGCGCCGCGATGGCGGAGATGCGGATCTCGCCCATGGAGTCCGCGTACACGCCGATCGTGGTGCCCTGGCCGACGATCGGGCTGCTGGCCGTGGTGGTCCCGCTGCTCGCGGGCGTCCTCGCGGCGCTCTTCTCCCGCTCGCGGCCGGGCCTGGCGCGCCGGGCCGGCTGACCTGCTGGGCTGTTCGGTGCCTCCGGGACGGTGGATCAACCGTTACCGGGGGCACCACAATGGTGAACGCCGCGTGTGCGAGACAATGAGGGCATGGAGATGCCGAGGAATGAACGGTCGCAGGAGCACCCCCAGGTCCTCGTAGTGGGACAGGACGGAATGGCGATCGGCGGCGGTGACACCGACGACGAGTCGCGGGAGATCCCGGTGACGGAAATGGTCGAGCAGCCCGCGAAGGTCATGCGCATCGGCAGCATGATCAAGCAGCTCCTGGAGGAGGTCAGGGCGGCTCCTCTCGACGAGGCGAGCCGGGTGCGTCTGAAGGAGATCCACGCCGGTTCGGTCAAGGAGCTGGAGGACGGGCTCGCGCCGGAGCTGGTCGAGGAACTGGAGCGGCTGTCGCTGCCGTTCACCGACGACTCCGTCCCCTCCGAGGCGGAGCTGCGGATCGCCCAGGCGCAGCTCGTGGGCTGGCTGGAGGGCCTTTTCCACGGCATCCAGACCGCCCTGTTCGCCCAGCAGATGGCGGCCCGCGCCCAGTTGGAGCAGATGCGCCGCGCGCTGCCGCCGGGCAGTGCTCACGAGGAGGACGGCGGCATCGACCCGCACGGCCCGGTCCGTTCCGGCCCGTACCTGTAAGCAGCCCGACCGACGACGTCCCGGGGCCCGGCACACAAGCGTGTGCCGGGCCCCCGGCGTGTGCGGTGTGCCAGGCCCTCCGGGCCGGTGCGGTGACGCGGGGTCAGGCCGGTGCGGTGGCGCGGGTCAGGCGGCCGTGGGCGGCTTGAGCAGCACCTTGCCGATGTGCGTGCTGGACTCCATCACGCGGTGCCCCTCCGCCGCGTCCTGCATCGGCACCGTGCGGTCGACGACCGGCTTGACGATCCCGTCCGCGATCAGCGGCCAGACGTGCTCGCGTACGGCGGCGACGATCGCCGCCTTCTCGGCGAGCGGCCGCCCGCGCAGCGAGGTCGCCGTGACGGCGGCCCGCTTGTTCAGCAGCGTGCCCAGGTTCAGTTCGCCCTTGACGCCGCCCTGGAGGCCGATGATCGCGAGCCGGCCGTTGACGGCGAGGGCCGCCACGTTCCGGTCGAGATACTTCGCGCCCATGATGTCGAGGATGACGTCCGCGCCCGCCCCTGCGGTGGCCTGGCGGATCTCCTCGACGAAGTCCTGCTCGCGGTAGTCGATCAGGATGTCCGCGCCCAGCTCCGCGCAGCGCGCCAGCTTGTCCGGGCTCCCGGCCGTCACCGCGACCCGCGCCCCGACCGCCTTGGCGAGCTGAATGGCCATCGTGCCGATACCACTGGAGCCGCCGTGCACGAGCAGCGTCTCGGCGGGGCGCAGATGGGCCACCATGAAGACGTTGGACCAGACCGTGGCCGTCACCTCGGGCAGCGCAGCCGCCTGCACGAGGTCCAGCCCCTTGGGTACGGGCAGGAGCTGGCCCGCCGGGACGGCGACCTTCTCCGCGTATCCGCCGCCCGCGAGGAGCGCGCACACCTCGTCGCCGACGGCCCAGCCGTTGACGCCGGGGCCCAGGGCCGCGATCCGGCCCGCGCACTCCAGGCCGGGGTAGGGGGACGCGCCCGGCGGCGGGTTGTAGAAGCCCTGCCGCTGGAGGACGTCGGCCCGGTTGACCGCACTGGCCACGACGTCCACGAGGACCTCGCCCTCGCCGGGTACGGGATCGGGCACCTCGGCCCACACGAGCGCCTCGGGGCCACCGGGTTCGGGGATCGTGATCGCATGCATGGCCGCGAGGCTACTCCGTACCGGCCCGCGCTCCGGGCTGCACGGGGTGCGGCGCGGCGGTGGGGCGGGCAGGAGGGCGGGCGCGGCCGGGGGTCAGGGCAGCGGGTGGTTCTGGTGCGGCGGGTGGGCGGGCGGCTCGTTCGAGGCGCGCACGATGGTGATCAGGCGGTCCGTCAACTGCAGAGGGCTCGCCGCCGGGTCGTCGTAGCCGAGGAGCCGGTGTCCGCGCAGCACGCTGACCACCAGGTCGTCCGTCTCACGCACGTTCTTGCCGACCTCACTCTTTATCACCGGCCGTTCGACGAGGTCGAGGCCGCTGCCCTGCTGGATGAGGTCCTCCATGACCGTGCCCGCGCTGGGGCTGAGGACCGAGAGGCCCAGGAGCCGGCCGGCCGCGCTGGCGCTGGTGATCACGGCGTCGGCGCCGGACTGGCGCAGCAGCGGGGCGTTCTCCTCCTCGCGCACCGCGGCCACGATCTTCGCCCCGCGGTTGAGCTGGCGGGCGGTCAGCGCGACCAGCACGGCGGTGTCGTCGCGCTGGGTGGCGATGATGACCTGACGCGCCTTCTGCAACTCGGCCCGGAGCAGGACATCGCTGCGGGTGGCATCGCCGACCACACCGGTGAACCCTTCGGCGTTGGCGATCTCGATCACCTTGGACGCCGGGTCCACGATGACGATCTGCTCCTTGCTCAGCCCGGTGGCGCGCAGGGTCTGGATCGCCGAACGGCCCTTGGTACCGAAGCCGACGACGACGGTGTGGTCACGCAAGTTGGTTCTCCAACGCTTCAGCCGGAAGTCCTCGCGGGTCCGCTCGGTGAGGACTTCGAGAGTGGTGCCGACCAGGATGATGAGGAAGAGCACCCGCAGCGGTGTCACCAGCACCACGTTCATGAGGCGGGCACCGTCGCTGTACGGGGTGATGTCGCCGTAGCCGGTGGTGGAGAGGGTGACCGTGGCGTAGTACACCGCGTCCAGCAGATCGACCGAGTCGTCGGCGGCGTCGTGGTAGCCGGCACGGTCGATCCAGACGATGAACACGGTGGCGGCGAGCACCATCAGAGCCATCATCAGGCGCTTGGCCACCTGGCGCGCCGGTCCGTCCACGACCCGGCGCGGCAGCATCACCCGCGTGGGGACGACCTGTTCGTCGGCCCGCCTGGCCATCGCGTCATGGCCGGGAAGTTTCACGTGAAACACCCTTCAGTCCACGGCGTCGCCGAGGCCCACGGTAGATCGAGGATCTCCACCTCGGTGCCGGACCGTACCCCTCCCGGCTCCACCACGGCCAGTCCGTCCGCGGCGGCGATCCCGCGCAGCATGGCCGGACCGTTGTACCGCAGGGGTACGACGCACTCCGCCCCACTCCCGGTTCCGGCCGCCGTGTCCGTCCGGTAGACGACGGGAACGAGTCGGGTGTCGTGCGGATGTCCCTGGACATCGTCGCGCACGGGCACCCGGTACGGCTCATCGGGGGCAGAGCCGCCGAGCCCGGCGAGCAGCGGCCCGGCGAGGGTGAGGAGCCCGGAGACGGCGGCGAGGGGGTTGCCGGGGAGCCCGACGAGAGAGCGGCCGGCGCCAAGGCGGGCCAGCAGCATCGGGTGACCGGGGCGTACGGCGACTCCGTCGACCAGCAGTTCGGCGCCGATCCGGGTGAGCACCCGGTGGACATGGTCCACCGGGCCGGCGGCGGTGCCACCGGTCGTGATGATCAGGTCGGCGTCGGATGCGGTGAGCGCCTTCCGGAGGGCGTCCGCGTCGTCGCCCAGGCGGCGCGGCGGGGCGGCCTCGGCGCCCAGCGCCCGCACCCAGGGCCCGATCATGGGCCCCAGCGCATCGCGGATCAGCCCGTCGTGCGGCAGCCCGGTGGTCAGCAGCTCGTCGCCCAGGACGAGAACCTCGACCCTCGGCCGACGGCGTACGGGCAGCTCGTCGTACCCGGCAGCGGCGGCCAGGCCGAGCACGGCGGGGGTCACGATCGTCCCGGCGGGAAGCAGGTGCTCCCCCGCCCGGCACTCCTGGCCGCGCGGCCGGATGTCCTGGCCGTGGCTGACGGACCGCTGGGCGTACAGCAGCCCCTTGGCCTCGTCGGCGTACGCGTGTTCGGTGCGGATGACGGCGGTGACCTCCGCCGGGATGCGGGCGCCGGTGGCGATACGGACGGCCTCGCCGTCGGGCAGCAGGGCGGGAGCGCCGTGACCGGCGAGGATGCCGCCCTCGTCCCGGATGCGCCAGGGCCCCGGTCCGGCGACGGCCCAGCCGTCCATGGCGGAGGTGTCGAAGGACGGCAGATCGGTGAGCGCGGCCAGCGGCTCTCCCAGGACCCGCCCCAGCGACTCGGCCAGGCACACCCGCTCACTCCCCGGGGCCCGGTGGCCGGCCCGTCGGGCGATGCGCCGGGCATCCCGCCAGGAGACCGCCGCCGCCCGGTGACCAGGGGCGGCGGGCGCGCCGCTCACCGGCCCGGCGAGGGCGAGGGCCTGGGCGACGGCCCGCTCCTCGTCGGCT
>NZ_JAKRGC010000298.1 GCF_022347745.1 Streptomyces sp. OfavH-34-F
CTCGGCCGGGGTGAGGCGGGCGAGCAGGCGGCGGGCCTCGGCGAGCTTGGCGCGGACGGTCGCGCGGTGCTTCTCGGTCGCGGCCTGCCGGGCGGCCAGCTCGGTCAGCTTGCCGGCCGCCTCGGCGCGTACCTGGGCGATCTCCGCGACCTGGCGCCGCACCGAGCGGACCTCGGTGGCCCGGCGCTCCCCGGCCCGCTCCGCGTAGGTGGCGCGGCGCAGGTACTGGTCCGGGTCGGAGGAGAGCGCGAGCTGAAGGGAGGGGTCGAGCCCGGCGGAACGGTACTGCGCGGCGGCGTAGGCACCGAGCACGTCGCGGGCGGCGTTGAGGCGCTGGGTCCTGCGGGCGGCCTCGTCGCGCAGGGCGTCGACGGACTTGGCGGCTGCCGCCGCCTCGGTCTTCGCGCCGTTGTACTTCTCGGTGGCGACCTCCGCCTCCCGGTAGAGCCGGTCCACCTGGGCCTTGACCTGCGCCGCGGTGGGGGTGGGGTCGGCGTGCGCGGCTCCCGGCAGCACGGCGGCCGTCGCGGCGCCGGCGAAGGCGAGGGTCGCCGCGGTGCGTGCCGCGGAACCGGTGGTGAAACGCTGCCTGGGTTTGCGATGCGCTGCCACGAGGGCGGGCGTCCTTCCGTGCGACTGCCCGGCGGGGTATACCGGCGGGCTCCTTCGGTGGTCCGGCGAGGGCGCTGCCCGGGCCTGCCACCGGGAAGGGACGCT
Organism: Streptomyces sp. OfavH-34-F; assembly: GCF_022347745.1. Classification (GTDB taxonomy): domain Bacteria; phylum Actinomycetota; class Actinomycetes; order Streptomycetales; family Streptomycetaceae; genus Streptomyces. The sequence goes on from NZ_JAKRGC010000298.1 coordinate 718, forward strand.
AATCCGAGGACACGGGCCGGAGACGTAATGGCGGCTATTGCCCGCTCTTGGCGTGGCATTGTTGCCAAACGGCCGTGAATGACCGGAAGTGATAGCCGTAATTGCCGCAGATGCAGGCAAAAAGTGCATTCATCATTCAAACGGTGAGTTATCCACACCCTGCCCGTGAGTGGCCGGGAGTGCCGCGGCTATGGTGCGGAACATGCGCGTACTCATCGATTTCGTCGTCGCTCTGCACATCATCGGCATCGCCGCCCTGCTCGGCGGATTCCTCGGCCAGATGAAGGCGCTGCGGACCGGTACCGCCCGGTTCGTCCCCGGCATGCTGCACGGGGCGCTGACGATGCTGGTCACCGGCGTCGCCCTGGTCGGCCTCCACCAGGCCGAGGACCACCCGGTGAACAACATCAAGATAGGCGTCAAGCTGCTGATCCTGGTCGTCATCCTGGCGCTCGTCTACGTCAAGCGGGACGAGGAGAAGGTGGACAAGGGCTTCTTCGGGGCGGTCGGCGCCCTGACCCTCGCCAACATCTTCATCGCCACGCTCTGGACCTGACGGCCGGCACCGGGCCGGTCCCGTACGGGCCGGCCCGGCATCCCCGCAGGACCGGTCAGGCCGGGCGCACGCTGCCGTAGATCGGCATGTAGTAGATCGACTCCTCGCGCACGTTCGCCCCGGGCTTCGGCGCGTGGATCATCATCCCGTCGCCCTTGTAGATCCCGACGTGACTGATGTCGTCGTAGAAGAACACCAGATCACCGGGCTGGAGATCCGCCGTGGCGACCCGGGTGCCGATCTTCACCTGGTCCCAGGTGGTGCGCGGGATGTCCACACCCGCGGCCTTCCAGGCCGCCTGCGTCAGCCCCGAGCAGTCGTACGAGGCGGGCCCGGTGGCGCCCCACACGTACGGCTTGCCGATCTGGGCGCGGGCGAACGCGAGGACCTTCTCCGCCTTCGTGCTGGCGCTGGTGCCGGAGTCCGCGCCGGTCCCCGAGCCCGACCCCGAGCCGGAGCCCGTCTCCGTGCCCGATTCCGTACCGCTTCCCTCCGACTTCGCGGCCTCGCGCGCGGCCTCCTTCCGGGCGGCGGCCTGTTTCTTCGCCAGCTCCTCCGCCTTGCGCCGGGCCTCCGCCTCCTTCTTGCGCTCCAGTTCCGCCAGACGCGCCTTCTCCTCGGCGGTCAGCTTCGACAGCAGGGTCCGCGCCTCGGTCAGCTTCTTCTGGACGTTCTGCTTGCTGGTGCGCAGCGCCGCCTGCGACTCGGTCAGCGTCTCCAGGCCCTTCACGGCCTCGGCCCGCTGCTCGGACGCCTTCGCCTGCCGCGTTCGGAAGTCCGTGACCGCCTGCTGCTGGCGCTCGGCCATCCGGTCCATGAGGTGGGTCTGGTCGAAGAACGACTGCGGATCGTCGGCCAGGAAGAAGGTCGCGGTCGGCGCGAGGGCGCCGTTGCGGTACTGGGCGGCGGCGTAGTTGCCGAGGGTCCTGCGGGCGTCGTTCAGTTCGGCCGTGCGCTTGGCCACGTCGTCGAGCAGCGTGTCCACCCGGTTCCGCTGCTTGTCCGTGGCCTCCTTCGCCCGGTTGTACTTCTGGGTCGCGGTGCCCGCCTGCCGGTAGAGGTCGTCGACCCTCTTCTGTACTTCCTCGATGCTCGGTCTGGGGGGCGCCGGGGCGGCCAGCGCGCTCTGCGAGGACAGCAGCGTGACCGAGGCCAGCGCGGCCGAGGTGAGTCCCACGGCGGGGGCGGTGGAGCGTATGCGGGTGCGCGGTTTGCGATGCGACGCCAAGGCCGGCATCTCCTTCCGTGGACCGCCTGCCGGGTTAGCTGTCGGGTTCGGGCGGAACGGAAGGCTGCCCTACGGTCCGGTGGGGGGCGGACCGATTCACCCCGGTGTTGCGTGTGGGCCCCCGGCTCCGGGCGGGCCCGGATTCGGCGCGGGGCCCGCTCGGCGTGGGTCGCCACTGGGGGTACGGGCCGTCCGAACGAGCACGCTAGCCAACGGGAGGGGCCGCTGGGAAGGTCGGTGTGCGATATGCCCGATACATTTTCGTGACCTTCCGGGAGCGGGGTCGGCTGTCAGTCGGGCGCCTTAGACTCGGACAGCGATGAGCAGCCTCTTTGACGACAGTTTCCTGGCCGGCCTCCAGCACGAGGAGGAAGGGCCCCCGCCGCCCCCCGAGGGCCCCGCACCCGAAGCGGTGCCGGAGGACCTCTTCGCGGGCGTGTTCGAGGGGCCGCCGCCGGCGCGCGACGCGTACTACCGCGACGGCGCGCACCGCCCCGTCATCGACCCGGAGGCCCTGCTCGACGGGCTGAACACCGAGCAGCGCGCCGCCGTGGTGCACTCCGGGTCGCCCCTGCTCATCGTCGCCGGTGCCGGCTCCGGCAAGACCCGTGTGCTCACCCACCGCATCGCCCACCTGCTGGCCGAGCGCGGGGTGCATCCCGGGCAGATCCTCGCCATCACCTTCACCAACAAGGCCGCCGGCGAGATGAAGGAGCGCGTCGAGCAGCTGGTCGGGCCGCGGGCCAACGCCATGTGGGTCATGACCTTCCACAGCGCCTGCGTCCGCATCCTGCGCCGCGAGTCCAAGAAGCTCGGCTTCACCTCCTCGTTCTCCATCTACGACGCCGCCGACTCCAAGCGCCTGATGGCCCTGGTCTGCCGCGATCTGGAGCTGGACCCCAAGCGCTACCCGCCGAAGTCCTTCACCGCCAAGGTCTCCAACCTCAAGAACGAGCTCATCGACGAGGAGACCTTCGCCGGTCAGGCGGCCGACGGGTTCGAGAAGACGCTCGCCCAGGCATACGCGATGTACCAGGCGCGGCTGCGCGAGGCCAACGCGCTGGACTTCGACGACATCATCATGACGACGGTCCACCTGCTCCAGGCGTTCCCCGACGTCGCCGAGCACTACCGCCGCCGCTTCCGGCACGTCCTGGTCGACGAGTACCAGGACACCAACCACGCCCAGTACACCCTCGTCCGCGAGCTGGTCGGCCCCACAGGCCCGGAGGACGCCCCCGCCGAGCTGTGCGTCGTGGGCGACGCCGACCAGTCGATCTACGCGTTCCGGGGCGCGACCATCCGCAACATCCTCCAGTTCGAGGAGGACTACCCGAACGCGACGACGATCCTGCTGGAGCAGAACTACCGCTCCACGCAGACGATCCTCTCCGCCGCCAACGCCGTCATCGAGCGCAACGAGAGCCGCCGCCCCAAGAACCTCTGGACCAACGCCGGCACCGGCGCCCGCATCACCGGCTACGTCGCGGACACCGAGCACGACGAGGCGCAGTTCGTCGCCGAGGAGATCGACCGGCTCACCGACGCGGGCGACGCCAAGGCAGGGGACGTCGCCGTCTTCTACCGGACGAACGCCCAGTCCCGCGTCTTCGAGGAGATCTTCATCCGCGTCGGCCTGCCCTACAAGGTCGTCGGCGGCGTGCGCTTCTACGAGCGCAAGGAGGTCCGGGACGTCCTCGCCTACCTGCGCGTCCTCGCCAACCCCGAGGACACCGTCCCGCTGCGCCGCATCCTCAACGTGCCCAAGCGCGGCATCGGCGAGCGCGCCGAGGCGATGATCGACGCCCTGTCGCTCCGCGAGAAGATCACCTTCCCGCAGGCGCTGAGCCGCGTGGACGAGGCGTACGGCATGGCCGCCCGCTCCGCCAACGCCGTGAAGCGGTTCAACACGCTGATGGAGGAGCTGCGCACGGTCGTCGAGTCCGGCGCGGGCCCGGCCGTCGTGCTGGAGGCGGTCCTGGAGCGCACGGGCTACCTCGCCGAGCTCCAGGCGTCCACCGACCCCCAGGACGAGACCCGCATCGAGAACCTCCAGGAGCTGGCCGCCGTCGCCCTGGAATTCGAGCAGGACCGGGGCGAGGAGGAGGGCACGGGCACGCTCGCCGAGTTCCTGGAGCAGGTCGCGCTCGTCGCCGACTCCGACCAGATCCCCGACGAGGACACGGACGGCTCCGGTGTCATCACGCTGATGACCCTGCACACCGCGAAGGGACTGGAGTTCCCGGTCGTCTTCCTGACCGGCATGGAGGACGGCGTCTTCCCGCACATGCGGGCGCTCGGCCAGGTCAAGGAGCTGGAGGAGGAGCGCCGCCTCGCCTACGTCGGCATCACGCGCGCCCGCGAGCGGCTCTACCTCACCCGGGCCGCCATGCGCAGCGCCTGGGGCCAGCCCTCGTACAACCCGCCGTCCCGCTTCCTGGAGGAGATCCCGGAGCAGCACCTGGACTGGAAGCGCAAGGGCCCGATGGCCGCTCCGGCCGGACCCACCTCGGGCATCACGTCGTCGCTCTCCGCCTCCCGCGCCCGCTCCGGCCCGTCCGGCTTCGCGACCCGGCGGACCTCGGACAAGCCGACGATCACTCTGGTGGCGGGCGACCGCGTCACGCACGACCAGTTCGGCCTGGGCACGGTGACGACGGTCGAGGGCGTCGGCGACCAGGCGAAGGCCACGGTCGACTTCGGCGACGGCCGTCCGAAGAAGCTGCTCCTGCGGTACGCGCCGGTGCAGAAGCTCTGAGAGACGCGCGACGGCCGGAGCCCCGGGGCTCCGGCCGTTCGTTCCCGGTCCCGACCGGTCCGGCGGTGCTCAGTTCGGGTTCACGCCGTGGCCGCGCAGCCACGGCAGCGGGTCGATCGCCGCACCGCCGCCGGGCCGCACCTCGAAGTGCATGTGCGGGCCCGTGGAGTTGCCGGAGTTGCCGGAGTACGCGATGACATCGCCGGCCTTGACGTGGCCCGAGCGGATGCGGGTGCTGCTGAGGTGGCAGTACCAGGTCTCCGTGCCGTCGGCCATGGTCACGATGGCCATGTTGCCGTAGGCGCTGTTGTACTGCGTGCGGACGGTGCCGTCCGTCGCGGCCATGACCGGCGTGCCGTACTGGACCGGGAAGTCGATGCCCGTGTGGACGGACATCCAGTTGACGCCCGCCTGCCCGAAGTACGCGCTCAGGCCGTGCTGCTTCACCGGCATGACGAACTTGGGGCGCAGGGCCTCCTTGCGGGCGGCTTCCGCCTCGCGCCGCTGCTTCTCGGCCGCCTGGCGCGCCTTCAGGTCGATGCGCTCCTGGGTGCGGCTGGCCCGGTCCGCGAAGTTCTCCGCGTCGGCGCTGAGGTTGGCGAGCTGGGTGTCCAGCTTGTCGTTGGCCACGGCCGGCTTGACGGTGTCGTCGGCGGCCATGGTGGTGGTCGCGTCCTTCTTCGCCTCGTCGCCGCCCATGCCGCTCACGGAGGCGGCGGCGATCCCGGCCACGCTCATCACGCAGGCGGAGGGAACGGCGACGGTGAGGAGTGCGGAGCGCTTCGCGGGGGAACGCCGGCGGCTGCGGCCCGCGCTCCGGGGGGCGGGGCGGGCGGCGGGACGGTGGTCGTCGCCGGCCGGGCCCTGGTGCGTGCCGTCCTCGCTGCCGGGAATGCCGGGGCCGTCGACGGCGTCGTGGGCGGTGTCGTCGGCCGGTTCCGGGTGGCTCCCGGCCTCCTCGCCGGTCTCACCGGCGGTGCGGTAGGGCTCGTACGGGTCGTAGTCACCGGAGCCCTGGGCGAAGGTTTCGTAGCCGCTCTCGTACGTCTCCGCCGGGGGATGCTGTTCGGCTTCGTTCGAGACGACCGGATTTTGCACATTTTGCTCGGCGTGTCCGGGCGTGGCGCCGGTGTTCCAGGCGGTGGCGTCGTACATGCCGGTGTCGTACGAGGCGGTGTCGTCGGAGGGCCATGCGGGGGCGGTGGTCCAGGTGGTGGTGTCCCACTGGCCGGAGGTGTCCGGCGCGCCGCCCTGGGACGGGACGCCGGGGGCGTAGCCCTCGCTCGGCAGCCAGGTCGTCGTGGTGTCGTACTGCGGTGATCCGTCGTACCGGGTGCCCTCGTAGGGGGCCGCGTCGTACGGCGGGTGCTGCTGCGCCTGGTCGGCGTGGGCGGGATATCCGTCGAACCCGCCGGTTCCGTCCGTCCCGAGGGTCTGGTGGGCGCCGGTGTCCCACTGCGTGGTGTCGTACGTGCCGTATCCGGCCGCACCGCCCGTGTACGGGATGCCCTGGCCCTGCGAGGTGTTGTACGAGGCGTCGTAACCGCCGCCGTAGCCGGTGCCGGTGCCGTTTCCGGGGTAGGAACCGAAGAGCGGGTCCGTCTCGAAGCTGCCCGTGGCGTCCAGGGTGCCGGTGGCGTAGCCGTCGTATCCGGCATACCCGGCGTGGGGGTGCTGGTCGTTCACCAACTTCTCTCTCGCCTCGGCAGCAGGACCAGTGCCCGGAGCGCGGGGCTCCGGGGGTGAGCAGTGGCCGCGACTGTACCCGGCGGTATCCGCCGCCGACAATCTTCGACGGCTCTGGGGCGCGCGGGAAAACGGGCAATCGGCCGTCTTTCGGCAGCGGGCGTACTCAGCCTTGGCTCTATGTTCGAAGTTTGTTCGGTTTGCGCGGCGGGCGCCGAACCGGCGCGGCGACGGCGGCACCGGCGTGCGAAACCGGCGCGCGGGACGGGGGCACGCAGGACCGGGGTGCGCGCGGCCGGGGCGGCGTGGCGTTCCGTGGCGATCCCCGTCGGGGCGGTTCACTGCTGAGGGGCGGCTCGGCGGCCCGTATCACCGCGCCGTGCGGCTGCCGGCGCGGTGATACGGCGACCCGATGCGGGTCCGCGGGCCCCCGGTCCCGCACGGCGCGTGGGCCGCGGGCTCGGACCGGTGCCCGTGAGCAACGTCCCGGATGTGATTTCCCCCTCCCGGTCCACCGCGAAACGGCGGCTTGCGGGATGCTGTGGATAACGTTCGTTCACATCCCCGGCCCTCAGGCACGGGAGACGCAGGTGGAGGCAGTGATGGGTGTGACCGGTCCGATCCGTGTCGTGGTGGCCAAGCCGGGCCTCGACGGCCATGACCGCGGGGCGAAGGTGATCGCGCGGGCCCTGCGCGACGCCGGTATGGAGGTCATCTACACGGGACTGCACCAGACGCCCGAGCAGATCGTGGACACGGCGATCCAGGAGGACGCCGACGCGATCGGCCTCTCCATCCTCTCGGGGGCGCACAACACGCTCTTCGCGAAGGTCATCGAACTGCTCAAGGAGCGCGACGCGGAGGACATCAAGGTCTTCGGCGGCGGCATCATCCCGGAGGCGGACATCGCCCCGCTGAAGGAACAGGGCGTCGCGGAGATCTTCACCCCCGGCGCGACGACGACCGCGATCGTCGACTGGGTCAACGCCAACGTCCGTCACCCGGCGGAGGCGTAACCCACCACGGCCCGCGATGGATCACGCGACCGGGCCGCCC
>NZ_JAKRGC010000299.1 GCF_022347745.1 Streptomyces sp. OfavH-34-F
CGCCCGCCCCCGAGTCCGCCCCCGCCCCCGCCCCGGACGCCGCCACCGCCCACGACGACGACCTCCCGCGCATCGGCCGCATCCCCGCCTACCCCGCCGCCGAACGGGCCGTGCGGGCGCTCGCCGAGGCCGTGCGGTACGCCCAGTGGCGGCGGCAGGCCGCCGTGCCCGGCAAGGTGCCCGACTTCCTCGACGACACCATCGACGCGCCGGGCGCGGCCGCCCGCATCGACACCCTGCTCGGCCAGGACCCCGACCCGCGCGGCCGCCCACTCGGCCACGACGAGGCCCGCGAACTCCTCGCCTGCTACGGCATCGCCGTACGGCCGACGCTGCCCGCGCCCGGCCCGGAGGAGGCGGTGGCCGCCGCCGCGCGGCTCGGCTACCCGGTCGCGCTCAAGACCACCGCCCCCCATCTGCGCCACCGGGCCGACCTCGGCGGCGTACGCCTGGACCTCGACAGCGAGGCCGCGCTGCGCCGCGCGTACGGGGACCTGACCGAACTGCTCGGCGCGCCGGCCGAGCTGCGGCCGGTCGTCCAGGCGATGGCGCCGCGCGGCGTGGACACCGTCGTCCGGGCCGCCATCGACCCGGCGGCCGGCGCCGTGCTCTCCTTCGGCCTGGCCGGGGCCCCCTCCGAGCTGCTGGGCGACACCGCGCACCGGCTGGTCCCGGTCACCGACCGGGACGCCGCCGAGCTGATCCGGTCCATCCGGGCGGCCCCCGTCCTGTTCGGCTGGCGCGGTGCGGCGCCGGTGGACACCGCGGCGCTGGAGGAGCTGCTGCTGCGGGTCTCCCGGCTGGTGGACGACCACCCCGAGGTGGTCTCCATCGCCCTGGAACCCGTGGTGGTCGCCCCGCAAGGGCTCTCCGTGCTCGGTGCGAGCGTCCGGCTCTCGCCGCCGCCCGCCCGGACGGACCTCGGCCCGCGCCGCCTGTCCAACTACTGACCCGGTACCGCCCGCGCGCCCCCGGACCCGCCGGGCGCCGGGCGTACGAGGCGTCCCCGGCAGCCATCCGGCCCCCGTAGGATGGTTCCCATGGCTAAGACCGGTACGACGACCCAGGGGCTGCGCGCGGCGATCGAGCGCAGCGGCTACTACCCGGCCCTCGTGGCCGAGGCGGTGGAGGCCGCCGTGGGCGGTGAGCCGGTCTCTTCGTACCTCGTCCACCAGGAGACGACCTTTGACTCCAACGAGGTGCGCCGGCACGTCACGGTGCTGGTCCTCACGGACACCCGCTTCATCGTCAGCCACACCGACGAGCAGAACGCGGACACCAGCTCGCCGTCCCCGTACGCCACCACCTCCACCGAGTCGGTCAAGCTCGACCGCATCTCGTCGGTCGTGGTCAGCCGGGTCGTGGCCGATCCGGAGAAGTACGTTCCGGGCACGCTGCCCCGCGAGGTCGTCCTGACCATCGGCTGGGGCGCGGTCTCCCGCATCGACCTGGAGCCCGCCGCCTGCGGCGACCCCAACTGCGAGGCCGACCACGGCTACACCGGCAACACCACCGCCGACGACCTGAGCCTGCGGGTCAGCGAGGCCGGTGACGGCCCGGACACCGTGCGCCAGACCCTCGCCTTCGCCCAGGCCCTCTCTGAGGCCACCGCCGCGACCCCCGCGGCCGGCCGCTGATGGCCGAGCCGGCCTGGCAGGACGAGCCCGTCCCGCTGTCCGTGGACAGCGCCCCCGTCCCGGAGTACGGCAGCGGCTCGCTCGCCGATCTGCTGCCGACCCTGCTCGCGGGCCAGGGCGTGCCCGGCTTCGAGGCGGCCATCGGCGAACTCACCCCCGCCGACCGGAACTGCGTCTTCCTGATCGACGGCCTCGGCTGGGAGCAGATCAAGGCGCACCCCGACGAGGCCCCGTTTCTGCACGGGCTGCTGCCCACCTCGCGCGGCGGCACCGGCCGTCCCCTCACGGCGGGCTTCCCGGCCACCACGGCGGCCTCGCTGGCCTCCGTGGGCACCGGCCTGCCGCCCGGCGAGCACGGCCTTCCCGGCTACACGGTCCGCAACCCCGAGACCGGCGAGCTGATGAACCAGCTCCGCTGGACGCCGTGGACCCCGCCGAAGGCGTGGCAGCCCCACCCGACCCTCTTCCAGCTCGCCGACGCGGCCGGAGTGCGCACGGCGCAGGTCTCCGCGCCCGCCTTCGAGCAGACCCCGCTGACCAAGATCGCGCTCAGCGGCGGTTCCTTCCTCGGCCGGCTCAGCGGCGAGGAGCGCATGGACACCGCCGCCGAACGGCTGGCCGCCGGCGACCGCTCGCTCGTCTACACGTACTACAGCGAGGTGGACGGCAAGGGGCACCGCTTCGGCATGGACTCCGACGCCTGGCGCGGCCAGCTGATGTACGTGGACGGACTGGCCCGGCGCCTGGCCGAACAGCTTCCGCCGCGCTCGGCGCTCTACATCACCGCCGACCACGGCATGATCGACATCCCGTTCGACGAGCAGTCCCGGATCGACTTCGACGAGGACTGGGAGCTGAGCGCCGGGGTCGCGCTGCTCGGCGGCGAGGGCCGGGCACGGCACGTGTACGCCGTGCCGGGTGCCGCGTCCGACGTGCTGGCCGTCTGGCGCGAGGTGCTGGGCGAGCAGTTCTGGGTGGCGAGCCGGGACGAGGCCGTCGCCGCGGGCTGGTTCGGCCCCCGGATCGACGAACGGGTCCACGGCAGGATCGGCGACGTGGTCGCGGCCGCCCACGACGACGTGGTGATCACCGCGTCCGTCAACGAGCCGCACGAGTCGGCCATGGTCGGCATGCACGGCTCCATGACCCCCGTCGAGCAGTTCGTTCCGCTCCTCGAAGTACGCTCGTAACGCGTTCCGTCCCCGCGCCGCCGCTCTCCCTTCCCATTCCGAAAGGTGCTCAACCCCTCATGCCCGAGCTTGTGTTCTTCTCCGGAACGATGGACTGCGGAAAGAGCACCCTGGCCCTCCAGATCGGCCACAACCGCTCGGCGAGGGGCCTGCAGGGCGTGATCTTCACCCGCGACGACCGGGCGGGGGAGGGCAAGCTGTCCTCCCGGCTCGGCCTGGTCACGGAGGCGGTCGAGGCGGACGAGGGCATGGACCTGTACGCGTACCTCGTCGCCCAGCTGTCCAAGGGCGGCCGGGTCGACTACGTGATCGTGGACGAGGCGCAGTTCCTGGCCCCGGCCCAGATCGACCAGTTGGCCCGTGTCGTGGACGACCTGGAGATGGACGTCTTCGCCTTCGGCATCACGACCGACTTCCGTACCCGGCTCTTCCCCGGCTCGCAGCGGCTGGTCGAACTGGCCGACCGGATCGAACAGCTGCAGGTCGAGGCCCTGTGCTGGTGCGGTGCCCGCGCCACCCACAACGCCCGGACGATAGACGGCGAGATGGTCGTCGAGGGGGCGCAGGTCGTCGTCGGCGATGTGAACCGCCCGGCGGGCGAGGTCGGTTACGAGGTGCTGTGCCGCCGGCACCACCGCCGCCGCGCGACCGCGGCGTCCGCGCGGGCGGGCGCGCTCTCCCCGGACGTCCTGCCGGTCTCCTCGCCCTGAGCGCGTCCCGCACGCGGCGGCGGAGTCGCCGTCAGACGGCGGCCGACCGCTGGATGGTGAACACCGCACCTTCCGGGTCCGCGACCGTCGCGACCCGGCCGCTCGGGCTCTCCCTGGGCGGGCTCAGCACCTGACCGCCCAGCTCCGCGACCCGCCGCGCCGCCTCGTCCGTGTCGGCCACCTCGAAGTACGTCATCCAGTGCGGACCCCGGTCGCGCAGCGGCGCGTGGCCGACGCCGTGCAGGGAGGCCACCGGACGGCCCTGGAGGTACAGGGTCTGGTAGTCGAAGTCCGCCGAGACGACGGCCTTGCTCTCGTAACCGAAGACCGCCTGGTAGAACTTGGCGACCGTCGACGTCTCCCGCGTCACCAGCTCGTTCCAGACCGGGGTGCCGGGCGCCCCGGCCAGCGTGGTGCCGGCGTGCGCGGCGGCCTGCCAGATCCCGAAGACCGCCCCGCCCGGGTCGGACGCGATGGCCATCCGGCCCGCCTCGCCCGCGTCGAGCGGCCCGACGCCGACCGTGCCGCCGCAGGACCGGATCGCCTCCGCCGTCTGATCGGCGTCGTCGGTGGCCAGATAGGTCGTCCAGGCGATCGGGAGGTGCCGGTCCGGCGGCAGCTGGCCGAGGCCCGCCACCTCCTTCCCGCCGATCAGGGCCCGCACGTACGGGCCCAACTGCTCGGGGCCGGGGCCGAACTCCCAGCCGAACAGCTCGGCGTAGAAGTTCTCGGTCGTGCGCAGGCCGTGCACGATCAGGCTCACCCAGCAAGGTGTTCCGGGTGTACGCCGAGCGGCAGCCTCGGTCATCGTCACTCTCCTCGGACCATCGTGGTGGCCGTACGGGAAAACGGGGCCGGGCGCGCCGTGGTGCGGCGCGAGCGGAGTACGCCCCGAGCAGATGCTTGCACCACCGGGCGCGGGATGCGCTCCGGCCGCGCCGTCCATTCCGGGATCTCGCAGCAGGCGGAACGGTTCGTCGGGATATGACCGTTCGCCGTCGTTACGGAGGGCCGGGACTCTGCGCGAGGATGGCACACATGAAGCCCATCATCTCGGCATCCGATTGTGTGAGCGCACTGGCGGGGCCACGTCCGCCGGTGCTCCTGGACGTACGTTGGCAGCTGGGCGGCCCGCACGGCCTGCCCGACTACGAGGCCGGGCACATCCCCGGCGCGGTCTTCGTCGACCTGGACGCGGAACTCGCCGGTCCGGCGGGCGAGGGCGGCCGCCACCCGCTGCCGGACCCGGCCGTGTTCGGCGCCGCCATGCGCCGTGCCGGAGTCCGCGCGGACACGCCGGTCGTCGTCTACGACGGCGGCCAGGGCTGGGCGGCCGCCCGGGCCTGGTGGCTGCTGCGCTGGGCGGGGCACGAGGACGTACGGGTCCTGGACGGCGGCCTCGCGGCCTGGCCGGGGGAGCTGTCGAAGGAGACCCCGGACCCGGTGGAGGGCGACTTCGTGCCCGCGCCCGGTGCGCTGCCGCTGCTCGACGCGGACGCAGCCGCGGCCCTCGCCCGCTCCGGCGTCCTGCTCGACGCACGGGCGGCCGAACGCTACCGGGGCGACGTGGAACCCATCGACCGGGTCGGCGGGCACATCCCCGGCGCGCTCTCCGCCCCGACCGGCGAGAACGTGGACGCGGACGGACGCTTCCTCAGCGCCGAGCGTCTGGCCGCCCGGTTCGCCGCGCTGGGCGTCGAGGACGGGTCGACCGAGGTCGGCGTCTACTGCGGCTCGGGCGTCTCCGGAGCGCAGCAGGTCCTGGCGCTGGAGCTCGCCGGACACCGGGCCGCCCTCTACGCGGGCTCCTGGTCGCACTGGTCCGCCGACCCGTCGCGCCCGGTCGCCACCGGACCCGACCCGCAGTAACGGAACACCGTCGTCCGGGCGGCGCGCCCGCTGCCGCCCGGACGGCGCACGAGGGCCCGTACGCGCTCGCGTACGGGCCCTCGTCATGTCGTGCGGCCTTCTCAGTCCTGCTTCTTGCGGCGGGTGCCGAAGACGATCTCGTCCCAGCTGGGGACCGCCGCCCGGCGTCCGGGGCGCACCCCGTCCGCCTCGGCCTGCCGGTCCGTCGTCCCGGTCAGCCGGTCGCGGTGGCCGGCGACCGCGCGCGGCATCAGGACGTCCGCGTACGCGGAACCGGCACCCGCCGACGCGGCGGGCGGCTCCTCGGCCTCCGGCTCCTGGGCCGGCTCGATCGCCGGGGGCTCCGGCTGCGAGGGGCGCTCCGGTACGACGAGGTCGCCGCGGAAGCTCGGGACGGCCTCCAGAATGCTGGTGAGCGAATCGCGCTCGCTCGCCGTCACCCCGGCGATCCGCTCCTCCGGCTCGGGGGGCGGCGGCGGGGCGGGGCGCTCGATCTGCCGGTCCAGCGCGCGGTCCAGCGGCCGGTCGCGCGGCAGCCGGGCGATCCGGGGGACGAACGGGAAGCTGGGCTCGGGGGCCGCGACCTCGTCCGTCTCGCCGATCAGCGAACGCGCCTCGTCGTCCACGGCCTGGACCAGCCGGCGCGGCGGGTCGTAGGTCCAGCTCGCGGAGTGCGGCTCGCCGGCGACCCGGTACACCAGGAGGACCTCCCAGGTGCCGTCGTCGCGGCGCCAGGAGTCCCACTGGACGGTCTCCCGGTCGGCGCCGCGCAGCAGCAGCCGCTCCTGCACCGCCTCGCCGAGCTGGGGGCCGGTGTTCTCGCCGGGGCGGCGCACCGGGGTCTTCCGGGCCCGCTCGGCCATGAAGGCGCGTTCGGCGAGCACGGGGCCCTCGAAGCGGCGCACCCGGTCCACGGGAATCCCGGCGAACTGGGCGACCTCCTCGGCGGAGGCGCCGGCTCGTATCCGGGCCTGGATGTCACGGGGGCGGAGGTGGCTCTCCACCTCGATCTCGATCTGCCCCAGCCGGGCGCGGTCGTTGCGCACGGCGGCGCGAAGGCGCTCGTCGATCGGAAGCGTGTATTCCGTGCTGTCCGCAGCCTTGAGCACCAGTCGTGTGCCGTCGTTGGAGACGGCCACGACACGCAGTTCGGGCATGGGGACCTCCCGGGTGGTGCCTGCCGACGTCACGTGCGTCGCTGCTTCCGCTAGTCGAGTGTGGCCTGCCCGGCTGCGGCCTGCCACAACATTGCCGTGTTGCCCGGCGTGTCGGGCGTGAGCCCTTGATCGCCGGTATGCCACGGTAGCCCATGCGCAACGCAAAGTGACCGATGATCACTCTGTGTAGCAGGCCGCCGTGCGATGCCGTGCGCCGCCGGATCGAGTGCCTCCTTCGGCCCCCTCCCGGAGGTTCCGGACGCCCGTGCGGGTATCCGGCCCCAGGGCTCGCCACAGTACTCCATTCGGGCCATGTGGGTGGACCGCCGCGCCGCCGAAGTTATCGGGAGGTGTGGAAGTTGACCTACCCCGCACGATGCCCGCCGCCCATGATCCGTGTCGTGCTTCACACAATCCACGCAACCGGAACTTTCGACTTCGCTCACGTGTCCCTAGATGGTGCAGGGTGGGAGAGATGTCAATCAAGGGCTGGAAATGGTGCGGAAGCCGGAAAGCGACACAGAACCGAAGGAAAGGCGGATCGACCTGAGCCTGCCCCAGGTCGCGGGCAGCGCGGTCGCGGCGGTGGCGGCGGCCGTGGCGGCGTCCCAGCTCGGCGTCTACGGGACGATCGCCGGGGCCGGTGTGATGAGCGTCGTGGCCACCTGCGGCGGCTCCGTCTTCCAGCACTTCTTCCGCCGTACGGGTGAGCAGATACGCGAAGTCACCGTTCAGGTGAAGCACCCCGGACGCGAGGTGACGGTCCACACCCGCGAGACCGGCGCGCGCCGGTCCGACGGCCCGGCTTCCGAGCCCCCGGCCGGGATCACCGCCCTGCTCGCCCCGGTGGACGACGCCACCACGGTGCTGCGCCGCGTGGACGGGAAGGGGAACGGGGACGCGGACGAGACGACGGTGCTGCGCCGCGTGGACGGGGACACCGCCGCGGTCGCGGACGAGACGATGATGCTGCGCGCCGTCCCTCCGGGGCACGGGCCGGACGAGGAGTTCTCGGAGGCCACCACCCACGGCACCCGGCTGCGTGGCTGGAAGCGGTCGGCCATCGGCGCGGCCGTCGTGTTCGTCGTCTCGATGGCCGGCATCACCACGTACGAACTGATCTCCGGCGGCGACCTCAGCGGCGGCGGCGGGACGACCGTCGGCTCCGTCGTACGCGGCGAGCGCGACGCCAAGCCGTCGACCCCCGCACCCGCCGACCAGGGCGACACCCCCGACCGGGACACCACGGACCGCACCCCGGACGACGCGGGCACGCCGACTCCCGGCACCGGAGGCCGGGAAGGCGGCAGCACCGCCCCGCAGCCCGAGCGCGGCGGTGTCCCCGGCGGGACGGCGACGCCCACGCCCACCCCGACCCCCACGGACCCGGCGG
>NZ_JAKRGC010000029.1 GCF_022347745.1 Streptomyces sp. OfavH-34-F
ATGACCCCCCGGTGGACCCGGCGGGCCCCCGTCGCCCGGGCCGTGCACGCCGCCGCCCTGCTCCTCGCCGCCACCGGGCTCGCCCACACCCTCTGGTACGGGCTGCGCGAACCGGGCCACGCCCTCGCCTTCGGCGTCCTCGTCACCATCGGCGAACTGGCCCGGCGGGGCGCCCGGCCCGGCGAGCGGGAACCCGCGCCGCTCGGTGCCGCCGGGGCCCTCGCCTACGCCCTGCTCGGCCGCAGTGACGGACAGCCCACCGGCCACGGGGTGCTCCAGGTGGTCGCGGTGCTGGTCGCGGCCCAGCTCGTCGCCTCGGTGCCGCAGCTGGCGCGGGGCGACGGCCCGGACGCCGACCAGGTGGCCCGGCGGCTGCTCACCGTGTCCTTCACTGCGGTGTGCTTCCAGCCCCTGTTCAACTCCGGCCGCTGCGAACGCTGGCTCGGCGACGGCCCGTACTACGCGGCGTTCCTGCTGCTCCTGCTGGGCCTGACCGCCCTGTGCGACGCCGTCCTGGCCGCCCTCCTGCTGCGCGCCAGGACCCGGCCCCGGGGCTCCCGCGCGACGCCCGTTCCGTACGGGCCGCTGCTGCGCGACGAGCTGCGGGCGCTGACCGGGATCGGGTCGGCGGTCTGCGCGACCGGGGCCGTCATGGCGCTCGGGGTGGCCGCCGCCGGACTGTGGGCGCTGCCCGTGCTGTGCGTGCCGCTGCTGCTGACCCAGCTCTCCTTCCGCCGGTTCGCCGCCGTCCGCACCACCTACCGGCAGACCATCGCCTCCCTCGCCCGGTCCACCGAGATCGCCGGCTACACCCCGCACGGCCACGCCCGCCGGGTGGCCGAGCTGTGCACGGCGGTCGGCCGTGAGATGGGGCTGACCGGGCCCGAGCTGACCGTCCTGGAGTACGCCGCGCTGATGCACGACATCGGCCAGCTCTCGCTGGTCGACCCGGTGCCGGCCGGGGCCACGGCCCTGCTGCCGGCCGCCGAGCAGCGCCGGATCGCCCTGCTCGGCGGGGCGGTGGTCCGGCAGACCGGGGTGGACCCCAGGGTCGCCGTCGTGGTCGAACGTCAGGCCGACCCCTATCGCGAGCAGCCGCTGTCCGCCAGGATCGTCCGGGCCGTGAACGCATACGACGACCTGTGCGGGGAAAGTCTCTCCGGGCCGCTGGGTGCGCTGGAACAGCTCAGGCTCGGAACCGGGCACGACTACCAGCCACAGGTGGTGGAAGCGCTGGCCCGGGTTCTGGCCAGGGACGGTGCTGCCCCGGTCCCGCTCGGGTAACCGATGGGTAATGAGCGGGCGTCCGGCCCGGCATGGTTGGATGCGAAGAGAGCGGTAGAACGAGGGTGTCCAGTCGGGACAGGCGGGAATCGTGAGGATCTTCGGGAAGGTACGGCATCGGCCGTCCGCCTCTTGGCGGCAGGCCACGGACCGCGCGTTCACGCTGATCGGCGACGGCCGGTACGAGGACGCGGGCGCGCTGCTGACGCGGGCGGCGGACCTGGAACCCTGGCTCTCCGAGTCGTGGTTCAACCTGGCGCTGCTGCACAAGTTCCGGCACGACTGGGAACAGGCGAGGGCCGCCGGCCTGCGGGCCGTCGCCCTGCTCGACAAGGAGTCCGGCGCCCCGGACTGGTGGAACGTGGGCATCGCCGCGACCGCCCTCCAGGACTGGCCGCTCGCGCGCCGCGCCTGGCAGGCGTACGGGCTCAAGGTGCCCGGCGGCGGCCAGCAGACCCCGGCCGCGGGCAACGAGCCGGTCGGCATG
This sequence comes from Streptomyces sp. OfavH-34-F, assembly GCF_022347745.1. Taxonomy (GTDB): domain Bacteria; phylum Actinomycetota; class Actinomycetes; order Streptomycetales; family Streptomycetaceae; genus Streptomyces. The sequence continues at coordinate 1,772 of NZ_JAKRGC010000029.1, forward strand.
GAGCTGGGCAGCGCCGCGGTGCGGCTGTCGCCGGAGGGCGAGGCGGAGGTCGTCTGGGGCCGCCGGCTGGACCCGGCCCGGATCGAGGTGCTGTCGATCCCGCTGCCGTCCTCGGGGCGGCGCTGGGGCGAGGTCGTGCTGCACGACGGGGTGCCCAACGGCGAGCGGGTCACCGCGGCGGGCCCGTCCTACCCGGTGTTCGACGAGATCGAGCTGTGGGCGCCCTCGCCCGTGCCGACCTGGGTGGTGCTGCTCGAAGCGGCCACCGAGGCCGACCGGGACGCGCTGGAGCAGCTGGCCTCGGACGCGGGCTTCGCCGCCGAGGACTGGTCCTCGTCGGTGCGGCTGCTGTGTCGTTCCTGCTCGGAGAGCCGGATGGAGAGCGACGAGGGCGACGGCGAGCACCTGGACCCGCACGACCACAGCGAGCCCGGACATCCCGGTCCGCTGGGCCACCGCACGGCCGGTGAGCTGTGGGTGCCGGAGCGCGAGTGCGGCCTGGCGGCCCCGGCCGGACTGGTGCGCGGCCTGCTGGACGGCTGGGTGGCGGACAGCCCGGACAGCCGCGAGTGGCGGGATCTCGAAGAAGTCTGCTGACGCGTGCCCGTAGGCTATGGACGCACCGATTCGGGTTTTGAGGAAGGCGTACGGCGGACATGGCGCAGCAGGAGACGGACGAGCAGGTCAGCGTCGACGAGGAGGGCTTCCTCATCGACACCGAGGACTGTGAGGCGCGCGAGAAGGCCCACCGCGAGCGCGGCACCTCCCGTCCGATCACGGTCGTGGGCAACCCGGTCCTGCACAAGGAGTGCAAGGACGTCACGGAGTTCGGCGACGAACTGGCCGCGCTGATCGACGACATGTTCGCGAGCCAGCGGACGGCGGAGGGCGTCGGCCTGGCCGCCAACCAGATCGGCGTGGACCTCAAGGTCTTCGTCTACGACTGCCCCGACGACGACGGCGTGCGGCACGTGGGCGCCGTCTGCAACCCGGTCCTGGAGGAGCTGCCGCCCGAGGCGCGGGTCCTGGACGACTCCAACGAGGGCTGCCTCTCCGTCCCGACGGCGTACGCCTCGCTGGCCCGCCCCGACTACGCGGTGGTGCGCGGCCAGGACGCCCGGGGCAACCCCGTCCGGGTGCGCGGCACCGGGTACTTCGCGCGCTGCCTCCAGCACGAGACGGACCACCTGTACGGCTACCTGTACATCGACCGGCTCTCCAAGCGCGACCGCAAGGACGCGCTGCGGCAGATGGCGGAGAACACCCCGCGCTACGAGGTCGTCCCCAACGACTGACCCCTCTCCACGCGCCCGCGCGGGCCCGCCCGGTTCACCCGGTCCGGGCCCGCCGTTCGTTTCCCGGGCGGGGCTCTCGGGCCGTCGCTGCCGGACCGGCAGCGGACCGCCCTCGTTCGCCGCGATGTCAATTGCCATTTCTACACGCGTAGTTGACGCGCGTCGACTCGTCCGCCAGGCTCGTGACGACAACCTCCACCGTGGTAGGGAGCCCCCGTGATCAGACGATCCGCACGACTGCTGCTCAGCCTTGTCATGACCATGGCGTTCGCCTGGGGTGGTGCCGTGGTCACCGCCGGCACCGCCCAGGCGGACGGCTGCTACACCTGGACCCGCACGCTGAAGCCGGGGGCCACGGGCAACGATGTCACCCAGCTCCAGATCCGGGTCGCCGGATACCCCGGCTACAACTCCGTCCTCGCCATCGACGGCTCGTACGGCCCCGCCACCACGGCCGCCGTCAAGCGCTTCCAGGCCGCCTACGGGCTGGCCGCCGACGGCATCGCCGGCCCCGCGACCCAGTCCAAGATCTACGCCCTCCAGGACAGCGACTGCACCCCGGCCCACTTCACCTACGCCGAGATGAACCGCTGCAACAGCACCTGGTCCGGCGGCGCGGTCTCGGCGGCCACCGCCCGGTACAACGCGCTGACCACCATGTGGAAGCTGGAGGCCCTGCGCCACGCGCTCGGTGACCGGCCCATCAACGTCAACAGCGGGTTCCGCTCGACCTCCTGCAACAGCGCGGTCGGCGGCGCCACCAACAGCCGCCACCTGTACGGCGACGCGGCCGACCTCGGCGGGATCTCCTTCTGCACCCTCGCCAAGCAGGCCCGCTACCACGGCTTCCGGGGCATCCTCGGCCCCGGTTACCCCGGTCACAACGACCACGTCCACGTGAACCAGGGCCCCAACCGCTTCTGGTCGGCGCCCAGCTGCGGCATCTGAACCGCGGGTGGGGCCGCCGCTGCCCGGCGGCCCCACCCGCTCGGCGCCCCGCCGGTCAGGCCGCCTCGGTGACGGCGGACGGCCCCCGGAAGGTGCGCCGGTAGGCCTGCGGCGTCGTGCCCAGCGCCCGGACGAACTGGTGGCGCAGGGCGGCCGCGTTGCCGAAGCCGGTCCGCCCGGCGATCGTGTCCATCGTCTCCTCGGACGTCTCCAGCAGGTGCTGGGCGAGCAGGACGCGCTGGCGAAGCAGCCAGCGGTACGGCGTGGTGCCGGTCTCCTGCTGAAAGCGGCGGGCGAAGGTGCGCGGCGACATGTGCGCCTGGGCGGCGAGCTGCTCGACGGTCATCTCCCGGTCGAGGTGGCGCTCCATCCACGCCAGCGTGTCGCCCACCGTGTCGCACCGGGTGCGGGGGAGCGGCCGCTCGATGTACTGCGCCTGGCCCCCGTCCCGGTGCGGGGGCACCACCATCCGGCGGGCGATGGTGTTGGCCGCGGCCGGCCCGTACGCCTGGCGGACCAGGTGCAGGCAGGCGTCGATCCCCGCCGCCGTCCCCGCCGACGTGGTGACCGGCCCGTCCTCCACGTACAGCACGTCCGGCTCGACCGCGGCGGCCGGGAAGCGGCGGGCCAGGTCGTCGGCGTGCCGCCAGTGCGTGGTGCAGCGACGGCCGTCCAGCAGCCCGGCCGCGCCCAGCAGATAGGCCCCCGAGCACACGCTGAGGACCCGGGCCCCCCGGTCCACGGCCGTGCGCAGCGCGGCCAGCACCTCCTCAGGGAACTCCCGGTCCCCGAAGCGGCTGCCCGCCGGCACGGCGATCAGGTCCGCCTCCTCCAGCCGGTCGAGGCCGTAGGGGGTCTCGATGGTGAACCCGGCGTGGGTCCGCAGCCGGGGCCCCTCGCCGGAGACCACGGCGAAATCGTGTACCGGCAGCCCGTCGTCGCTGCGGTCGAGGCCGAACACCTCGCACAGCACGCCGAGTTCGAACGGGTGGACGTCATCGAGCATCAGGGCGGCGACGTTGTTCAGCATGGCATCAGTGTGGCAGTAATTCGATGCTGTGTGACAGTCCTGCCACTGCCGTCGGATCGCCCGGACAAGGACAGTAGAGGCATGAACACATTCCTCGACCTCCTCGGCATTTCCGCACTTTTCGCCCTCGTCCTGCTGCCGGCCGTGCTCGGCATCGCCCGCGAGCGCCGCATCGACCGCGAGCTGCGCGAAGCGGAACAGGACCGGAGCACCCACCCACCGCAAAGCGCGGACGCCGCGCGGCCGGCGGGGGCCGCACGGCGTCCGTACGTCAGGAGCTGGGCGAGGATCTAGGGCGTGTCCTAGAACTCGTCGTCGAAGGAGACCGAGCCCTCCACCGCCACCTGGTAGGCGGAGGGGCGCCGCTCGAAGAAGTTCGTCAGCTCCTGGACCCCCTGGAGCTCCATGAACGCGAACGGGTTCTGCGAGCCGTACACCGCCGGGAAGCCCAGCCGGACCAGCCGCTGGTCGGCCACGCACTCCAGGTACGCGCGCATCGAATCGGTGTTCATGCCGGGCAGCCCGTCCCCGCACAGATCGCGCCCGAACTGCAGCTCCGCCTCGACGGCCTCCCGCAGCATGTCGGTGACCTGCCGCTCCAGCTCGTCGTCGAAGAGGTCCGGCTCCTCCTTGCGGACGGTGTCCACGACCTCGAACGCGAAGTTCATGTGCATCGTCTCGTCGCGGAAGACCCAGTTGGTGCCCGTGGCGAGGCCGTGCAGCAGACCGCGCGAGCGGAACCAGTACACGTACGCGAAGGCGCCGTAGAAGAACAGCCCCTCGATGCACGCCGCGAAGCAGATCAGGTTGAGCAGGAAACGGCGGCGGTCCGCCTTCGTCTCCAGCCGGTCGATCTTCTCCACCGAGTCCATCCACCGGAAGCAGAACTGCGCCTTCTCGCGGATGGAGGGGATGTTCTCCACGGCCGCGAAGGCGGCGGCCCGGTCGTCCGGGTCGGGCAGGTAGGTGTCGAGCAGCGTCAGATAGAACTGGACGTGCACGGCCTCCTCGAACAGCTGCCGCGACAGGTACAGCCGGGCCTCGGGGGAGTTGATGTGCTTGTACAGCGTCAGCACCAGGTTGTTCGCGACGATCGAGTCACCCGTCGCGAAGAACGCCACCAGCCGGCCGATCAGGTGCTGCTCGGCGGGCGTCATCTTCGCCAGGTCGGCCACGTCCGAGTGGAGATCGACCTCCTCCACGTGCCAGGTGTTCTTGATCGCGTCCCGGTAGCGCTCGTAGAAGTCCGGGTAGCGCATCGGCCGCAGGGTCAGTTCGAAGCCCGGGTCGAGCAGGTTCTTCTCGGTGGCGGTGGTGGTCACTGGCAGGCCTCGCAGGATTCGGGGTTTTCCAGGGAGCAGGCGATGGCGTCCGCGTCGGGCGCCTGCTGCACGGGGACGGGGGCGGCGGCCGCGGCCCGGCCGGACGCGGCCCGCGCGATCCGGGTCGCCGGCCGGGACCGCAGGTAGTACGTCGTCTTCAGGCCCTGCTTCCAGGCGTACGCGTACATCGAGGAGAGCTTCCCGATCGTCGGCGTCTCCAGGAACAGGTTGAGCGACTGGCTCTGGTCCAGGTACGGCGTACGGGCCGCGGCCATGTCGATCAGGGCGCGCTGCGGGATCTCCCACGCGGTGCGGTACAGCGCCCGCACCTCCTCGGGAATCCAGGCGAAGTCCCGTACCGAGCCGTTCGACTCGCGCAGCGCCTCACGCGTCCGCGCGTCCCACACGCCCAGCCGCTTCAGGTCCTCCACCAGGTAGCCGTTGACCTGGAGGAACTCCCCGCTCAGCGTCTCGCGCTTGAAGAGGTTCGACACCTGGGGCTCGACGCACTCGTAGACGCCCGCGATGGAGGCGATCGTGGCCGTCGGGGCGATGGCCAGGAGCAGCGAGTTGCGCATCCCGGACCGCGCGACCCGGGCGCGCAGCACCTCCCAGCGCTCCGGCCAGGCCGGCTCGGTGGCGTAGTGGTCGGGGTGCAGGACCCCGCGCGCGGCCCGGGTCTCGGACCAGGCGGGCAGCGGGCCGGAGCGCTCCGCGAGGTCGCAGGACGCCTCGTAGGCCGCGAGCATGATCCGCTCGGCGATCTTCGTGGAGAGCGCGCGGGCCTCCGGCGAGTCGAAGGGGAGCCGGAGCCGGAAGAACACGTCCTGGAGCCCCATGGCGCCCAGGCCCACCGGCCGCCAGCGGGCGTTGGACCGGCCGGCCTCCTCGGTCGGGTAGAAGTTGATGTCCACCACCCGGTCCAGGAAGGTCACCGCCGTGCGCACGGTGGCGTCCAGGCGCTCCCAGTCGATCGAGCCGTCCGCGACGAACGCCCCCAGGTTGACCGAGCCGAGGTTGCACACGGCGGTCTCGCCGTCGTCGGTGACCTCCAGGATCTCGGTGCACAGGTTCGAGGAGTGCACCACCCGGCCCGGCTCGGCGGTCTGGTTGGCGGTGCGGTTGGACGCGTCCTTGAACGTCATCCAGCCCTGGCCCGTCTGCGCCAGGGTGCGCATCATCCGGCCGTACAGCTCGCGGGCCGGCAGGGTCTTGCGGGCCAGGCCCTTCGCCTCGGCCGCCCGGTACGCGGCGTCGAACGCGTCGCCCCACAGGTCCACCAGCTCCGGCACGTCCGCCGGGGAGAACAGCGACCAGGTGCCGTCGGCGTCCACCCGCCGCATGAACTCGTCCGGAATCCAGTGCGCCAGGTTCAGGTTGTGCGTGCGGCGGGCGTCCTCGCCGGTGTTGTCGCGCAGCTCCAGGAACTCCTCGATGTCCGCGTGCCAGGTCTCCAGGTACACCGCGGCGGCACCCTTGCGCCGGCCGCCCTGGTTCACGGCGGCGACGGAGGCGTCCAGCGTCTTGAGGAACGGCACGATGCCGTTGGAGTGCCCGTTGGTGCCCCGGATCAGGGAGCCGCGGGCGCGCACCCGGGAGTAGGACAGGCCGATGCCGCCCGCGTGCTTGGAGAGCCGGGCCACCTGGTGGTAGCGGTCGTAGATGGAGTCCAGCTCGTCCAGCGGCGAGTCCAGCAGATAGCAGGAGGACATCTGCGGGTGGCGGGTGCCGGAGTTGAAGAGGGTGGGCGAGGAGGGCAGGTAGTCCAGCCGGCTCATCAGCCCGTACAGCGCGGCGACCTCGTCCAGCGCCCGCGCGGACTCGTCCTCGGCGAGCCCGGCGGCGACCCGGAGCATGAAGTGCTGGGGCGTCTCGACGACCTGGCGGGTGTGCGGGTGGCGCAGCAGGTAGCGGCTGTGCAGGGTGCGCAGTCCGAAGTAGCCGAACCGGTCGTCGGCGCCGTCCGCGAGGGCCCGTTCCACCAGCGCGTCGAGCGCCGCCGCGTGTGCGGTGACGAAGGCGGCGGTGCGGTCCGCGATCAGGCCCTCGCGGTGGCCCACGGTGACGGACGCGGAGAACGAGGTGGCGCCCTGGCCGGCGGCCTCGTCCGCGATGGACCGGGTGAGCAGCCGGGCGGCGAGCCGGGAGTAGGCGGGGTCCTCGGAGATCAGCCCGGCCGCGGCCTCGGTGGCCAGGGCGCGCAGTTCGGCCGCGTCGGACCGGGCGCTGCGGCCGCGCAGGGCGGTGGCGGCGACCCGGCCCGGGTCGGTGTCGGGCAGGTCGGCGGTGAGGTCGGTCAGGGTCCGCAGCAGTGCGGTGCCGGGCCCGTCGCTCGCGGGTCCGCTCGGTGCGGAACCGGCCGCCGCGGCCGGATCGGCTGGCGCGATGGTCACGGGGTGCTCTCCCTCGCTCGGCTCTGGGCCGGCGGGGAGCGGGGGCAGCCGGGCAGGAGCGGGCCCGGCGCGGGGCAGCACTCCGTACGGCGTCCACCGGCCCATCCCACGAGGCCCGGACGTCTGGGCGCCCGGCTCGGTCGAACCGGACGCGCTGTCGGCAGGTCCTCGGACTGACGGGTGCGCGAAAGCGCACCGAATACACCGTTGCGGGACAGTTCCGGATTCGCACCGGATTCCCCTGCGGCGACAGCGAGCATGAGCATACATGTGGGGGCTGCCCGATCGGACAGCCCCCACATGTTGTGTCGTGCGCGCCGGGCGCGGGCGGTCAGTGGCCGCCCGGCGCCCCCGCGGTGGCCGGCGGCAGCTCGGTCTTGACGCCCGGGTCGCCCGCGTCCGCGGTGTAGTCGCCCGGCGAGGTCTCGTCGATGCCGGCGGGCGCCTTGACGGCGTTCAGGACGAGGGTCAGCACCACGGTGACCGCGACGTTCAGCACGAAGGCCGTCAGCCCGATGTAGCCGATCTCGCCGATACCGGGGATCTTGTCGGAGGAGCCGCCGAAGTGCTTCTGGGTCGGGCTGGCGACCCCGTACGCGGCGGCCGTGCCGTAGATCATCCCGGCCGCCCAGCCGGCCAGCAGCGCCCAGCGGTGGAACCAGCGGGTGAACAGCCCGCCGACCAGGGCCGGCATGGTCTGGAGGATCCAGATGCCGCCCAGCAGCTGGAAGTTGATCGCGACCGTCTTGTCCATGGTGAGGACGAAGGCGAGCGCGCCGACCTTGACCAGCAGCGAGACCACCTTGGAGACCTTGGTCTCCTGCTCGGGCGTCGCGTCCGGCTTGAGGAAGTCCTTGTAGATGTTGCGGGTGAAGAGGTTGGCGGCGGCGATGGACATGATCGCGGCGGGTACCAGGGCGCCGATGCCGATTGCGGCGAACGCCACCCCGGCGAACCAGTCGGGGAACATGTTCTCGAACAGCTGCGGGATGGCGAGCTGGCCGTTGTCCACCTTGACGCCGGCCGCGATCGCCATGAAGCCGAGCAGCGCGAGCAGGCCCAGCATCAGGGAGTACAGCGGCAGGATGGTGGTGTTGCGGCGGATCACCTCACGGCTGCGGCTGGAGAGCGTCGCCGTGATGGAGTGCGGGTACATGAACAGGGCGAGCGCGGAGCCCAGCGCCAGCGTCGCGTACCCCCACTGCCCGGCCTCGGCGGGCACCAGGCCGCCCGCGCCCGCTTCGGTGAACTTGTCCTGGGCGGCGGCGAAGACGTCGTCGAAGCCGCCGAGCTTGATCGGGATGTAGATGATCGCCACCGCGATGACGAGGTAGATCAGCCCGTCCTTGACGAACGCGATCAGCGCGGGCGCCCGCAGCCCCGAGGAGTAGGTGTACGCGGCGAGCACCGCGAAGGCGATGAGCAGCGGCAGGTCCTTGACGAACCAGTTGGTGTTCTCGCCGCCGCCGACGCCCATCACGTCCAGCACCGCCTGGATGCCGACGAGTTGGAGCGCGATGTACGGCATGGTGGCGAGGATGCCGGTGACCGCGACGGCCAGCGAGAGCCCCTTGGAGCCGAAACGGCCGCGGACGAAGTCCGAGGTGGTGACGTAGCCGTGCTTGTGCGAGACCGACCACAGGCGCGGCAGGAAGGTGAAGATCAGCGGGTAGACCAGGATGGTGTACGGGACCGCGAAGAAGCCGGCCGCGCCCGCCGCGTAGATCGCCGCCGGAACGGCGACGAAGGTGTACGCGGTGTAGAGGTCGCCGCCGAGCAGGAACCAGGTCACCCAGGTGCCGAACGACCGTCCGCCCAGGCCCCATTCGTCGAGGCTGGCCTCGTTCTCGGCCTTGCGCCAGCGGGCGGCCATGAAGCCCATGACCGTGACGGCCACGAAGAAGAAGATGAAGACGGCGAGCGCGACGCCGTTGACCCCGTCCGTCATGCCGACGCACCCCCCTTGCGGGCGCGCTGGTCACGCTGCCACAGCTTGTACGCGACCATCGTGAGCGCCGTGGAGATCAGCACCCAGAGCATCTGGTACCAGTAGAAGAAGGGGATGCCGATGAAGGCAGGGTCGGTCTTCGCGTACGAACCCACCCAGAGCATCGCCACGAACGGCGCGACGAGACAGAGCGCGATGACCACCCGCGCCGGTGTGACGACGGGTGGCTTTCCTTCTGGTTCTTCCGGCATGGCGGCGACTCCGTCCCCTCGCTGATCACCTGTAGTGCGCAGGAAATCTAGGGGAGCGTCCCGGCCACCGTCACCCCCTGTCCGCATTGCGGTCCGGCAACGGTCGTCACGGACCGGTCGGATGGCCGGAATGGCGCCAAACGTCCGCGAGTTGGTCCGGTCCAATCCGGTGCGGGGACGGGTCGCGGCACGCCGAACGGCCCCCGGAGGCGGGTCCGGGGGCCGTGGGCGAGGACATGCGTGCGAGGGGTCAGTCCAGCGGACGCTTCAGCCGGGCCACGAACTTGTAGCGGTCGCCGCGGTAGACGGACCGCACCCACTCGACCGGCTCGCCCTGCTCGTCCAGCGAGTGCCGGGACAGCATCAGCATCGGCAGGCCGACGTCCGTGCCGAGCAGGCCGGCCTCGCGCGGCGTGGCCAGGGAGGTCTCGATGGTCTCCTCGGCCTCCGCCAGCCGGACGTCGTACACCTCGGCCAGCGCGGTGTAGAGCGAGGTGTACTTCACCAGCGAACGGCGCAGCGCCGGGAAGCGCTTGGCCGAGAGGTGGGTGGTCTCGATGGCCATCGGCTCGCCGCTCGCCAGACGCAGGCGCTCGATGCGCAGCACGCGTCCGCCGGCGCTGATGTCGAGCAGCCCGGCGAGGGTGTCGTCGGCGGTGACATAGCCGATGTCCAGGAGCTGCGAGGTGGGTTCGAGCCCCTGGGCGCGCATGTCCTCGGTGTAGGAGGTGAGTTGCAGCGCCTGGGAGACCTTCGGCTTGGCGACGAAGGTGCCCTTGCCCTGGATGCGCTCCAGCCGGCCCTCGACGACCAGCTCCTGGAGCGCCTGGCGCACGGTGGTGCGCGAGGTGTCGAACTCCGCCGCCAGGGTCCGTTCCGGGGGAACGGGAGTGCCCGGCGGCATGGTGTCCGTCATGTCGAGGAGATGTCGCTTCAGCCGGTAGTACTTGGGGACACGCGCGGTCCGCGCGCCGGCTCCCGCGCCCGTCTCGTTGTCCGTACTGCCCCCGTCGGCACCCATGGCCCGCCTTCCCGACTGCTGCGTTGCTGCCGTCACCGGCTCCTCCGTCTGTCGCGGCTCACATGGTGGCACGGTCCGGTCACGGCTGGTCGCCCTCCCTCAGGTGTCGGTCCTATAACGGACGCGAGTGCACTTCTTATACACCCTTGACACCCCTAAAGGTCTAGGCCAAGCTCCCGGTACTGGTCTAAACCATTAAAGACCAGGTCCCAGCCCCAGCAGTACTCGTCGACGTTGTCTTGCGTGGTGGGCAGGGGTTGCAGCATCCCTGAGGAGGGTGGCGTGAAGCGCAAGCTCATCGCGGCGATCGGCGTCGCGGGCATGTTGGTTTCCATCGCGGCGTGCGGTTCGGACGACGACAAGGCCTCGTCGAAGGACCCGAAGGACCGCAAGGAAACGCTCACCGTCTGGCTGATGTCGGACGCGCAGAGCACATGGCCGGAACTGGTCAAGGACGTCAACAAGCAGTTCAAGGCCAAGTACCCCAATGTCACGGTCAAGGTCCAGTACCAGCAGTGGGGCGACAAGGCCAAGAAGCTCGACGCCGCTCTGGCCGGCGACAAGTTCCCGGATGTGGTGGAGCTCGGCAACACCGAGACCATGACCTACATCCTCAACGGGGCGCTCGGCGAGATCGACCCGAAGAAGTACGAGAACTCGGACACCTGGATCAAGGGCCTCGCGGACACCTGCGCCTTCGAGGGCAAGCAGTACTGCGTTCCTTACTACGCCGGCGCCCGTGTCGCGATTTACAACAAGGACATGTTCAAGGCCGGCACCGGCAAGGACACCCTTCCCGAGACCCAGGACGAGCTGACCGCCGCGCTCGACAAGATCGGCGAGAAGTACGGCAAGGACAAGGCGTTCTCGCCGCTGTACCTGCCGGGTCGCTACTGGTACGCCGCGATGTCCTACGTCGCTGCCGAGGGCGGCCAGATCGCCAAGTACGACGAGGGCAAGAAGGAGTGGAAGTCCACTCTCTCGACCCCGGAGGCCCAGAAGGGCATCACCGAGTTCGTCGAGCTCGTCAAGAAGTACAACCACGGCGACAAGACCAAGGACGAGGCGGACCACGCCAACGTCATGGCCAACGAGAAGACCGCGCTTCTCTACGGCAACGGCTGGGAGGCCGGCAGCGTCGTCGACTCCAAGGCGAACGGCAACCCGAAGCTGGAAGGCAAGATCGCCACGGCCGGTATGCCCGGCCCGAACGGCAAGGCGCTCCCCTCCTTCATCGGCGGCTCGGACCTCGCCACCATCTCCAAGTCGAAGATCCAGGACCTCGGCGAGGAGTGGATCGCGCTCTTCACCTCCGAGAAGTCGGAGGAGGTTCTCGCCTCGAAGAACATCCTCCCGAACAACACCAAGCAGCTCGAGCCGCTGAAGGCCAAGCCGGAGACCGCGGCCGTCGCCAACGCCGTCCCGGACGCCTGGTTCACCCCGATCGCCCCCGGCTGGACCGCGATCGAGAAGAAGGAAACGCTCGAGATCATGCTGCTCGACATCATCAAGGGCAAGTCGGTCGAGGAGGCCACCAAGGCGGCCGACGCGGAGATCGACTCGATGATCAACAAGGAGTCCTGAGCCCCTGGCTCACGGCATGACGAGTCGGTGAGCGTGCGATACCGACTCAGCTGATCATCTGCGGGGGTGGTGGGCCCGAAAGGGGCTGCCACCCCCGTCCTCCGGTATCCGGTCCGAAACGGAAGGCAAGCACAATGAGTGCCGCCGATATGAAAGCAGCCGACCCGCCGGTGTCCGTCCCGCGGGCCCCTGAGAGCGAACCTCAGCTCGCGAAGAACGTGAACCGTAAACCGCGGAAGGCCGGCGCTCTGCTGCCGTACCTCCTCATAGCACCGGCGTTCGTCGCCATCGCCGCAGTCTTCGTCTGGCCCTTCATCAAGACGATCATCATGTCCTTCCAGGACGTGGGCCGGCGCGAACTCTGGTCCGGAGACAGCCCGCCGTGGGTCGGCTTCGACCAGTTCACCAACATCCTCGGCGACGGCGAGTTCTGGGACGTCGTCTGGCGGACGGTCATCTTCATGGTCGTCTGCGTGGTCGCCACCATGGCCGGCGGCCTCGCCCTGGCCATGATCATGCAGCGGATGTCCACCTGGGTCCGGCTGCTGCTGACCGCCGCGCTGATCGCCGCCTGGTCGATGCCGCTGCTGGTCGCCACCTCCATCTTCCGGTGGTTCGCGGACTCCGACTACGGCGTCCTCAACATGGTGCTCACCAAGTACCTCGGGATCGACGCGCAGGGCCACAACTGGTTCCTCGACCCGAAGCAGGGCTTCGTCATCATCGGCGCGGTCGTCGTCTGGGGAGCCATCCCGTTCGTCACCGTGACGCTCTACGCCGCGCTCACCCAGGTCCCCCAGGAACTGGAGGAGGCCGCGTCCCTGGACGGCGCCGGCACGACCGGGATCTTCCGCTTCGTCACCTGGCCGGTCATCAAGCCCGTCTTCCAGATGGTCGCCACCCTCTCCGTGCTCTGGGACTTCAACGTCTTCGCCCAGATCTTCCTGATGCGCGGCAACAAGCCCGAGCCGGAGTACTCCGTCCTCGGCATCTACTCCTTCGAGAAAGCGTTCGAGTCCAACTCGTTCAGCCAGGGTGCTGCCATCTCGCTCATCACGGTCCTGCTGCTCTCCGGCGTCGCCGTGTACTACCTGCGCCAGCTGCTCAAGATCGGAGAGGTCGAGTGAGCACCTCCACCCCCCAGGTCCTCCGACCGGACCGCAAGAAGAGCCGCATCGGCTACAACATCGCCGGCCTCGTCGCCTTCGTGCTCATGGCCTTCCCGGTCTACTGGCTGGTGATCAGCGCGCTGCGCCCCAACGCGGAGATCCGCAGCTACGACCAGACCCTCTGGCCGTCGTCGATCACATTCGACAACTTCTCCCGCGCCATCAACCAGCCGAACTTCGGCACCGCCATCGAGTCCAGCCTGATCGTCTGCGGCGTCGCCGTCCTGGGCGGCATGCTGCTCGCCACGATCGCCGCCTTCGCGATCGGCCGGTTCCAGTTCCGCGGCCGCAAGTTCTTCATGATCGTGCTGCTCGTCGTCCAGCTCCTGCCCCCGACGGCGATGCTCATTCCCATCTACATCCAGCTGAACGACCTCGGTGGGCTGAACGAGTACTGGGGCGTCATCGTCATCTACCTCGTCTCCACCCTGCCGTTCGCCACCTGGATGATCCGCGGCTTCGTGATCAACATCCCGCAGGAGCTGGAGGAGTCGGCCATGGTCGACGGCTGCAGCCGGATGGGCGCCTTCTGGCGGGTCACCTTCCCGCTGCTGGCCCCCGGCCTCGCCGCCGCCTCGATCTTCTCGCTCATCACGGCGTGGAACGAGTACCTGCTGGCCTACGTCGTCCTCCAGGACAACGACAAGTACACCCTCAACGTGTGGCTGATGAACTTCACGACCTCGCGCGGCATCGACTACGGGGCGCTGATGGCCGCCTCCACGCTGATCGCCATTCCGGTCGTGGCCTTCTTCCTGCTCGTGCAGAAGCACATGGCGACCGGCCTCACCTCCGGCGCCGTGAAGGGATGACGCCCCGATGACCACCCTCGTATCCACCACGGACACCGTCACCCGCGACGCCCTCGCCGTCCTGCAGCCCGGCTTCACCGGCACCACGGCACCGGAGTGGCTGCTGCGCCGGGTCGGCGAAGGACTGTCCTCCGTCGGCCTGTTCGGCCGGAACATCGAGACGCCCGAGCAGCTCGCCGCGCTCACCGCCCAGCTCAGGGCCGAGCGGGACGACGTGCTCGTCGCCATCGACGAGGAGGGCGGCGACGTCACCCGCCTGGAGGTCCGGCACGGCTCCTCCTTCCCGGGCAACCTGGCGCTCGGCGCGGTCGACGACGCGGAGCTGACCCGCGCCGTCGCCCACGAGCTGGGCCGCCGGCTCGCCGAGTGCGGGGTCAACCTCAACTGGGCCCCGTCCGCGGACGTCAACTCCAACCCCGGCAACCCGGTCATCGGCGTCCGCTCCTTCGGCGCCGACCCGGAGCTGGTCGCCCGGCACACCGCCGCCTACGTCGAGGGCCTGCAGGCCGCCGGCGTCGCCGCCTGCACCAAGCACTTCCCCGGTCACGGCGACACCGCGGTCGACTCGCACCACGCGCTGCCGCGCATCGACGTGGACCTGGAGACCCTGCACGCCCGCGAACTCGTGCCCTTCCGGGCGGCCATCGCGGCCGGCTCCAAGTCGGTGATGAGCGCCCACATCCTGCTCCCCGCCCTCGACCCGGACCGGCCGGCGACGCTCAGCCCGCAGATCCTCACCGGGCTGCTGCGCCGGGAGCTGGGGTACGACGGGCTGATCGTGACCGACGCCGTGGAGATGCAGGCCATCGCCTCGACGTACGGGATCGAACGCGGCTCCGTCCTCGCCGTCGCGGCCGGTGCCGACGCGCTCTGCGTCGGCGGCGGGCTCGACGACGACAGCACCGTGCTCCGGCTGCGCGACGCGCTGGTCGCCGCGGTGCGCTCCGGTGAACTTCCCGAGGAGCGGCTCGCCGACGCCGCCGCACGGGTACGGGCCCTCGCGTCCTGGACGCGGGAGGCCAGGGGGGCCGGCCGGGAGCCGGGCGCGGCAGTGCAGGAGGGGACCGCGCCCGGCACCCTGCGGAGCACCGGCATCGCCTCGGACATCGGCCTGGTGGCCGCCCGCCGTGCGGTGAAGGTGACCGGCACGCCGGAACCGCTCACCGGCCCGGCGTACGTGGCCGCCTTCACCCCGGTCGCCAACATCGCGGTCGGCGACGAGACCCCCTGGGGCGTCGCGGCCGAGCTGGCCCGCCTGGTGCCGGGCACCGCGACCGACACGTACGACAGCGCGTCCGAGGCCCCGGCCGCGGCGGTGCTGGAGGCCGCGGGGGAGCGGCGCGTCGTCGCCGTGGTCCGCGACGCGCACCGCCACCCGTGGATGGGCGAGGCCCTGGACGCGCTGCTGGCGGCGCGCCCGGACACCGTCGTGGTCGAGATGGGCGTGCCCCAGGCCGAGCCGCGGGGCGCCCTGTACATCGCCACGCACGGCGCCGCCCGGGTCTGCGGCCAGGCCGCCGCGGAGATCATCGCGGGTACCGCGTAACGCACACGGAAAGGGCCGGGACACCGTTCAGGTGTCCCGGCCCTTTCGCGTGGCGCGGGCGCGCGAGGCGCGGGGGGTCCTACAGCCCCTGCCAGGCCGGCTTCGCGGCGTAGGTGGCGCGGAAGTAGTCCGCCAGCTTCAGCTTCGACGCGGCGGCCTCGTCGACCACCACCGTCGCGTGCGGGTGCAGCTGGAGCGCGGAGGCGGGCACGACCGAGGCGACCGGACCCTCCACCGTCGCCGCCACGGCGTCCGCCTTGCCCTCGCCGGTCGCGAGGAGGATCGGGTGGCGGGCCTCCAGGATGGTGCCGATGCCCTGGGTGATGACGTGGTGCGGCACCTGCTCGATGTCGTCGTCGAAGAAGCGCGCGTTGTCGATCCGGGTCTGCTCGGTGAGCGTCTTGATCCGGGTGCGCGAGGCGAGCGAGGAGCACGGCTCGTTGAAGCCGATGTGCCCGTCGGTGCCGATGCCGAGCAGCTGGAGGTCCACCCCGCCGGCCTCGGCGAGCGCCTTGTCGTACGCCTCGCAGGCCGCCTGGACGTCCTCGGCGGAGCCGTCGGGGCCCATGAACGCGTCCTCGGACAGGCCGAGCGGTTCGACGACCTCGCGCAGCACCACGGAGCGGTACGACTCGGGGTGGCCCACCGGCAGCCCCACGTACTCGTCGAGCTGGCAGATGCGGGCGCGCGAGGCGTCCACGGCACCGGAGCGGACCATGTCCGCGAGGGCCTGGTAGATGGGCAGCGGGGTAGAGCCGGTGGCAACGCCGAGAAGGGCGTCGGGCTTGCGGCTCAGCAGGGCGCCGATGGCCCCCGCGATCAGTTCGCCGCCTGCCTTGGCGTCCGGGACGATGACAACTTCCACGCGGGGCCTGCCGATCCGATCGAGAGTGACGATATGTGGTATAGACCAATCAAGTTCCCAATCTAGCAGACTCGCGCCGCTCCGACACGGCCGTCCCGGCACCCGGACCCCCGCCGGCCGGGCCCGCCCGCCATCCCGCCGGACCCCGCCCGCTGGCGGCCCCCGCGCGCCCCGTGCTCGACTGGTCCGGTCCATCGCGACCACCGGGAGGCACCCGACATGTCCGCCACCGACCCGGCCGACGACCGCGAGCGGCCCGGCCACATCATGTCCGCCGAGATGGCCGAGCAGCCCGTGGTGCTCCGCCGCATCCTGGAGCGCGGTGCGCCCGCCATCCGCCGGACCGCCGAGCGCGTCGCGGCCCGCAACCCGCGCTTCGTCCTGCTCACCGCCCGCGGCACCTCCGACAACGCGGCGCTCTACGCCAAGTACCTGCTGGAGATCACGATGGGGTTGCCCTGCGGCCTCTCCTCGATGTCCACCACCACCGCGTACGGCGCCCGGCCCGACCTGCGCGACGTCCTGGTGATCACCGTCAGCCAGTCCGGCGGCTCCCCGGACCTGGTGGCCTCGACCAGGGCCGCGCGGGAGGCCGGGGCGGTCACCCTGGCGGTGACCAACAACCCGGACTCACCGCTCGCGGCCGTCTCCGAGTTCCACATCGACATCCTGGCCGGCCCCGAGCGGGCGCTGCCGGCCACCAAGACGTACACCGCGTCCCTGCTCGCGCTCTACCTGTTCGTCGAGGGGCTGCGCGGCGGCGACGGGGCGGCGGCCGCGGTGCTGCCCGAGCGCGCCGAGGCGGTGCTCGCCCGCAAGGACGAGGTACGGGCCCTGGCGTCCCGGTACCGCTTCGCCGAGCGCATGGTCATCACCTCGCGCGGCTACGGCTACCCCACGGCCAAGGAGGCCGCCCTCAAGCTCATGGAGACCAGCTACATCCCCGCGCTCTCCTACTCCGGCGCCGATCTGCTGCACGGCCCGCTCGCGATGGTCGACAACATCTCGCCGGTGATCGCCGTGGTGACCGACGGCCGGGGCGGCGAGGCCCTGCAGCCCGTCCTGGACCGGCTGCGCGGCCGGGGCGCCGACCTCTTCGTCGTCGGCCCGAAGGCACAGGTGGAGGCGGCCAGCGCGGGCTTCGTGCTGCCGACCTCCGGCGTCGCCGAGGAGGTCCAGCCGGTCCTGGAGATCCTGCCGCTCCAGATGCTGGCCCACGAGGTGACGATCGCGCGCGGTCAGGACCCGGACGCGCCGCGCGCGCTCGCGAAGGTCACCGAGACCCGGTGAGGGGCCGCGTGAGAGAGGACGGGCCCCGGACAAACCCGCGGGCCGCGGCGCCGGGTCGGGACCCTCAGCCCGACCAGCACCGCAGCCCGGAGTGGGGCCGCCCTCGCGGGCGGCCGGCTCGGCCGGCGGTGTGCGGTGCCCCCGGCCGGGGGGAGGCACCGGCGCAGTCAGGGCAGAAGGCGCGGTACCTCGGTCCGCTCTCCTGTGCGGGGAGAGCGGAGGTTCGTACAGTCATCATTGTGGACTAGACCAATAGCCGCTGTCCATCCACAGGGCACGCCGAAGCGGGCCCTTCTTTCCTGCACGTACGGGCAGGCTTTCCGGTTCGGAACGGTACGCCTCCACGGGTACGCTCGCACACGTGCCCTCCATGAACGACCTCGTACGCCAGCACACCGCCCTGAGCGACACCGACCTCGAGTGGCTCCATCTGCTGGTTTCGGAGTGGCAGTTGCTCTCCGACCTCTCCTTCGCCGACCTGGTGCTGTGGGTTCCCACCCGCGACGGCACCCGCTACGTCTCCGTCGCCCAGATGCGGCCCAACACCGGCCCCACGTCCTACCAGGACGACATGGTCGGCCATCTGGTGCCGCGCGGCCGGCGCCCGCTGCTCGACGCCGCCCTGGACGAGGGCCGCATCGTGCGCGAGGGCGACCCCGAGTGGCGCGAGGAGGTCCCCGTACGGGTCGAGTCGATCCCGGTGCGCAGGGAGGGCCGGGTGCTCGGCGTCATCGCGCGCAACACCAACCTGCTCACCGTCCGCACCCCTTCGCGGCTGGAGCTGACCTACCTGCAGTCGGCGTCCGACCTGGCCCAGATGATCGCCGCCGGAACCTTCCCGTTCCCCGGCCAGCAGGTGGACATGGACGCCTCGCCGCGCGTCGGTGACGGCCTGATCCGGCTCGACGCCGACGGCGTCGTGCACTACGCCAGCCCCAACGGCCTCTCCGCCTACCACCGCCTGGGCCTCGCCTCGGACCTGGTCGGCCAGCACCTCGGCCAGATCACCGCCGAACTCGCCCCGTCCCGGGGGCCGGTGGACGAGGCCCTGGTCAAGCTCGCCAGCGGGTACGCGCCCCGTGAGTTCGAGGTGGAGTGCTCGGGCGGGGTGATCCAGCTCCGCGCGATCCCGCTCAAGCCGAAGGGCGTCCGCATCGGCTCCCTGGTCCTCCTCCGGGACGTGACGGAACTGCGCCGCCGCGAGCGCGAGTTGATCACCAAGGACGCCACCATCCGGGAGATCCACCACCGGGTGAAGAACAACCTCCAGACCGTCGCTGCCCTGCTGCGGCTCCAGGCCCGCCGGATGGACTCGCCGCAGGGCCGTGAGGCGCTCAACGAGGCGGTGCGGCGCGTCGGTTCCATCGCCATCGTCCATGAGACGCTGTCCCAGAACCTGGACGAGCGGGTGGAGTTCGACGACATCGCGGACCGGGTCATCGCGATGGTCGCCGAGATCTCACCGGGCAAGGTCACCTGCCGCCGCACCGGACGCTTCGGGGTGCTCGACGCCGAGGTGGCCACCCCGCTGTCGATGGTCCTCACCGAGGTGCTGCAGAACGCCCTGGAACACGCCTTCTCCGTCGCGGAGTCGGGCACGGTGGAGGTCTCCGCCGTACGGGGCGGCTCGCCCACCGAGGGGCGGCTGCTGATCACCGTCCAGGACGACGGCTGCGGACTGCCCGAGGGGTTCGACCCGCAGCAGGCCGGCAACCTCGGCCTGCAGATCGTCCGCACGCTGGTCGAGGGGGAGCTGGGCGGTTCGTTCGGCATGGTCCCGGCGCCGGAGCGCGGTACGCAGGTGGTCCTCGACATCCCGGTCCGCAACGAGAAGTAGCGGCCCGCCGCACACGGCAGAGAGCCCGGACCGTCGGTGAACGGTCCGGGCTCTCTGGTCAAGCGTGCGCTTCGGGGGTACTGCGCGCTGCGACTCGGGGGGCTGGGCGGTACGTACGCGCTGTCACGGAGTGATGCCGTCAGGCACACGCGCCGCCTGGCTGAGGTTCGTAGCGGTGGCGTCGGTCAGGCGCTGGCGTTGCGCGCCCGGTTGCGAGCGGCGCGGCGCTTCATTGCGCGGCGCTCGTCCTCGCTGAGGCCACCCCAGACGCCGGAGTCCTGGCCGGACTCGAGCGCCCACTGCAGGCACTGCTCCATGACGGGGCAGCGACGGCAGACGGCCTTGGCTTCCTCGATCTGCAGCAGCGCAGGACCGGTGTTGCCGATGGGGAAGAACAGCTCCGGGTCTTCCTCACGACAAACGGCGTTGTGACGCCAGTCCATGGCTGCTACCTCTCCTTGGTATTACGTACTGTGGCTTGTGAATGTGAACGCTTTCACGAATCCCCCCGCAGGTGTAGGGCCGACGACCAGAAGGACTGGTTGTGGTCCTGTGAAGTGAGGAGGGGTTCTGGCTCTCAGTGGAGGCCGTTGTTGCGGGCCGTCCCGATCGCCATGTAGAGATTCGCAAACCTCGGCGGCGGATACAACCCCTTCTGGAAAGTTTTTTTTGATTCCTCGGTGTCGGCTAGGTCACAGCCGTACTTCTAGAGGGTGGAAGCCAGTCCAAACGTTCGAGTTAAAGGACTTTGGTCCCTTCCACTCACACAATCACACGCAGTGCACGGCGTACGCCTGTGAACGTCACACTCGTACGCACTCCGAGGTGGTCACCGTCCATCTGGAACGGCAATGGCACCTTGGAATGCAAGGTGAAGTCCGTGAGGTCGTGCCGGGATACCGCGTGCTTGCCCCGGGGCCCCTTCCCGGGGCTCGACGTGAGCAGCTGGGTGGCGTAGCGGCTGACCGCGGGCGTGGAGAGTTTCCGCAGGCCAAGCACGTCGAGAGCGGTGTCGAAGGACGCCTGCGGGGCCGCGTAGATCGGCCGGTTCCCGAGGTACGTCCACGGGGCCGTGTTGCAGATTATGGAAAGCGCGAGCCCGGTGACCGGCTCCTCACCGGGCACGTCGAGGGTTATGACGCCCTGCCTGCGGTGCGGCTCGTCCAGGAATTGCCGGATCACCTGCCGGACGTACAGCGCGTGCGTCGAACGCTTGCCGCGCTCCCGCCGCTGTTCGACCCGGCCGATCACCCCCGCGTCGAATCCGAGGCCGGCGCAGAAGGTGAACCAGCGCTCCGGTACGGATTCGTCCTCCGTGCCCGGCGTCCCGCCCGCCAGCCCCAGGCCCACCGTCCGCTCGGTCCGGTTCGCCAGGGCGTCCAGGATGGCGCCGGTCGCCTCCACGGCGTCGTTCGGCAGCCCCAGGGCCCGCGCGAAGACGTTGGTGGAACCGCCGGGCACCACGGCCAGCCGCGGCAGCCGGTCGAGGTCCGGGCCCCGGTGCAGCAGGCCGTTCACCACCTCGTTGACCGTGCCGTCGCCGCCGAGCGCCACCACCAGGTCGATGTCGTCGCTGTCGGCGGCCCGCCGGCCCAGGTCGCGGGCGTGCCCCCGGTACTCCGTGGACACGGCCTCCAGCTTCATCTCACTGGCCAGCGCGTGGATCAGCACGTCACGGGTCCGCGCACTGGTGGTGGTGGCTGCCGGGTTGACCACGAGAAGTGCGCGCATGACTGCCAGCCTACCTACCACGGGGTACCGCCCTGAAGTCCTCCCCGCACACCCTCACGCTCGGTGACGGCACGGGAACGGCGCGGCGGCGCGCCGACCCCGGCTTTCCCTTCCGGGCGCCGGGATGCCAACCTGCAAGGGTGAGTACTCAGCAGAACGCGCCCACCCCCGCCCCCTCGGCGGACCCGGCGAAGCCCGCCCGGCTCGCGCTGGTGGCCGGAGTGAACGCGCTGGAGGGCGCCGCCCTCGTCGCCGGCGGGATCTACATGCTGGTGATGGGGCTGCTGGGCCGCCCCGACAGCCCCCGGCAGGCGGAGATGGGCGGTCTGACCGTGATCGCGCTCGGGCTGATCCCGCTCGTCGCCGCGCGCGGACTGCTGCTGCGGCGCAGCTGGAGCCGGGGCCCCGCGCTCATCACGCAGATCATCGCGCTGCCCGTCGTGTGGACGCTGCTGCGCTCCCACGACCTGCTGATCCCGGCCGGCATCGTGCTCGCGGCACTCGCGCTGACCGCGCTCTACCAATTGGTCCGGCCGGCCACCATCGAGGCCCTGGGCATCCGCAGGCCCGGCTCGGCCACCGGCCCGGACGCCTGACCGGACCCGGACGCCTGACCGGTACGCGACGCGGCGGAGGCCGCCGGGGACGTCCCCGGCGGCCTCCTTCGCGTACGGCCGTGCCCTACTCCTCGACCAGCAGCCGCTCGCGCAGCTGCGCCAGCGTGCGGGCCAGCAGCCGCGAGACGTGCATCTGCGAGATGCCGACCTCCTGCGCGATCTGCGACTGGGTCATGTTGCCGAAGAACCGCAGCAGCAGGATGCGCTTCTCCCGCGGCGGCAGATCCTCCAGGAGCGGCTTCAGCGATTCCCGGTACTCGACGCCCTCCAGCGCCTCGTCCTCGGAGCCGAGGGTGTCCGCCACGGCCGGCGACTCGTCGTCCGTGTCCGGCACGTCCAGCGAGAGCGTGCTGTACGCGTTGGCCGACTCCAGCCCCTCCAGGACCTCCTCCTCGGAGATCCCCAGCCGCTCCGCCAGCTCGTGCACCGTGGGCGAGCGGCCGTGCAGCTGGGACAGCTCCGCCGTCGCCGAGGTCAGCGAGAGCCGCAGCTCCTGGAGGCGGCGCGGCACCCGCACCGCCCAGCCCTTGTCGCGGAAGTGGCGCTTGATCTCCCCGACGACCGTGGGCGTGGCGTACGTCGAGAACTCGACGCCCCGCTCCGGGTCGAACCGGTCGACGGACTTGATCAGCCCGATGGTGGCGACCTGGGTCAGGTCGTCCAGCGGCTCCCCGCGGTTGCGGAAGCGCCGGGCCAGGTGCTCCACCAGCGGCAGGTGCATCCGTACCAGCCGGTTGCGCAGCTCCGCCCGCTCCGGTGAACCGTCGGGCAGCCCGCGCAGTTCGACGAACAACGCCCGCGCACCGCTGCGGTCGTTCGGATCGTGGTGCCCGTGCTCGCTCATCTGGCCTGCCCGCTCCGCCTGCGACTGCTCCACCGCGACCGTAAGGCCGGCTGTCCTGCCCGCCCCGCCGGCCGCACGGGGCAGGTCGTCCCCGTCCACCGGATGAGGCAGTGCCTGCTGGTCCGGGATGCCCGTCGCGCGCACCACCCCTGGTCGGATCGTCTCGTCCCGCACCGGACCGTCCCCGTTTCCGCCGCTCACGCCGGCCCTGGTCCCGCGCCGCGCTGTTTGTACAGGCTGATGCTGACCGTACGGTCGTCGGCGACCGAGGAGTCGACCTTCCCGGCCAGCGCGGAGAGCACCGTCCAGGCGAAGGTGTCGCGCTCCGGGGCGCGGCCGTCCGTGGTGGGGGCCGCGACCGTCACCTCGAGTGAATCGTCGATGAGACGGAACACGCAGCTGAGGACGGAGCCCGGCACGGCCTGCTGGAGCAGGATGGCGCACGCCTCGTCCACCGCGATGCGAAGGTCCTCGATCTCGTCGAGAGTGAAGTCCAAACGTGCTGCGAGACCGGCCGTGGCCGTGCGCAGCACCGACAGGTAGGCACCCGCAGCGGGCAGCCGGACCTCCACGAAGTCCTGATTGCCGGGCTCGCCTGCGATCTGGGACACCCTCACCTCCAAGGTGGCACAAACTCATTCGAGGTTCCGGGAAGAACGCCCGGAGCCATGCGGTACGTCTTCGGTTCCAGTCCGGCGACGCTATCGCGATCCATGATGCCGTGTCGCCGGAACCCCTCCCCGTGGGCGTCACTCATGGTAGGTCCACGGGTACACACAGTGGCTAGGGGTCTGCGTCGCCCAATTGCGAACACCCGACGCCGGTTTGACGTACCCGGACCTCAGACGATCGAACCGTCGGCGAAGCACCAGCGCCAGTTCTCGCCGGGCTCGAAGCTCCGCATCACCGGGTGGCCGGTCTGCTCGAAGTGGCCGGTCGCGTGCCGTCCGGGCGAGGAGTCGCAGCAGCCGACGTGGCCGCAGGTCAGGCACATCCGCAACTGCACCGGGTGGGTGCCGGCCGCCAGGCACTCGGGGCAGGTGGCGCCGAGGGGCGCCGGCTCGGGGCTCGGCAGGTCCGGGACATGCGGGCACACACTCATGTGAGCCAGGTTACGACGGATGCGAAGATCACGAGATGGACGCATTGCCCCTGGTGGCGCTGGTCGCGGGCAGCGCCGCGACGGCCGGCCTGGCCCGCCGCACCCCGGTCCCCGCCCCCCTGCTGCTGGTGGCCGCCGGCCTGATCGCCTCGTACGTGCCGGGGGTGCCGGCGTACACCCTGGACGCGCACATCGTGCTGCCGCTGCTGCTGCCGCCCCTGCTGTACACCGCGGCCGTGGACAGCTCCTACCTGGACCTGCGGGCCAACCTGCGGCCGGTGGCCCTGCTCTCGGTGGGGTACGTGCTGTTCGCCACCCTGGCGGTGGGGTGGCTGGCCCATGTGCTGGTACCCGGTCTGCCGCTGACCGCCGCGCTGGTGCTCGGCGCGGTGATCGCCCCGCCGGACGCGGTCACCGCCGCGGCGATCGCCCGCCGGGTGGGGCTGCCCGCGCGGGTCACCACGATCCTGCAGGGCGAGTCCCTGGTGAACGACGCCACCGCGATTACCGCGTTCAAGGTGGCCCTCGCCGCCGCCGTGGGCGAGAGCGTCGGCTGGGGCGCGGGCGCCCGCGAGTTCCTGCTGGCGGCGGTCGGCGGGGTCGGGGTCGGCCTGCTGCTGATGGTGCCGCTGCACTGGCTGCGCACCCATCTGCGGGAGGCGCTGCTCCAGAACACGCTGTCGCTGCTCATCCCGTTCGTGGCGTACGCGGCGGCCGAGCGCGTGCACGCCTCGGGGGTGCTCGCCGTGGTCGTCGTCGCGCTGTACCTGGGCCACCGCTCCTGGCAGGTGGACTTCGCCACCCGGCTCCAGGAGGCCGCCGTGTGGAAGATGGTCGCCTTCGTCCTGGAGTCCGCGGTGTTCGCCCTGATCGGCCTCCAGCTGCCGTTCGTCCTCAAGGGCCTCGGCACCTACTCGGTGGCGGACGCCCTCGGCTACGCGGTGCTGGTCTTCCTCGCCGTTGTGGTGGTCCGGTTCGTCTGGGTCTACCCGGCGACCTACCTGCCCCGGTGGCTCTCCAAGCGCGTCAGGGAGCGGGAGCCGGGCACGGACTGGACCTCACCGCTCATCGTCGGCTGGGCCGGGATGCGCGGCGTCGTCTCCCTCGCCGTCGCCTTCTCCATCCCGCTGCTCACGGCCGACGGCGCGCCGTTCCCGGCCCGCAACCTCGTCCTGTTCCTGACGTTCACCACCGTCATCGGCACCCTGGTGGTGCAGGGGCTGACGCTGCCGGTCCTGGTGCGGGTGCTGCGGCTGCCCGGCCGGGACCGGCAGGCCGAGACCCTGGCCGAGGCGCAGGCGCAGAGCGAGGCGTCGGCCGCCGCCGAGGCCCGGCTGGACGCCCTGCTCACCGACGAGCACAACCGGCTGCCCGGGCCGCTCGCCGACCGGCTGCGCGCCGTGCTGGAACGCCGCCGCAACGCGGTGTGGGAGCGGCTCGGCGCGGCCGATCCGGTCACCGGGGAGTCGGCGGACGACACCTACCGGCGGCTGGCCGGCGAGATGATCGAGGCCGAGCGGGAGGTCTTCGTACGGCTGCGGGACGAGCGCAGGATCGACGACGAGATGATGCGGACCCTGCTGCGCCGCCTGGACCTGGAGGAGGCCGCCGCCTACCGGGAGGACTCGCCCTGAGGCGATGCTCCGGGCGCCTCCCGGGCGTCGTCGGCCCCGTCGGGGCGGCCGGTGATCACGGCCGCGACGGTGGTCCCGGCGGGGAAGGCGCCCTCCGCCACCAGCTCGGTGAGCGCGTACAGCATTTTGGCCACATACAGTCGCTCCACGGGCAGCCCGTGGCGGTCCTCGAAGTCCTGTGCGAAGGCGTGCAGGGCGGGGGTCGTACGGGCGTAGCCGCCGAAGTGGAACCGCTCGTCCAGCCACCAGTCGCCCGCCGGGCCGCCGAAGGCCGCCCGCTGGAGCCCGCGCACCTCCTCGCCCAGGAAGCCGCCGCGCAGCACCGGGACGCCCAGGGCCCGCTGCCCCGGTGCCAGTCCGGCGGCCAGCCCGGCCAGGGTGCCGCCGGTCCCGCAGGCCACCGCCGCCACGTCGGCCACGCCCCGCAGCTCCCGGCCGAGCGCGGCGCAGCCCCGGGCCGCGAGGGCGTTGCTGCCGCCCTCCGGGACGACCGCGCAGTCGCCGTACACGTCGAGCAGCCCGGCCAGGACCGCCGGGTCGGCCTTGGCGCGGTAGGTCGCCCGGTCCACGAAGTGCAGCCGCATGCCGTCCGCCGCGCACCGGGCGAGCGAGGGGTTGAGGGGGCGGTGCGCCAGCTCGTCCCCGCGTACGACGCCGACGGTGCGGAACCCCAGCAGCCGGCCCGCGGCGGCGGTGGCCCGCAGATGGTTGGAGTAGGCGCCGCCGAAGGTCAGCACCGGGCGCCCGGCGGCGGACGCCAGATTGGGCGCGAGTTTGCGCCATTTGTTGCCGGGCAGGTCCGGGTGGATCAGATCGTCGCGTTTGAGCAGCAGCGTGACGCCGTGCCGGGCGAAGCGCTCGTCGTCGGCGGGCCGCACGGGCGAGGGGATCACCGGTCGCAGCCGGGCGAGGCCGGGCGGTTCGGGGGGCGGGGCGGACATGCCCCCATTGTGGGCGGCGGCGCCCGCCGGGTCCTACTTGAGGCGGTCGTGGATACGGGCCCGCATGTCGTCCATCGAGAAGCCGCGCGGGTCCACCTTGCCGGGCTGCCACTCGCGGTGCCCGATGACCGACCGGGCGCTCCAGCCGTGGTGCCGGCAGATGGCCGCCGACACCCGCGCGACGGCTTCGAGCTGTTCGTCGGGCCAGGGGTCGTCGCCGTCGCCGAGGTTCTCGCACTCGAAGCCGTAGAAGTGCCGGTTCCCGTCGGTGTTGGCCTCGTTGTCGTGGGGGAGGCGCTTCTTCTCGGCGATCACGGCGCGCAGCACGTCGTCGTCGCCCATGCCGGCGTGGTTGGTGCGCCCGTAGCCCACCAGGTGGACCCGGCCGTCCTTGGCGATGACGCCGTGGCACAGGGGCCCCGGCAGGTCGGGGTGGCCGTCGCGGCAGACCCGTACGGTGGCGTCGGTGCCGCGGGTGGCCGAGTGGTGGATCATGACCCCGTTCACGGGGCCCCAGGGGCCCTTGTGGTCGCGGTTGCGGCCGCGCCAGCCGTCCACCTCGACGACGGTGACCTCTTCCTTCTTGAGGGCGGCGAGGAACGCGCTCGCGGACATGGGTGAGGACATGGCCGGCTCCTTACGGTGCGTGGGGGAGGGGGTCCTGGTGGAGCCCTACCCGGCCGCGAGGGCCCCGACCTGTCGCGGAGCGACGGCGGGGCCCTGTTCGGATGCTGTGCGAGCCGATCCGGTCACCTCGGCGCGCGGGGCCGGCTCAGGAGGCCAGCCACAGGTCCGGGCCGAACACCTCGTAGTGGATGTCGGAGGCCGGGACGCCCTTGGCGAGCAGCTGGGTGCGCACGGCGCGCATGAAGGGCAGCGGGCCGCAGAGGTAGGCGTGGGTGCCGGAGGAAACGACGACGTCGCTCAGGTCGACGAGCCCGGTGCGGTCGGTGGGGTGGCCGCCCTCGGGGTCCTCGTACCAGAAGTGGGCGGCCGCGTCGGGGAGCTTGGCGGTCAGCGCGACGTGGTCGGTGCGCAGCGCGTGGTCGGCGGGGGAGCGGTCGCCGTGCACGACGGTGACCGGGGCGCGGTGCCCGGACACGGCGAGGTGCTCCAGCATCGACAGGATCGGGGTGCAGCCGATGCCCGCGGAGGCGAGCAGCAGCGGGGCGTCCTCGGACTTCAGCACGAGGTCGCCGTAGGGGGCGGAGACCCGGATGCGGTCACCGGCGCGGACCTGGGCGTGCAGGTGGCGGGAGACCTCGCCGTCCGGGGCGTCGTTGCCGTGGACCCGCTTGACCGTGATGGAGCGGAGCGGCGAACCGGGGGCGCTGGAGAGGCTGTACTGGCGTATCTGGTGGGCGCCGTCCGGGAGTTCGACCTGCACCGATACGTACTGGCCGGGACGGAAGGCGGGGGCCGGGGAGCCGTCGGCCGGGCGGATGCGGAACCGGGCGACGTCGTCGGTCTCCTCGGACCGCGAGACGACCTCCCACTCGCGCCAGACGTCACCGGCGACGACGCCCTGCTCCGCGTACAGCCGCTCCTCGATGGCGATGAGGGCGTTGGCCATCAGCCAGTAGACCTCGTCCCAGGCGGCGGCGACCTCGGGGGTCACCGCGTCGCCGAGGACCTCGGCTATCGCGGCGAACAGGTGGGTGTGGACGACGTCGTACTGGGCGGGAGTGATGCCGAGCGAGGCGTGCTTGTGGGCGATGCGGCTGAGCATCACGTCCGGGCGGGTCTCGGGCTGCTCGACCAGGTGCGTCGCGAAGGCGGCGATGGAGCCGGCCAGCGCCTGGCGCTGCGCGCCGGACGCCTGGTTGCCGCGGTTGAACAGGTCGCGCAGCAGCTCCGGGTGGGCGCTGAACAGCTTGCGGTAGAAGAGATCGGCGATGTCCCCGATGGCCGCGCCTACGGCGGGCAGGGTGGCACGAACGGTGGCGGTCGACGACTCGGAGAGCATCGGTGACTCCTCGGAGGTTGAATTGGCATCTCAGATGCGTATTTAAGAGCAGTGTAGGAGCAGGCCCGGCGAGCCCCTGCGGCGGGGGTCAGTTTTCGGACGGGCGGCGACTGCTGAGGGTGAGGAGGAGGGGGCCGGTCGGCCCGGCCGTCAGCTCCGCGACGGTGAGCGGGTCCAGCGAGGCGTAGAACGCGTCCTGGGCCTCGCGCAGGGCCATGCGCAACCGGCAGGCCGACCGCAGCGGACACGGGGTGGAGCCCTCGCAGTCGACGACGTCGCCGGGCTCCTCGGGCTCCTCCAGCTCGCGGACCAGGGCACCCACCGACGCGGACCGGCCGGCCTCGGTGAGCGTGAGCCCGCCGCCCCGGCCCCGCCGCGCGTCGACCAGTCCGAGGTGCTGGAGGCGGGCGACGACCTTCGCGGCGTGCGAGTACGGGACCTGCATGGTGGCCGCCACCTCGCGGGTGGTCGGCGGGTCCTCGTGCGTCACGACGGCGAGGCGCATGAGCACGCGCAGCGCCACGTCGGTGAACCTGGTGAGCCGCATGGGAACCAGGCTAGGTTAATTGGCATTACGCATACAAGTTACTGGCCTCCGCCCGGCCTTCGCCGTGCCTCCGCCGGGCTTTCGACAGGGCATCGCGCGACGCGATTCCCACCCTAACGGCCGATTAATCACACTCTTTTGTGTAATGGCGCGCCCCGCCTTCGTGCTGCAAGTGTTCTTCCCGCAGGTCAGCCGAAAGATCGAGAGGGCGAAAGATGTCCGTTGGTGAAGAGGTTCAGAACACGCAGGTGCCGCCGCAGCAGAGTCTCGGCACGGCGGCCGCGCGGAACCTCGCGACGACCACCAAGACCGCTCCGCAGATGCAGGAGATCACCTCCAGGTGGCTGCTGAAGATGTTGCCGTGGGTCCAGGTGCAGGGCGGTACGTACCGGGTGAACCGCCGGCTGAGCTACGCGGTCGGCGACGGCCGCGTCACGTTCGTGCAGACCGGCGACCGGGTCGCGGTCATCCCCGCCGAGCTGGGCGAGCTC
The DNA here is from genome assembly GCF_022347745.1 of Streptomyces sp. OfavH-34-F. Lineage (GTDB taxonomy): Bacteria > Actinomycetota > Actinomycetes > Streptomycetales > Streptomycetaceae > Streptomyces. The sequence continues at coordinate 30,956 of NZ_JAKRGC010000029.1, forward strand.
CCGGCACTGAGGGGCTTCGAGGACGAGGAAGTGCTCGCCGAACTGGCCCGCAGGTGCGAACAGGTCGACATCCCCGCAGGACACGTCCTGGCCGCGGAGGGCGACCCGGCGGACCGGGTCTACCTGCTGGCACATGGCAAGGTCGAGAAGGTCGGCAGCGGCCCCTACGGTGACGAAACGGTCCTGGGGGTCCACGCGGACGGGGCCTACTTCGGCGACCGCTCCCTCATCGAGGGCGACGCCGTCTGGGAGTACACGGCCCGCGCCGTCACCGCGTGCACGGTGCTGACGCTCCAGCGGGCGGACGTCCTCAACCTCGCCGAGCGGGCCGCATCGCTCGACAGCCACCTCACCCGGCTGCTCTCCCTCCCGCAGCAGCGCACCAACAAGTACGGAGAGGCGGAGATCGACCTCTCCGCGGGCCATGTCGGCGAGGCCGTCGTCCCGCACACCTTCGTGGACTACGAGGCCGCGCCCCGCGAGTACGAGCTGAGCGTCGCCCAGACCGTCCTGAAGGTCCACAGCCGCGTCGCGGACCTGTACAACCAGCCGATGAACCAGACCGAGCAGCAGTTGCGGCTCACGGTCGAGGCGCTGCGCGAGCGCCAGGAGCACGAGCTGATCAACAACCGCGAGTTCGGCCTGCTCAACAACTGCGACTACGGCCAGCGGCTCCAGCCGCACGACGGGGTGCCGAGCCCCGACGACATGGACGAGCTGCTCTCGCGGCGGCGCGGCTCCAAGCTCTTCCTCGCCCACCCGCGCGCCATCGCCGCCTTCGGCCGCGAGTGCAACCGGCGCGGGCTGGTGCCGGAGAGCATCGACGTCGGCGGCCACCGCATCCCGACCTGGCGCGGCGTGCCGATCTTCCCGTGCAACAAGATCCCGGTCAGCGACGCCCGCACCACGTCGATCATCTGCATGAGGACCGGCGAGGCCGAGCAGGGTGTCGTCGGCCTCCAGCAGTCGGGCATCCCCGACGAGATCGAGCCCAGTCTCTCGGTCCGCTTCATGGGCATCGACGAGCAGGCGATCATCTCCTACCTCGTCACGGCCTACTACTCCGCGGCGGTCCTCGTCCCGGACGCCCTGGGCGTGCTGGAGAACGTCGAGGTCAGCCGCTGGCGGTGAGCCTCCGGGGCCCGGACCGCTGCCGGTCCGGGCCCCCGGCCCCGGCGCACCACCACAGCAACGACAGGGGTGACCGATTGACCATGACCCGAACAGACGCCGCGACCGAGGGCGACGAGGCCGCGGCTCTGCTGGAGTACACCCGGACCCTCGTCGATCCGCACCTGCGGGCGGCGGTCACCTCCCTCCCGGGCTCGATCCGGCGGGTGGCGATGTACCACTTCGGCTGGGAGAACGCCGACGGCAGCCCGGCGGCGGGCGGGGCGGGCAAGGCGATCCGGCCGGCCCTCGTCCTGGCGGCCGCCCGCGCGCTCGGCGGCGACCCCGAACGGGCCGTACGGGCGGCCGTCGCCGTGGAGCTGGTCCACAACTTCACCCTGCTCCACGACGACGTCATCGACGAGGACCACACCCGCCGTCACCGGGCCACCGCCTGGACGGTGTTCGGCATCCCGGACGCGGTCATCGCGGGCGACGCGATGCTGGCCCTCGCCCAGCGGCTGCTCGCGGAGGACGGCGCGCCCGTGGCGCAGCTCGCCTCCGCCCGCCTCTCCACCTGCGTCATCGAGCTGTGCGCGGGCCAGCAGGCGGACTGCGCCTTCGAGGAGCGCGACCCCGACCAGGTCACGCTCGACGAGTGCCTCACCATGGCGACCGCGAAGACCGGTGCGCTGCTCGGCTGCGCCTGCGCGCTGGGCGCCCTCTACGCGGGGGCCGGTGAACGGGCCGTGGGGGCGATGGACGGCTTCGGCCGGGAGGCCGGGCTCGCCTTCCAGCTCATCGACGACCTGATCGGCATCTGGGGCGATCAGGCGCGGACCGGGAAGCCGGTCGGCGCGGATCTCAGCGCCCACAAGAAGTCGTTGCCGGTGGTGGCCGCGCTCACCGCGGGCGGCCCGGCGGCGGCGGAACTGGCCGCCCTGTACCGGGGGCCGATGAGCACCCGCGCCGAGGTCGGCCGGGCCGCGGAGGCCGTGGACCGGGCCGGCGGCCGGGACTGGGCGCAGAGCTGCGCGGCGGACCGGATGGCGCGGGCCGTGCACCACCTCTCGCGGGCCGTCCCGGACCTCTCGGCGGCGGGCGACCTGCTGGCCCTCGCCGAGTTCGTCACCCGCCGTACGTACTGACGGCGAGCCGGGCCGGAAGGCGCCGCGGCCCGAGCGGAGGGCGGCACGGGCGGTGTCGGAGGCAGGGGCTACAGTCCCTGCTCATGACAGATGAGTCGTGGGCAGGGTGGTACCGGGACCGACAGGGCTCCGACGCCGTCATCCTCACCACCGACGGGCAGCAACTCCGCCTCCGCGTCAGGGGCGTGGACTTCGAGGGCGGTAGCTTCGACGGTCTGCGCCCGGTGGCGGCCGGCCCGGCGGAGAGCGGGATGTTCGCGCTGACGGACGGGGTGCTGGGGGACTGCGTCCTGGAGTGGGATCTGCCGTTCCCCGTCATGGCGGAGGGGGTGGAGCGCCAGGCGACCCTCAGCTGCCTGCTGTCGCTGCGCAGGCCCGACCCGTATCTCTACCTCGAACTCCGGTTCGGCGGGGCGGCCTTCGGCTCGCAGCGGGCCGAGAGCGACTTCGGCTCCGCGCTGGCCACGATCCAGCGGGAGCTGCCGCCCGGAGTCCACCTGCGGACCTGTATAGCCTGCGCGTTCTCCGACTACTTCCCGGCCCCGGACCGGGGCCGCGGCCTCTCCGGCGGCCTCGCCTGTTTCCGGGGCGCCAAGGAGGAGTACCGGGGCGCGGCCGGCGAACAGGACCTGATCGGACTGTGGGACCGGCGCACCGGTTTCGTCCAGGAGGTCTGGAGCTGCCGGGAGTTCGAGCCCAGGCCCTCGGAGGGCGCGGGCACCGGCCACCGGGGAGCGTTCCCCCTCGAAACCGCCTGACCGTCCCGCGCGACCCGCGCCGGGCGTGCCCCGCCCGGCGCACTCCAGCCGACCGGCCTCTTTCCGGCTCCGCTCCTCCCGTCACCACCGGCCCGCCCTTGTTCTCACCTTCATTGTTCTATTAGCATGCAAACAATGGAGGTTTTCATGAACCGTCGATCCATCGGCCGCGCCGCCCTTGCCGCGCTGCCGTTCCTGCTCGCGCTCGCCGTCGACCTGCTCCTCTTCGCCACCCGCCGGGACCGGCTGCCCGCGCGGCTGGCCAGCCATTTCGTGGGCAACGGCCGGGCCGACGACTACGCGGGCCGGACCTCGTACGTCGTCGTCACCACCGTGCTCCTGCTCGGCGTCGGTCTCCTGGCCGGAATCCTGGTGGCGCGGGGCAGGTTCACCGCCAGGGCGTACCGGGCGACCGTCGGATTCGCCTACGCCATGGCCGGGTTCCTGGGCTACCTCATGGCCGCCGTGCTGCTGATCAACGTGGACGCCGTCGAGGACGCGCAGGGCCGGGGACAGGACGTCACCTTCCCCCTGTGGCACCTGGCCGCCGCCCTCGGGGTGGGCGTGGTCGCCTTCGGCCTCGGCCTCCTCGCGGCCGCGCTGCTGCCCGTGCCCGAGCCGGCCGCGCCGGACGCGCCCGGGCAGGCGGGCGGGCGGATCGAACTG